>LVAE01000057.1 GCA_001603905.1 Fibrobacterales bacterium Fibro_02
CGGACTCATAACTCAGTTTTATCCTAACTTTAAACTGTCCAACTTTTTGGGTTCAGTTCAAAGTCCGGGGTATCTTTTTTTTACATCCCACAATGGGGTTAAATTGCTAAATTTGGGCAAAACCAATTTACTAAGGAGTCTGGAATGTTCAAAAAAATCGCCCTTATCGCGGCTTTCGCACTCAGCGCCGCATTTGCAACTTGGGATTACTACCCCGTCCTCGAAGCAGGCAGGGGTTCTGCCGAAGCCGGCATGTACTACGACTGGTATCACAAGTGGTCCCAGGCAGGCCTTAAGGTCGGTGCACGCTACAGCGTCATTCAGAACCTTGAAGTGTCGTTGCAGGGCTGGGGTTTCCAGTTCTGGAGCGAAGAAGACTGTGACGGCTGCGAAAATGGCGGCGACGGTCTGCGCGACCTGACCATCGGTGGACGCTACCAGATTGACCCGATGGTTGCCATCTTCCTCGACTTGAACCTCCCCGTCGGCGGTGACGAAGTCACGAGCGACGAAATCGCTTTCTACGTGGGTGGCCAGTTCAGCATGCCAATCAAGGATGCTCCGGGCCTCAAGTTCGGTACCGAAGCAGGCATCTTCTGGGGCTTTGAACACAACAACAACGAACGCGGCCTCGAAATCCATCTTGCCGGCGAACTCGGCTACACCATCCCGGATGTCGGCATCACCCCGTTCGTCGGACTCCAGATCAAGTACCGTATGACCGAAAGCACCTGGACCGCTAAGGGCGAAGACGGCAAGGAACATGAATACGGCGCTAACGACGACGGCGACAAGCAGGTCATCCTTTGGCTCGGCGCCGACTACTTTGTCATTCCGAACCAGCTGGACCTCAAGGCCAAGCTCTTCGTGCGTAGCGGCAAGCACTCCAACATGGGTGGCGATGCCAGCGGCCTCTACTTCGGAGCTGAATTCTTCTTCTAATTTGTAGAAGACGCAAAAAGAAATTGAGCCGCGCAAACGCGCGGCTTATTTTGTATAGTGAGCAAAGAGATCCTTCGACACAGTCATCCTCGGAACGAAGTGAAGGGGATCCAGTACTGGATTCCGTCGGCCCCAAAGGGGCCTCCAGAATGACAGTTCAGGAAAATACTGTCACGAGTGATTGCTTCGTCACTACGATCCTCGCAATGACATACAGACTACCGTCTACTTCACATCGTATTCAGGCACGGGCAGGCTTTCGCCGGCCTTCATGGCCTTGTCAAGAGCAGCGGACTTCGTAGGATCAAGCCACCAGTAAACGGGGATAGCATCTTCGCGGTTGAAGCGGTCGAATACCTTCTCCGGCGTACCGTAGCGGTTCCAGTAGAGAATGCGGTGATGATCGCACTGCCACATAAGTACGTAAGGCACGATTTCGGCGAGGCGGTTATCGAGTGCCTTCAGGATTTCGTTGCGCTTCGCGAGATCGAATTCAGTCTTCTGCAAGTTGATGAGACTATCCACCACCTTGTCCTGCACGCCAGCAAGGTTGTTCGTTCCCTTCTGGAGAGCCGTCGTCGAATTCCAGCTAGCTTCCGGGTCGCGGAGGCGGCCTGCGCCCCAGTTCACCCAATACAAATCAAAGTCGGCATCATCCAGGCGCTTGCGAAGCGTACTCTGCGACATCTGTTCGATGGTAGCGACGACACCCACCTTTTTCAAGTCTTCCTGGAACAGCGTGAGGTGACGCAAGTCTTCTTGACTTGTGATAAAGTTGATGGCGAACGGCTTGCCGTCCTTTTCGAGCACGCCCTGCGCATTCACCTTGTAGCCGGCTTCTGCAAAAAGGGCACGAGCACTATCCGGGTTGAACTTGTAGAGAGGTGCCGTCGGATTCTGGTTGCCTTCCCACAGGTCGGGGTAATAGCTGTTGAGCAAGAAATACTGGTTGTACATGTACTTTTCGTTCATCGCTTCACGGTTCAAGAGCATGTTGAGGGCGCGGCGCACGCGGACATCCTGGAACTGCGGCTTACGCAAGTTGATGGCCATGCCCTGGAAACCAATCGGTTCCTTGTTGAAGATACGCTGCTTGACCGCCCAGCCCTTCTGAATGGCGTCGAAGTCAGTCTGTTTCATCCAGATGCTGCTGGTGTAAATGGCGTAGGCGTTGATATCCTGCTTCTTGAACGCTTCGAGCGCCTTCGTCTGGTCGTTCATAAAACGGTAGCGGATCTTTTCGAAGTTATACTTGCCGCGGTTCCAGTTCTTCTTGAAGCCCCACCAGTCAGCACGGCGCTGCAGTTCCACGTAGCGGTCTTCGCGGAAGGTCTTGATCTTGTACGGACCGGACACCACCGGAAATTCGTAGCGGATCTGGTTGAAGTCCTTCCCCGCCCACGCATGCTTCGGGAAGGCGAGCATGCCTGCAGCTTCCCAGAAGTTACCCCAATGCGATTCCTTGGCGGTCATCTTGATGGTCAAACTATCCACGACTTCGGGGCGGTCGAATCGGCTTAGCCCCACCTTGAAAATCGGCGTGAGGTTTTTCTCGTCCATGATGACGTCGTAGTAGAACTGCACATCTTCGGCGGTCACCGATTTACCGTCGCTCCACTTCGCGCGCGGATCCACATGGAAAGTGAATGTCTTGCCGTCTTCGGACACACTCCAGCTGTCTGCGAGAATTCCCACTTCGCGGTCTTCGGTGCTATGCAGGCTCACGAGAGGTTCGAACATCATGCCCATGAGTTCCGCCGAGAAACTGTTGTAGTCTTCCCACATGTTAAAGGACTTAGGCATCGCGGAGCCCCACAAGGTAATCGCACCGCAGGGGCGGGCATCCTTCGAGGCAATCGGGTCGAACTCGCCTGTCGCTTCAGGATCCTGCGGCAACTCGGGGCAATTCAATTCGGCATTTTTAGTGGCAGCACCCTTGGATGCGCCGGACTCGTTACAGGCAGAAAATAGAAACGCGGATGCAACAAGAACCGCACAAGAAACTTTAACAGAAAAATCTTTCATACTGAACAATATAGATAAATTGTTCAGAAAGATTGTCTTCCCGGGTTTATCCCGGGAACAACGGTCCCTTTTGCGGACTCGGTGTTATTCCAACGGGTGCAGAATAAAAGGTGATGCCGGAACAAGTCCGGCATGACAATTGCGAGAAATAGTTCGCTATGGCAGAAGATGCCCGGCATGACAGCCGCAGAGAACAATCGGCTACGGCGGGACAAGGCCTAGATCGACGGAACTGCGGATGGGTTTTGTCTTCCCGGGTTTATCCCGGGAACAACGCTCCCTTTTGCGGATTCGGTGACTTCTTTAGTTATTCCTATAGATGCGGACAAGTCATTCCATTCAGGATTCTTTGACATCACAAGGTTACACTTCCAAACCCGTGGATACCTTTTCAGTTGTTTTTCTCTTTTTATGGCGTCTTCAATATTAAAAAACAACTCATAATACACAAGCTTCGATACATTGTATTTACTCGTAAAACCTTTATTCCTATGAACCTTATGCTCTACAACCCTTCGAGCTAAGTCATTTGTTACACCTGTATAGAATACGGAGTTGTCACTCGTTGTTAGCAGATAAACATAATAGTTATAGGATTGCATAGAAAGAATGTACAAAAAATTGTGATGCCGGAACAAGTCCGGCATGACAATTGCGAGAAGTGTGGTGATGCCGGAACAAGTCCGGCATGACTGCTGCGAAGAACGTTACGGCAAGCCGACGTGGCGCTGTTTCTGTTTCTTGGGCTTGGGGGCGGCAGCTTTGTCGGTTGGTGAGCTTGCCGAACCATCGGCTTCGGCCTTCGCGGCTTCAGCTAAAAGCATTTCGAGCGACACGCGGGAAGCTTCCTGCTCAGCCTTCTTCTTGTTGCCGCCCTGACCGCGACCGTACACGCGACCATCCACGCGAACTTCGACCGTGAACACCTTCTGGTGTTCCGGTCCCGATTCGTCGACCACGACATATTCCGGCACCGTACGGAGCTTGCCTTGCAGGTATTCCAGCAGTTCGCTCTTGTGGTTCGCGAAATCATCGGCAGAAATAATCTCCTGCACGCGCGGGAAGTGGAACTTGTTCAGAATCGCGCGGACTTCTTCGAGGCCACCATCCAAATAAACCGCACCGAGCACAGCCTCGTAAGCGTCAGCCAGGATGCTTTCCTTGCCGCGGCCACCGAGCTTTTCTTCGGCCTTGCCCACCTTCACGTACTCGCTCAGGCTCCATTCCTTGGACGACTGTGCGCAGGCATGTCCCGACACAATGGCGCTCTTGCGCTTGGAAAGTTCACCTTCCGGATCGTCGGGGTAAGTCTTGTAGAGGAATTCCGTCGTAAGCATGTTCAGCACGGAATCGCCCAGGAACTCCAGGCGTTCGTTGTTGCTCACGTAGGGCAGGTCCGTACCAGTCAGGAAAGAGCGGTGCACCAATGCGTGCGCCAAGAGTTCAGGATCCTTGAACCGGTACCCGAGCTTCGCCTCAAGCCCGCCATCGGACTTCTGGCGAAACCAGAGTTTAAGCACTTTGTGGAGAAGAGTTGTTTGTTCCATAAGTTATACCATGAAGTCATTCTGGAACGCGAAGCGTGACGGAATCCATCATTGAAATTCAAATTATGGATCCCCTCCCTAGCGGTCGAGGATGACGTATGGAGGAAAAGTTGATAATGACATAATAGGAAAAATAAAGAGGCGGCACCTGATGGTCCCGCCTCTTTAAAGCTCTATCGAAAAAGGCTAATAATTAAGCCTTCTTAGCTTCGATGAAGGCAACCACGTCGGCAACCTTGGCAAACTTTTCGGCGTCGGAGTCGAGGATTTCGACTTCGAATTCGTCTTCGAGGGCCATCACGAGTTCCACGCGGTCGAGGGAGTCGGCACCGAGGTCGTTACCGAATTCGGATTCCGGCTTGACATCTTCAGCCTTAACGCCGAGCTTGTCAACGATAACAGCGGTGACCTTCTTGAAAATTTCTTCGTTCATTGTAATCTCCATTTGGATTTGATTGTTTGAGTTCAAATTTAGTAAAAAATGCCTAGGCGTTCAACCCACCATCGACACCAAGAATCTGGCCGGTGATGTAGCAGGCGTCGTCAGATGCCAAAAATGCGACTGCATTGGCCACATCTTCGGGTTTTCCGATGCGGCCGAGCGGAATCTGGGCAGCATACTTTTCCTTGGTAGCGTCATCCATGGCAGCGGTCATGTCGGTACCGATAAAACCAGGGGCAATGGCATTCACGGTGATACCGCGAGAAGCGAATTCCATGGCGTTGGAGCGGGTCATACCGATAATGCCAGCCTTGGCAGCGGCATAGTTGGCCTGACCGGCCTGGCCGTGCAGGGCGTTGATGCTCGAAATATTGATGATACGGCCGGTACGCTTGCCCATCATGGTGCGGGCAACAGCGCGAGTGCAAAGGAACACGGAACGCAGGTTCGTAGCGATCACGGCGTCGAAGTCTTCGTCCTTCATGCGCATCAGGAGACCATCGCGGGTAATACCGGCGTTGTTCACCAGGATGTCGACCGTGCCCATGTCAGCAATGATCTGCTTGAACACGCTCTGCACCGTTTCGGAGTCGGCCACGTTGCAAGCATAGCTCTTGACCTGCACCCCAAGTTCGGCGGAAAGTTTGGCGGCCAAATCTTCCTTGACCGAGGTGGAAAGGATGGCGACGTCAGCACCTTCGCTGGCGAGCTTGGTTGCAATGGCAAGACCGATACCGCGAGAAGCGCCCGTCACGATTGCCTTTTTACCAGTAAGTTTACCCATGTTTGTATTCCTATGATTAAAAATTTCAACGCTGCGGTGTCATCTTGAGCGGAGCCGCCAGGCGTAGTCGAAAGATCCTTCGATGCGCTTCGCTTACTCAGGATGACACTCTAAATGTTAGCCTTTCAATGCCTCAAATGCTTCGATCGTTTCGACCGGAGTGACCTTCACGTCGCGGCTGATCTTACGCATCAGGCCCATGAGCACCTTGCCGGAACCCACTTCGACACCCTGCGTCACGCCCAAGGACATGGCCTTGTTCATGCAATCATTCCAACGGACCGGAGATACCAGTTGCTTCACCAAAAGTTCGGCAAGTTCGGCACCCTTCGTGACCGGTTCGGCAATCACGTTAGCAATCACGGGCTTTTCGACATCGTTGAACTTGGTCTTGGCAATCGCTTCGGCAAGGCCTGCCTGAGCGAACTGCATCAGCGGGCTGTGGAAGGCGCCAGACACGGCGAGCGGAATGGCCTTGATGCCTGCAGCAGCGCAGTTTTCGACGAGCTTGTTCACACCGGCGACGGCACCGGACACCACGATCTGGCCCGGGCAGTTGATGTTTGCCGGAACCACGGTACCAGCATCCTTCACGGCTTCGCAAAGTTCAAGAATCTTGGCTTCGTCCTGGCCCATGATAGCAGCCATGGCACCCGGATTCTTGGAACCGGCGCTGGCCATGAGTTCGCCACGGGTACGCACCAGGCGGAGGCCGTCTTCGAAGCTGAAACCGCCGGCAGCGTAAATGGCGGAGTATTCACCAAGGGAGTGGCCCGCCACATAGTCAAAAGCAAAACCTTCGGACTTGAGGAGTTCCATCACCATGGCAGACACAGTAAAGAGAGCCGGCTGGGTGTTGTCAGTGCTCTTCAGGACATCTTCGGGACCTTCGGCCATCAGCTTGGAGAGCGAGAAACCGAGAATCTCATCGGCCTGCTGCATGAGCTTCTTGGCCGGTTCAAAAGTAGAAGCGAGCGTCTGGCCCATGCCCACATACTGGGCACCCTGGCCCGGGAAAAGCAAAATCGTCTTAGACATTATATACATACCTCTGCGGATGACCGCACTTTCAAAGTTTCGCCCACAATTTAGAAAATACAGAACCTGTAAAAAGCCACCCGAGGAGATCCTTAAGCAAAAATCAAAATGTAAGAATTTGGGGAGATTTTCGTAAAGTTCGGAAGAGAGGTGTGAAATATGCAAAAAAGATCCCTCCAGCGGAGAGATCTTCACAATTCATAGACTTTCTTTTGTAATTAGCCCCTTACCATCCAGCACACCAAATATTCGTTACCGTTCCAGTAACCGTCAAAACATCACCCACAACAGGTTTTGGGGAAAGAATGTTATTCGAACTATTCATCTCTCCCGAAACAGCTGTATTTGCATTCACCCCAATAGAGCATCCCGTATTGGTAAAATTATACTCACAATTAAAGCGAACATTTGAACAGGACGCAATAGCAGTCACTTTATAACTGCCTGTAGTTAAGGGACCACCCGAGTTATTTTCAGTATTTGTCAAAGCCACCGTCGGCATACTTGCACTACTGCTCGCTTCAGCTTCACTACTCGAGCTTTCCTCACCAGTAGAATAAGTCACGCTAAACGTACAAGAATGACTTTCCCCACCAAGAGAAATGGTCAACGTATAATTTTCCGTATCACTGGCTCCCGCATCAGCGAAAGAAATAGAGCCTCCATCATACGTCGAACTTGTCTGCGCAGGCGAAATCGTATGACTTTCAGCAACAATCGAATATGAGCATCCACTACTATTACACCCCGATACTGTATACGGAGTCACCGATATGGAATCACCAACCGACTTTCCTGATTGATTACTCATTGTCGAAGCATTTCCAACGGAACAAGTTACAGACAGCAAGCTTTCAGACGAGCTAGACTCCTCGGCTTCACTTGAAGATGAAGAACTTTCGCTGCTGCTCGACTCCTCCGCCACAGATTCGCTACTGGTTTCGGTAGAATTAGAACTTGCAGCAACGACATCAAACGATTTCGTATCACAGGTGAACAACGCCGGATCAGCCTTACTAATCACAGAATATGTATAGCCTGTACCCACAGCAGTTTGAGCAGAGCCCGATTTCGAAGCACTACATCTGGGGCCTGTTTCACAAGTTCCAGTAAATACGGTTTGACTGCCAAGCTTTATTTCATACTCACCACATCCTCCAGCAGGACAATGATCCAATACAAAAGTAAACGTGGGAGAATTAGCACCTAATTCTACGCTATTCTTTTCAATTGTTGTTGTACAAGACACATCATCTTCAGCTTCACCTCCGGAGCATTGTTTAGTATACCCAGTAGACGATCCTTCAGGAATTACCGTTAACGACAGACTACAAGTATGTTTAGGCGGAATATCAGTACCATTGGCTACATCCGACAACGTGATAGAGCCGTCACTATTATTGCTATAACCATCTGTCATCGTTTTGCTCACCGTTTTGTCATCACTACCAGGGCCTGGATCAGTACAGGTTCCCGAAACAACAAAAGAGCCAACCAATTCAAGATTTGTAATCATAGCATCAACATTCAACGTTGCTGTTGGACCATGGCCACTTCTACTGACATTACAACTTTCAACCCCAACCGCCTGCGAACATACAGATGTAACGGACTTTATAACTACCACTCCTGTATTCTTACTCTTAAAAGCAATCTGCACAACTTTTTCAGGGTCAAATCCGCCAGAACCACCCAACAGGCTTGACACATCAATCGTACCTACCGTACCACTAAAGGAACTTGCCAAACTTGGGTAATTATCTTCACCATAGCCATCACTTTCACTAAAGAGCCAAACTTCCACTTCGCTATTATCAGGATTTTCAGCTTCAATTCTTAATGATGCTGATCTCAAATTCTCTTTAGTAAAAGTAGCAACCTGTTCATCACCTATATCACTTAGATACAATTCTCCAGAGAACAAATCCGCATGATGAGTACATTCCGTATAATTACCAGTCCAGAATGTGCCACAATGAGCCCGATAAGACTCACCCGTTTCAGCATCTTCTGGATCTGCAGCCCACATGCCATCGGTTCCATCCAACGTACATTTCAAGCCAGCCTTAGCAGTTTTTTGTCCATCATAGCCATGTTGCCCAGCACCATCATTGCTAAAGTTATAGCTGCCATTACAAGCAACCACCCCCGTAGAAGACCCGCCACAGGCATCTGTTCCATTATAGTAATAGAATTTCTTTTCACAATTGTATTTACGTGAGTCGAACCAACCAGAATGTCCAACCCAAGGTTCAACATCCTGTTGGGTGGGAATGACTCCATTTTCGGCTTTCGCTGCAAAAGAACACTTCACAATAGGAGGTGTTTCATGACACTCGGACGCATATTCTTCGCTAATCCAGCCAATACCGTATAATTTGAGATCAGAATTTTCCAAGCGATATCCCACATACACGTTATTAACGGTGTTATTGCTCGAAGTCAATTTTGAAAGGTCAAAACTCTTAGTATACACATTAGGTGTGCCATAATAATTACCTTCATAAGCGGACACAATCAATTCATCAGTCTTTGTAATAATAGCAGAAATCATGACCATATTACTAGCAGATGTGTAAAGAGGAGAACTATTGCGAGTCAAAATATCCGACAAGCAGCTTCCGCCATTTTTACAAATTTGCGCAACCACCCTATTAGAATTATCCATATACACATTTAACATCAAATAACTTGACGCATCTGCATTTGAACGCAACAAGAAGCCCGTATTGCGAACTTTGTCAGAAGAACTTCCTAGCGAAGAAGACACACGTGGAAGTTGGACGAGAGCTTTCAGCGTTCCAGCACGGCCTGCATCTACCGTACTCATGACCGTTACGCTCTTATCCTTTTTCACATAAATTTTTCCACTATACGCATCAAGATGAATATCATTGATAGCTCCGCTAATCAAATGCCACTTTGCATTTGCATAGACACTTCCCGTAGCTTCAGCCGAGGCGCACACATTATTGTTTTCAGACAGGCAATCGTCTATGCAATACTTCTTTTCTTCCACAACCAAGCTAGCACAATTAACCGAGCCATTTTTGAATTCATCAAAGAAACAATGTTTATCAGACTCTCCAAAATGAGCATAGACCGTCGTATTGTTATCTGTCACATAGAAGCTTTCATATTTTGACGATGTAACTGCATAATCCGTCGGGCAACTACTTCCCGAGCACTTCCAATAGCTGAAGTTTCTATTGTCGCTCAAAGTTGTATCAATTGTCAAAGAAACAAGTTCTCCGCTAAACACAGTTATCGTACAGGATTTCGTTGTTGAAGCAGATCTATATCGACACGAAACAGGATCATGTCCCTCAACATTCACATACACGACGGGTTCTTTATCACTATCAATATTACCTGCAAAGGAAACCGTCAAATCCCTCTTACGAGCCTTGGCAGTAGCCTTAAGAGAAATCGCAGTACCAGGAGTCACATCAGCCAAAGTTCTACTTTCATTAGGAATAATAGTCACACACTTATTGGAAGTAGACTCCAAATTTACAGAACTTCCACCACTCAATGAAATCGTCCAAGAGTCATTCTTATAGTTTTCAATATAACTAGTTCCATGCGGAACAACCCATGTTTCTGTCGAAATACAATTCGGCCAATCATTGATATTGTCCGGGCAATCATCCGAATGGGACTGACAATAAGCTTGAATATCTGCAGCCGTAGCATTCACGCGATTCAATGTTGCCGTAGACGCAATATTAACAACAGTGTACGGGATATCGCCAACGTTATAGCCCTCACCTGCCATAACCTGGAATGCTAAAGTTCCATGTGTAGCACCCGAAGTCGAGACGCTGAATATATTTATTACAGTATCTTTTTCTGGTTTAGCATCTATTGCAAACGAACAATTGGGAGCAGTTCCATTATTTGTCAACAGAGGGCTATATGTCCAATTTTCAACGGTTTCTTGAGGGCATGCAATATTTATATTTAAAGGCAGCTCATGCTTTGTAACTAAAACACCAATCATTTTGGTATCTATAGAGCCAATCTGCTGATAATCAGCTGTGAACGAAACGGATGGCACAGACCGTTGGCTAGCACCAACAACCACCCAAAACGGAACTTCCTGATTATAGCCAGATACATTTGCCTTTACTACACACTTATAATTACCTCTAGTCAGTTTAGCATCTCCTGCCGTATACAATTTCGCAGTCATCGACGTCGGCAAAACACCCGTTCCACCATAAAGAGCGGAACATCTATCTATTTTCATATCTGATTTTTTCAGATGTGATCCATTCAAGGGAATAATATTGATATAATCCCCCAAAGAACCATAGGGATCATCAGGCAACGAAACTACTCGCGGAAAAACGATAAACGACGAATCTACATCAGACTTGTCTGCGTTTTGCCTTACAGGAGGCAAAGTTTCGCTGCTTTTTGTTTGCGACTCCAGAGAAACCCCTAATTGCGGAGCCATCGAAATAAAGTAACGATCCTTAAAATTAACGACATCAACATCGCTTTCTGTACTGGACGAACTTGAAGACGGCGTTGCCGAAGCAGTTCCGCAGGCAGCAGCAGTCACCGAAGCATCACAAAGAATCGACGCTTCAGACAAAGCTTTTATCAATCGAGAGTTTGTATCAAGATCTGCTTCCTGGAAAGACATATGAATACAGCTTGCAGCAGGAGAATAGATATTGCCTTTCAGGTGGATCTTACTCTGTTGAGGCATTTCTCCTTCTGTATAGATAAACATGTTATTAACTTCATTGTTATTCCCCATAACAAGGGCATCTGCAACACCTTGTTCCAAATACAAGAAAACATAATTATTATCGGCATCACTATCGGCACTATATTTGGCCGTAGGCAAACCATTCTGAGCATGAATAGGAACAGTGGCTATAATAATGAAATTTCCATTTAAAGTTCCTGTAATTGACCCTGTACTTGAAGTTATCCTTACAACGACAAAACCATTGTAGAAATTCTGTTTTACATATTCTTCATCATTTTTATGATCGTTATAGCAAGCATTCAAGCTCTCCACTAAATTTTCATCCCAAGATGTAATTGATGCCGCGCACCCCTTTTGAGCATATCCTTGGAACTGATTTTTCGCAGTAACAATCGGATCCGGGATGACAAACCTGGATCCGTCGCATCCGGTCGTTTCAGTCCATATTTTACTACACTTATCCAATGCAGAGTTTCCTCCCGCAATTTTTTCAGACGGCAACGTACCGACAACATCACCTTCAGTCTGGAACCATGAAGCAAAATGGCATTGAGGTTGGGCATTCTGATGATCCGAGGAAAAAATCCCCTTAAACTCTCTATGCGGTGTACAATAGGGAGAACCTGTTATTGTTTTTATAAAATGATCCGCTTCCCACATATTTTGTTTTCCCCACAAACACGTAGCATTATAGCAATCCCATTCATTAGAATTATCATAAAACGGAGTAGGCGTCTGATAATGATCGTCTATAAAGTAAGCATAAAACATATACTCATCACCAGAATGAGTTTTCCAATAATTATTTTCATATTCCCTAAAAGTTATAGTCGGCCCATCACTAGAATGCAGATAATATCGATCATCCTTTACCTGTTCCGAATAAATTTTAAATGTGCCATAATTTGCATCTTCAGGCCATTTATAGCCACAGGCATGAGCACTATTATTGCATCCTCTATTAGTCTCTCCAATTTGTCTTATTTTTTTCGATGCAGAAAAGGTCTTATAAGACGCATCTGAACGAGCCTTCGCACTGTAAACTTTTGACTCGCTACTTGTACCCAGAACAAGTTTATTGTATTTACTAGCATCGTGATTATCCCCTTCCGTTGTATACATTGACACATTCGCGCCCAACCAAACATCGTTGTATACACTGAAAGCATTATTTCCACCAAATCCCGTCAAGAGACTATTTCCATCCATTACCAGGTTACCTTCAATTCGTCCATTATCGCAATCACCTACATTGAAGGTTCCATTCGCAACCGTCATATTTCCTAAGACCTTAAAGCCGCCCTTGTCCTCATTACTGCATTTTGACGAAACCATAAAATCACCATCAACATATACATTGCCAGCAACTTTTCCGTTAAACGGGTCAACATGCCCTCCCACATAAAGATCGTCACCACCCACAAAACCGTTATCGGCACCGAGATTTCCCCCAATGCAAGTCAACTGTCCCACTTCAATATAATCACCTGTCAAAATAGCATTACCAGTCACAATCCAATCACCCTTAGTTTTAGGCGGGTTTGCATTCCAATTACCATTAATCGCAGCAGAAGCATACGTTGTCTGAGTACCTACAACTTCACCACCGTAATAAGCATAGTTGAGATTTACGCTTTTAGACTCTGTAATATGCGGAACAGTAACCTGATACAAACCATCTACATTAAAAATGGCAGTTTCATTATGCCGTGTATTACCTCGAGCCTCTCCGGAAGACAATATTTTTACTTTATATGTGCTTTTTTCTGTATTAACACCAGTAATCCACACCTTGTAGGTTTGATCAGCCCTTTGGAACGGACGTAAACGTTCAGTAATATTGATAGGCTGATGAGTTTCATCTTCCACAAACTGTTTTATCACCGCACCTAAATCATTGGCATGGAACGTCATCCACGCACGCGCATTTTCTATACCCGCCTGTGCCCCCTGCAGAGCTTCTCGTTGCAGCATTCTGCTTGCACTAGACTTACCCTCGCTCGTTATCCATTTCCAGGTTGCAGTTGCGGCAATGGTTGCAATCAACATAAACAAAAGCACGGCGATTAAAGAAACACCGGCTTTCATAGAACTCTTTGAGGAAAAACACCTCACCATTACTTTGTAGAAATTCGTACGCATAGGAAACTCCGTGCTAATCTCTCGGACCGTTGCTAGGGGTTGCAACAACTAAATCAACATTGCCTGTTTCGCCTTTTCCGCCATTCTTGGCACCCCGGCTAACCTGCAATTTCAATTTAAAAGCCTTTACATTTTTCTTTTCTTTTTTATTAGCACCCAATTCAGGGTCAAACCCATTAAACTTATAATTCGCCGTAGCCACTTGATGGATTTTAACGTTCTTAATTATAACCTTACCTTGTGACACTAACGGAGAAAAACTTGCAAAGGTAAATGCCAAGCAAACATTATCAACAGCTTCAGGCACAGTAAAACGCATAGAGCGTTTTCCAGTACCACGCGAAGCATCCATTGGCGGGAAGAACATAAAATCTTCTATAACAATTTTTCCATCTTTCTTCGCATAATCCCCGGACCCAGCCTTTCTGAAGCCAACCGACATATGATCCATTCCAGGAACAAACATCAAGCTCTTGTCATATTCGCCCACATACCCCAAATCAAATGACACTTCATAAACCGTATCAGGATGCAAGGTCATTTTGCCATACGAATCACAAAGTGTGCTCCAATTATCTTCGGCAGATCCAGATTCATTTTTTATAGCAAAAGCCTGATTTTTCTTTCTATATGTAGCCTCTAAAATTCCACCAATGCCCTCATCATCACTATTTCTGTAGTTTGAATAAAAACCCGAAAGAATAATAGCAGTTCCTCCGACATTTTCAAAACCCGCTGTATTTACAGCGTTAAAGCCAGCATAGCCTTCATCACCTACACGAGGAACTAACCTAAAAGAATCCATATCATCCGGTGGAAACAATTGTGATTTTTCAACCTTCACACCAGGATTCGCAGCTTCGACATTAAACACTGTTACGCCAGAAGCCATTTGAACAGGTTGGCTCCCTTCCTTACAGGGGTCATCATCACTAATAGTCACCCCTTCAGCAACATCCTTAATAGAGCAAGAACGCAACAGAGTCTTGTTTTTCGCATCCATATACCAACGGACTTCTTCAACGGCCAAAAAATAACCGTTATCATCATAACGAATTCGACGTAATGTCAAATCACTAAAGCCGTCATCATTCGTCAATAAAAAGGAGGAGGAATCTTTTTTGTCCGGGTCATAATCTTCAGGGTGCATGTAAACATTCTCGTTTACGTCCTCAAATTTCACACCATACTCCGTGCCTAAGTCAGCCACACCTGTTTTTCTGGCACTCTTTGCACCCATTTGAGCAACATCTTCTCTAAACAACATTGCCACATTCTCGGCTTCTTGTGAAGCCTTGATCATGTTATCGGTACGGATACGGAACTTGGTGGAATTGCTGAAAGCCTCACCGGCAATAACAACAACAATGCCCACAATACCCATATAGACCATAAGTTCCATAAGGGTGAAGCCAGATTTTTTCAAGCTTTTCATCTGATCACCCCCGATACGGTAATTGATTGCGTAGAACTTTTAAATCGCCAACTAACCTTGACGTCCAGTCGTTTTGCAAACACATGCTTGATGCTATCCTCACCTAAAAGAACTGATGACGTCTTCGACATATAATCTGCATCGGGAGAAACAGTAATTTCTGCATTGTAGTAGACCGTCATAGTATTGGTGATAATCCCAGGTTGTCCCTCCCAAGTACGCTTAATGGAATCTATCACAATCGGATTAAGGTTACCATCTTCATCCATTCCGATTTTTTCATCGGACAAACTTGCAAGTCCTAGCGAACCTAGAGAATCTATCAAATTTTGAGCCACTTCAGTCGCTCCATCGCGACCACGGATACGCAACAGTGCATCACGGTTTCCAGTCTGCAAATTAAGGACCGCCATATAGAGGAATCCTAATACAGCAGCAGCAATCAGAACTTCAACTATGCCAAAACCACGCTTTAAGCGCGCCTTTTGACATTCAATCACTTTGTCACACACCGTCACCATAACACCACCTACAATTCAGTCCAGTTGTTCCAATTATTGTTTGACGTACGATCATTGCCAACCTTCCACATCGGAACAACCCTATTTTTATTTTTATCTTTGCGAACAGCACCGTAAACATCGCGACCCCCATACTGAATGCAAATTCCACCCTCTGGAGGTGTCGCAGCAAGGCCAATACGAGGTTTAAAGGGAACTTTCGCTTCATTTCCAATCCAATCACGCATCGTCGTAGGGCAGCCACTACTAGCTTCACTATTAGCAATAAATTTCGCCGGAGCGTCAATAGTAAATTCGTCTATAATACCTTCGTTGGGCGACTCACAATCCCTCGTTCCTTTATCACGAACCACAAAAAGACGTTGAGGATCCCCAGAAGCAATCCTCAAGCACAGCACTTCATTGCGCTGGCTAGACAAATTCGCTACACGTTCGACAAAGGCTGCAGTGTTCACTGCGGCATCCTTGACTCGGGCATTCGCGACGGCCTGTTGCAAACCAGCCACGCCCATAGCAGACAAAATTCCCAAAATGGAAACAACCACCAGGACTTCGACCAGGGTATAGCCCGCTTTCAAACGCTTAGCAAATAACATAATTCAATCCTTAAACAACTTCGCCACAAAGATAGTTCAAAGACGCAGGCGACATTCAAAAACGCGTTTCAACAACACGCAAAATTGGATATCGCCAACATCCCGAACTTAAAATAACTTTTTTTTTACAAAACGGCTCAAAAAATTTCAAAAAACAGCTTTTTCTTGCGAAAATGGGCGAAAAACGACAATTTGGGGCCACAAAAACGAATTATGTAATATTTTTGTAATATGTTTTCGGTTTACGACTTCCTGACAATGCCGCTGGGACATTTTTTCATCAAAATCCATTTATAAAAATGGGTCTATAATGAAAATAACTATATTTGCGCTCGCTTGGCGCATGTTGCGCCGCATTAAACGGAGGCTAAAATGGCTCTACAGTTCTACAACACCGCATCGCGCAAGAAAGAAGTTTTCACTCTCCCCGAAGGCGTCCCCGCCGTGCGCATGTACTGTTGCGGCCCGACGGTGTACCATTTCGCCCATATCGGCAACCTCCGCACCTACATTTTCGAAGACTTTTTGGTCCGCACGCTGAAGTACTACGGCTACAAGGTGAACCACATCGTGAACATCACCGACGTAGGCCACTTGACCAGTGACGCAGACTCTGGCGACGACAAGATGGAAAAGGGCGCCGCCCGCGAAGGCAAGTCTGTCTGGGACATTGCGAAGTTCTACACCGACGCGTTCATGGCCGACTGGCATCGTTTGAACATCCAGGAACCGACACGCTGGACTCCTGCCACGCAGCACATCCAGGAACAGATCGACTTGGTGAAGACCTTGGAAGAAAAGGGTTACACCTACCGCACCAGCGACGGTATCTACTTCGATAGCCTCAAGTTCCCGCGCTATGCCGACTTTGCGCGCCTCGACGTGGAAAATCTCCGCAAGGGTAGCCGCATCGACATGGGCGAAAAGCACAACGCCACCGACTTCGCTTTGTGGAAGTTCAGCCCGAAGGACAAGAAGCGCGCCATGGAATGGGACAGCCCGTGGGGCGTTGGATTCCCCGGCTGGCACATTGAATGCTCCGCTATGGCCATGAAGTACAATGGCCCGACGCTCGACATTCACTGCGGCGGTACCGACCACATCCGCGTGCACCACACCAACGAAATTGCCCAGAGCGAATGTGCTAACGGCGTACAGTTCGCCCGTTTCTGGATGCACGGTGAATTTCTGCGCACCGCAAGTGAAGAAAAGCTTGAAGACGGCACGACCGAAACCAAGTTCGGCAAGATGAGTAAGTCCAGCGGCGAATTCCTGACGGTCACGCTTTTGATGGACCGCGGTTTCAACCCGCTCGACTACCGCTTCTTCGCCATCGGCAGCCACTACCGCAACTACCTGAACTTCACGTGGGAAGCCTTGGAAGGCGCCAAGGAAGGCCTCAAGAGCTTGCACAAGAAGACGGACCCGCTGATCGGTAAGGCTACTGCTATCACTAGCGAAGCTGCCAAGGCATTCCAGAACGAGTTCAAGGAAGCTATCGGTGACGACCTGAACATGCCGCGTGCTCTGGGCATCATGAACACGATGCTCAAGAGCGATATCGATGACGGCGAAAAGGCAGCGCTGGTTGCCGATTTCGACCAGATTTTCGGTTTGAAGCTCGATGAACCTCGTGAAGAATACGCCAAGAAGGGTGCGAACGACGGTGTGGATGTCGCAAAGATTGAAGCGCTGATTGCCGCCCGTAAGGAAGCCCGTGCAGCCAAGAACTGGGCCGAAAGTGACCGCATCCGCGACGAACTCGCCGCGATGAATGTTGTCATCAAGGACAGCAAGGAAGGCACGACCTGGGAAATCAAGGGTTAGTAATTAGTCCTAATTACTAACATCCGATGTTTTTTCTTCTAATCGTTATTTATGTCGCATTCGTTGCGCTAGGCCTCCCCGACACAATCCTCGGTGCAGCCTGGCCACTAATGCGACTGGACCTAGCCGCTCCCCTTTCTGCGGCAGGGATTCTTTCGATAATCGTTTCTATAGGAACGATTATTGCAAGCCTCATTACTCCGAGACTCATTCGCTTTTTTGGAACAGGGAAACTTGTCGCCTACAGCATAGCCCTGACGGCATTTGCCTCGGTTGGTTATGGTTTCGCAAATTCATTTACATTCCTTTGCCTATGTGCGATACCCATGGGAATCGGCGGTGGTGCGGTCGACGTGGCAATGAATAACTTTGCCGCCATTTACCTGGAATCAAAACACACAAATTGGCTGCACGCCAGCTGGGGAATCGGAGCAACTCTCGGCCCTGCGTTTCTGTCACTTTCAATCTTTGCGGGCAAAGATTGGCGGGGAGCCTACGAAATCGTAGCGATTCTTTTGGCAATTATTTTCGTGATGACACTTGTTTCTCTTCCCCTTTGGAAAAAGACAGAAGCAGGAAACAGCATTCAGGGAAACCCAAGTACTGAATCTAGAAACGATAGTACGCCCAGACTACGAGAAGTTCTCCGTATTCCCGGAATAAAGCTCTCGTTCATGACCTTCTTCTTTTACTCCGCTCTCGAAATTTCGACGAGTCTCTGGTGCGGAACCTACCTGATTGCATGCGGTTTCAAGCCCGAAATCGGCGCCATCTGCGTTTCGTTGCTATTTGCGTCGGTGATGGTGGGCCGAATCATCAGCGGATTTTTCGCAATCAAGTTCACTGACCATCGGCTGATTTATGCAGGGATATTCATTGTCATCGCAGGATGTTTCGTTCTTTCAATGCCACTTCCGTTATGGGTCATGCCCATCTGCATTTGTCTACTCGGACTCGGATGTGCTCCCGTCTACCCATCTCTTATCCATGCGACTCCAGCTCGTTTCGGTGAAGCCATTTCAAGCCAAGCCATCAGCATCCAATTGGCGGGATCCTATGTGGGCTCAATACTGATGCCCCCTGCATTCGGTGTTATCGCCGCTAAATTTTCGGTTCACCTTTGGCCGGTTGCACTTTCCATTTTTGTTGGATTATTACTTTTGTGCGTGTGCCTGCTGGATTATGTCACGCACCGTAAGCTCAACAAGTCGTACGCTCGCGAGCGCGTCATGGACATACTCCATGAGATTTCCATGGAAGATCTCAAACGTATCCGTCGGATGCACAAGAAGAAAAAGAAACATTAGAGGACAATAATCCTCAGGAAGGACGCCATGAAACTCAAGCCCTTTGTGTTCAATCCGTTCGGAGTCAACGGTTTCGTTTTAAGCAACGTTACCGGCGATGCTATTCTGATTGACCCGAGTGTCAGCAACGAACGCGAGGAAGCGGCGTTAGCGAACTATATCGCCACAAACAACCTGACCGTGCGCCACCTGCTGAACACGCACCTGCACCTGGATCACGTACTGGGCAACGCGTTTGTCGCCAAGACTTATGGGGTGCAGCCCGAAGCGCACGAAAAGGACGCATTCCTTTTGGATTTGCAAGAAGAGCAGAGCCAGATGTTCGGGCTTCCGCTGCGGGAACCGTCGCCCGGACTCGGCAATTACCTTGCCGAGGGCGATGCCGTCGAGGTGCCCGGCATTCGCTTGCAAGTGATTCATGTGGCCGGGCACTCCCCCGGCGGCATCGCGTTTTACTGTGAAAACCCGGGCGAAGTCAACGGCCAGAAGGATGTACCGCCGTTGCTGTTCCCCGGCGACATCCTATTTGCGGGAAGCCGCGGACGCAGCGACTTGTTCGGCGGCGATGAAGATGCACTCGTGCGTGGAATCAAAAGCAAGCTCCTGACGCTCCCGAAAGAGACTGTCGTATTTCCCGGACACGGGCCAATGACGACCATCGGCGACGAAGCGAGATGGTATTAATAGGTGATCCCGGCTCAAGGCGGGGATGACAAAGAGTCCGGCAGGACAATCAAACGGCATGAGCGACAAGGCAACAAGAATCGGGTGGATTGACGAATTCAAGGGATTCGTGTTGTTACTCGTCTGTTTATTCCATATCGAACAAGGTTTCTCGAATGTAAGCATGGGAATGTTGCACTTGAGCGCGCTCCGCATGTCGGCATTTTTCTTCATATCGGGAATACTTTTCAGCACGCGACGTTTTTCCGACTTCAAAAGTTACTTTATCCATAAAACGCGCGTCCTGCTGATTCCCTATATTTTGCTTTCGTTGCTGTTCCTGGCACTAGATCCCGTTCTATACCACTTTGAATGGTTTCCGCGGGCACCGCGCATGACCATCATGAACATCAAGCCCGAAATTGCGGGCGTGTGGGATTACCTCTACTGGAACCTCGCCAAAATTTTCATTGCAGGTAAATCTTCGATCGGATCGGGGCCTCTCTGGTTCGTGTTCACGCTGTATAGCGTAAGCCTGATGTTTTACGGGGTGCAGAAAATCGCGAAGTTCCTTTTCAAGCAACGTGAAAAGGAGATCCCGGCACAAGGCCGGGAAGACACTCTCAAAGCAAAAATCGCTATCGCGGGAGCAGCTATCACAAGCCTTATTGCAGGTTGGCTCCTGTACAAGAATCATATTCGCCTGCCGCTTGGTATCGAGCGCGACTTGACGGTGCTATTCTTTTTTACGTGTGGTTGGATTTGTCGCGAGCCGATAAAGAATTTATCCGGGTTCCTGCATAACAACAATCAAGGTACGGCCCTTCGGCGCTGCTCAGGAGTCTTATTGACAGCAGGCATCGTCCTCATTTCATTCGTTCTCTATGCATTCATAGAAATTCCGGATCCGAATTTCAGCATCATGAACAACGACCTTGGAAAGAGTTTGGGAATTTTCCTTGCCAGTTCCTTTTTCGGCATCGCTGGACTTGTCGCCACGTTCATACTTGCAGACAAACTACCGAATATCGCGCCCATACGAATCGCCAAAGGGATTCTGCGAAACATTTCCAGGAACGCGCTCGTAATCCTCGCGGTTCACTGGTGGATTCTACTAGTTTTGCGGATTGTATTCAAGAGCGAACTTGACAAACCTGGGACGGCCTACCTTTCAGCAATCATCGTTACTGTTGGCGTCACCATCGCCATCCCGATTTTCAGATGCAAGCTCTACAAGTTGCTCGGGAAAGAAAAAGTAAGCGTTCGCGAGAGTCTGCGCATTCGCGATTAAATTTCCAAGAAGGCCTTTAAATCGTCCATTCGCTTTTTAGCCATTTCAACGCCATGTTCATAGGATTCGTTCATCTTATCCATATTGGTGTCAAACTGGTCGCACAGCTCAATCAGCGGACGAACAAGGAACAGGCGGCCTTCCTTTTCAAGCTTCTCAATCTGCACAAACATCTTGTCATAGCGCTTGAGGCGAATCATAAGCGCACGGAACAAGTCCGGATACTTGCGCTTGTACATCGGATTTAAAATCGCACGGTACTTGCGGAAATCCGTCACCGCTTCACCGGGATAATGCGTCGATATCGCAACAACCTTGTCGCAGCCCCTCTCAAATGCGCGTTCAAAGGGAATAGGCACGGTAATGCATCCGTCTGCATAATGTTTCCCTTCAAGGGAGGCCATCGGGAAAATCATCGGAAGTGCGCAACTGGCGCTGATCAAATCCAAGAGTCTTTTCTTGTCGGCTTTTTCGGACTTGAATTCGGCGCGTCCCGTTTCGCAGCAAGTGAGGCCTATTTCAAATTCAGTTCTAGAATTGCAGTAGGCATCAAAATCCAGCGGCATTTCACCGTCGGCGGCGAGGTAGTTGAGCGCATGGAATTCTTTTTGGATCCCTATAAACTTGCTCGCCCACTTTTTGCCTTTCTGCAAGCGCGTCGGGAGTACGATAAAGCGGAGGCGCCCCTGCTGACGAGTGATAAAGTTGACGGCAGCATGAGCACCAGCAGAAACACCGGCTACATAATTAAAATCGATGCCACCTTCTTCAAGCCAAGTGTCAATCACTCCAGCACTGAACATTGTCTGGCGAGACCCGCCTTCTAACACAAGCCCCGTTTTCACTCCACAACCTCCTCTGGAGTTTCGGCCGCTACCGGCAACACCGGGACATCGGCCACACCTAGCGCACGCTGTTTCAAGCCCCAAACCTTCTGCCTGAAGTATTCACTGCGTTCAGCCAAATGCTTTGACGAAGGAATCCCCTTGACGCGTTCAATCTTTTCGGGTTCAGCAACTACCACGTGGGTTCGATGTCCGAACTTATAAATTCCGTCAAGTCCCACCGAAAGAACCGGGGCGCCCGTACTACGCGCAAGGAAAGCGAATCCCGTCTTGAACTCGTTCAACAAACCGTCGTAGCGACACTTGCCTTCGGGGAAAATGATAACGGAGTTGCCCTTTTCCAACTCACGTTTCGCAAGCAAGGCCCATTCGGTATCCATATTGAAACGGTCGCAAGGAATCACGCACTTTGCACGAGTAAGCGCCCAGCTAAAATGCGGGTCCTCAACCTGGTCCTTTGCCACCACGATGCTATGGTTGTAAAAGAACACAGCCAGCATCATGATGGGGTCCAGCATCGAGGTATGATTCGCGATAATGACCGAGGGAGTCTTGAGGTGAGCCGACTTTACCGTATTCCCCGTCCATTCCACCTTCGGACGGAACCAGGCGAACATAAAAACTCGCACCGTGTAAATCACCACGACGACAACCAGACGCATCAAAATTTCAAACAACGAATTTTTTTTCTTTGTACTCACTTAACTAAATATAGAAAAGACTTCGTAAGATAAAAATATGCAGGTCAGTCTAAACAAACAAGGATTTCTATTTTATCGTTTCTCTGACTGATTTTTTTGCAGCGCCATTCGTTGTTGGCAAAAAAAAATGCGACATTGATTAGGTCACTTGACTTTTTTTGAACGGCCGAAACTGCCTAGGGGGTATTTTGCCACTAGGGCCGCGGCCTTGTTGCCCAGGAACTGGATGACCTCTACCATAACGATAATGATAACGACCGATTCAATCATCACATCGGTGCGGAATCGCTGGTAGCCATAACGGATGGCAAGGTCGCCAAGGCCTCCCCCGCCAATAGCCCCCGCCATCGCAGAATAGCCAATCAGCGTAATAATCGTCAAGGTAATACCCGAAATAATTGACGGAAGCGCCTCGGGAATCATCACCTTCCGCACCACCTGCCGCTTGGAAGCGCCCATGGCAACCGCCGCCTGAATGACACCCTTGTCCACCTCGTTCAACGCGGTCTCGGTAAGGCGCGCAATAAAGGGAGCCGCCGCAACAGAAAGCGGAATGATCGTCGCCTCCGTCCCAATCGCCGTTCCCAGCACCACGCGCGAAAGCGGGAACATTACAATCATCAGAATCACGAAAGGGAAAGAACGTAGCGTGTTCACGATACGGCTAATCAGCTGGTACGGAACAATTTTGGGAGCGATTCCCCGCGGAGACGTCACGAACAGGAAAATGCCCAGCGGGAACCCGAGAAGCACCGCAAACAAAGTCGAAAAGAAAACCATGACCACGGTTTCCCATGTAGACTGCAACACCAGTTCCGTTATCGGGCTCATCTTTTACTCACCTCGTAACCGTTATCCTGCAAATAGGCGATTGCCGACTCGACAGAAATTTCGCTACGACGAATATTCGAAAGGAACTCGCGGGTAATTTCGTGCTTGGGCGAACGGAACACATCCGACACCGCGCCTGTCTCTACCACACAGCCCTTGTCGATGACCGCCACGTATTGGCACGCATCCCGCACCACTTCCATCTGGTGCGTAATCATGACCACCGTCAAGTTCATGTTCGCGTGGATTTTCTTGATCAGGTCCAAGATTTCGTGAGTCGTCTGCGGGTCAAGCGCACTCGTCGCCTCGTCGCAAAAAAGAATGTTCGGCCTCGGAGCCAGGGCGCGCGCAATTGCCACGCGCTGCTTTTGACCGCCCGAAAGCGTTGCGATCGGAGACTTTTCGCGGTCTTCGAGTCCCACAAGCGCAAGCATTTCGTGAACGCGCTCATCGATATCGCGACGATTCCAGCCCGCAAGTTCCAGCGGGAAAGCCACATTCTTGCCCGCCGTACGCGAACTGAACAGGTTGAAGTTCTGGAAAATCATCCCGATTTCGAGCCTGCGGCGGTTCAGTTCCTTTTTAGGCAAATGGTCTACGCGGACTCCGTCGTAATAGACCTCGCCCTGGTCGGGAGTTTCTAGCAAACTCGCAAGCCGCAATAGCGAAGACTTGCCCGCTCCGCTCTTGCCGATAATGCCGATAATCGCATTATCAGGAAAGTCAAGGGAAATATCCTTGACTGCCGTGACGCTTGCGCGTTTTGTCGTATATGTCTTATTCAGATGTTCGAGCTTAAGCTGCATCGCGCAACCTAAAAAACGGGAACCACTTCGCCCTTGGGGTACTTGCCCTTGATCCAGTTCTTGACCTTTTCGCTCTTGAGCGCATTCACCAAGGCCTGAATCTTTGCTGACTTTTCGTTACCCGCCTTGACGGCAACCACATTCACATAAGGCGAGCTCGCATTTTCGACAAACAGGCCGTGAGTCGAAGCGTTAAGCCCCGCCGGAATCGCGTAATTGCCGTTGATGGCCGCCGCATCGACATCCTGCAAAATGCGCGGGAGCGAAGCCGCCTCCAGTTCCTTGAACTTCAGCTTTTTCGGGTTATCGACAATGTCGATGGGAGTCGCCGTGATACCCGCCTTGGGGTCAAGCTTGATAAGTCCCGCAGACTGCAGCAAAAGCAAGGCACGGCCTTCGTTGGTGGGGTCGTTCGGAATCGCAATCGTGCCACCCTTCTTCAGATCCCTAAGAGACTTCACCTTCTTTTTGGAATCCTTCGACGGATAAAGCGCGAAAGGTTCCACATGGATACCGCCCGCATTCACAAGGTGCGTCCCCTTTTCCTTATTGAAACTTTCGAGATAAGGCAAGTGCTGGAAATAATTCGCGTCCAGTTCGCCCGATTCCAAAGCCTCGTTCGGTGTAACGTAGTCGGTAAACTCAACCACCTTGAGTTCGTATCCCGCCTTGGCGAGGTCCTCTTTTACCAGGTTCAAGATAGAAGCATGCGGCTCCGGGGTTGCACCGACCTTGATGACTTCGGCAGAAAACGCGGCAGCGGCAGCAATCGCCACAGACAAAATAACCTTGCTGATTTTTACAATATTCATTTTACTCTCCTATTTTTTGCACGCGAAAGATAGGATTGGCAAGAGTTATCAGCAAGATATATTTAACTATAGCGTTTTATAGGATTTTTCTATACGTATTTTGTGCAAAACGCTTTACGCTTGTTTCCAATGCTTTAGTTGCGAGAGGTGTTTGTCGAAAAAGGCACGGCGTTCTGCGTCGGAAGTATTGTCGGGATTGGGCATGTGCGAAAGCAGAAAATCGAGGAGGACCGACTTGTCATTGTAAACAAACTTACCGTCGGTATAGCACCACTTGCAATAATCTTCGTTGAATTCGCCGCTGGGTTCACGGCTGATCATGGAATCTTCGCTGAGAGGCATTCCGCAGCATTGGCAGAAGAGTTGGCGCGGAGCGCCGAGCAACGTGTTGATGGACACGTCGAATTCACGGGAGATGACTTTGAGCATTTCGGTATTCGGCTGGGTTTCGCCAGTTTCCCAGCGGCTCACAGCCTGGCGCGTTACATGCAAGCGTTCGGCCATCTGGTCCTGGGTCAGGTTTTGATTCGAGCGCAACTTAAGCAAAACTTCTCGTACTTCCATAATATTCTCCTTTTGCAAATAAAATATTTTTAATCGTTTATCATTTCTTTTGACGAGTATAATATAGAACCAAGCTATAGCAAAAGCAAGCAACAGGCTGTTGCTTTTTTACGAGAGACGCGCAACCGAGAAGCGCGCGGCCCCCCGGTCCACAAACAAAAAAAGGCGACCCCGCACTAGTGCGAGGAGCGCCTTTTGAAATGGTGATGCTGCGCGTTATTTACGCACCCAGTTTAGCTCTAATCCAGTTGTTGGCGTTGGCAATAGCACCGGCAATCTTGTCGACTTCCTTGGTGCCGGCCTGAGCGCGGTCCGGGCGTCCACCGCCGCGGCCACCGCAAGCAGCGGCGAGATCCTTGACCAGGTCGCCGGCCTTGATGCCCTTGGCCTGAACGTTCTTGCCGACCATCACGGCGATGCTTCCGTTGCCTTCGCCCTTGTTCGCAATCACGGCGACGCTGTCGGTGTCGAGCTTGTTCTGAACGCCGTCCAGCAAGTCCTTGTACTTGTCTTCGGGCATGTTGAGTTCGCGTACAAACAGGTTCACGCCCATCACGTTGATGCCACCGTTCAGGAGGTCGGCAGCAGCGAGGGTCGCAAGTTCAAGCTTCACGGACTGCAGGCTCTTTTCGAGGTTCTGCGTCTTGGCAAAGCTCTGCTGAATGCGGTCGAGAACTTCGGCATCCTTGCAGCGCAGCTGTTCGCGGAGAGCCGTCAAAATCTGCGTACCGGCACGGAGCAGCGAGAGAGCGCCACGGCCAGAGACGGCTTCGATACGGCGCACGCCAGCGGACACGCTAGATTCAGAGATAATCTTCACGAGGCCGATGTTACCGGTGTTCTGCACATGCAAGCCACCGCAAAGTTCCTTGGAGAATTCTTCGTTTGCACAGCCCATCTTCACGACGCGGACTTCGTCGCCGTACTTTTCGCCGAACAGTGCCATGGCACCGCTGGCCTTCGCTTCATCGACGCCCATCACCTGGGTGTTGACCGGCAGGCATTCCATCACCTTCGCGTTCACGATGTCTTCGACCTTCTGGATTTCTTCGGCGGTCATCGCGTTGAAGTGGCTGAAATCGAAGCGGAGGAGTTCGTTCGAAACGAAGCTACCCTGCTGCTGCACGTGAGTACCGAGCACCTGGCGAAGAGCGGCCTGGAGCAAGTGCGTTGCGGAGTGGTTCTTGCGGATGTCATTACGGCGTTCGTTATCGACGGTTGCCATGAACACGGCGCCCATCGTCTTTTCGTTTGCCGTACCCTTCTTCACCTTACCGCGGCAGAGGGCCGTATCGTTCACCTTCACGGTGTCGAACACGTCAATTTCGAGGTCGCCAGAAACGAGCGTACCCTTGTCGCCGACCTGGCCACCCATTTCGGCGTAGAACGGAGAGGTTTCGAGCACGATGCTGAGCACGCCCTTGTCTTCGCGCCAACGCACAACCTTCGTTTCGCAAGCGGAGAGTTCATAGCCCACGAACTTGGTGCTTTCTTCGCTGTACTGCGTCCAGCCTTCGGTACCCATCGTATTGATGCCCTGCTTCATGTTGGCGCGGGCGCGGGCCTTCTGTTCTTCCATGCACTTGTTGTAGCCTTCTTCGTCAATCGTAAGGCCCTTTTCTTCGGCGAGAATACCGGTGAGGTCCGGCGGGAATCCGTAGGTATCGTAAAGCAGGAACACCTTGTCACCCGGCACGGTCTTTGCGTCACCGAGTTCAGCCACGATGCCGGCAAAGCGTTCGAGACCGGCGTCGAGCGTGCGGATGAAGCTTTCTTCTTCGCTCTTGATGACGCTTGCCACGAATTCCTTGCGTTCGCGGATTTCCGGGAAGGCATCGCCCATCGTGTCGGCAAGCACCTGCACGAGCTGGCAAATGAACGGTTTCTTCTGACCGAGCAGGCGGGCAAAGCGGCTGGCGCGGCGGAGGATGCGGCGGAGCACATAGCCACGGCCTTCGTTGCTCGGCAAAGCGCCGTCGGCAATAGCGAAGGAGATTGCGCGGATGTGGTCGGCAATCACGCGGTGCGGAGTACCGGCTTCACCGTCGTTGTAAGGCACGCCACTGAGTTCAGCGATTTTAGCGATAATCGGGGTGAACACGTCGGTGTCGTAGTTGCTGGTCTTGCCCTGAAGAATAGCGCAGATACGTTCGAAGCCCATACCGGTATCAACGTTCTTGGCCTTCAGCGGAATCAGGGAGCCATCGCTCACGCGTTCGTACTGCATGAACACGTTATTCCAAATTTCAATATAGCGGTCGTTTTCGCCGTTCACGCCCTTGATGGGGTCCTTGAACGTTTCGGCCTGCGTAGCGAGGTCGCCGCGGTCGTAATGGATTTCGGAGCAGGGGCCGCACGGACCGGTGTCGCCCATTTCCCAGAAGTTGGAGTGAGCATCAAAGCGCATGATGCGGTCATCCGGAAGACCGGACACGTCCTTCCAAATCTGCCAGGCTTCGTCATCATCCTGATAGACAGTTGCGAAGAGACGTTCCTTCGGGAGCTTCCACACTTCGGTCAGGAGTTCCCATGCCCAGGCGATGGCTTCTTTCTTGTAGTAGTCACCGAAGCTCCAGTTACCGAGCATTTCGAAGAAGGTGTGGTGGTAGTTGTCGCGGCCCACCACGTCGAGGTCGTTGTGCTTACCGGACACGCGGAGGCACTTCTGGCTGTTGCATACGCGCTTCCAGCCCTTCGGATTGTCGCCCAGGAAGATAGCCTTGAACTGGTTCATGCCCGCGTTCGTGAACATGAGCGTCGGGTCGTCATGCGGAACCACCGGCGAAGAACGCACAAAGAGGTGGCCCTTGGATTCGAAGAACTTGATAAAGGATTCGCGCACTTGCGCAGAAGTCATAGTAGGCATAATGTGTCCCTTTTAATTTTTTTCGGGGAACAATATAGAAAAATGCCGACTATATCACCTTCGCCTTTTTAGGGTTGGTGAGGTTTTTCACCTCTTTCAGAAGTTTTTCCGGGCCTACTTTCTTATATGCCAGTTTTAGGATTTCAGCCGCGGCCATCGCATCGTCCAGCGCACGATGATGGTTAAATTCAGGCAACTCCAGCGACTGCGTTAATTTGTGCAAACTATAGCTCGGGAGCCCCGGAAAAAAACGACGCGACACCTTCACGGTGCAAAGTCTCGGAGGGTCAATCTTGATACAGCAACGGCGAAGTTCCGTACGCATGAACTTGATATCGTACTGCACATTATGTGCCACGAAAATACGATCCTGCAGGAGCTCCGACACTTCTTCGGCAATCGAGGCAAACTGTGGCTTTCCATGGACCATTTCATCCGTGATGCCCGTCAGGTTCTGCACGAAGGGCTGAATCGGCATACCGGGATCAATCAAAGCCGAATAAGTCTTCACGACTTCGCAATCGTCGAGCAAGACAATGCCGACTTCAGTGATACGCCCTTCTTCGGCCGTACCACCCGTCGTTTCAAGATCTACAACCGCGAATTTCATTTTACCGGGATATCAAACTCCAGAGTCTGCTTGGCTGATTCGCTCACAACCTTAGCCTTGAGCACCTTTGACTTGGGCTTTGCATACAGCGGCACCACCATCAAGTTTGACACCTTACTGCTTTCGACAGTCGGCTTGGCCTCGCTATCGCGCGCCGTCTGCGAAAAAATCGGCTTTTTGCCCTTGTCATAAATGTAATAAGTCAGCTCTCGCGTAAAGCCTGGCTTAATCTGGCTCGTGGGCACCTGGAAGTACACAACACCACCCTTGGGAACCTTGCGCAAGCTGTCCCGAATTTCCTCTTCGGTCGCAAGTTCGCCTTCAAGCATCATGCGAACATCTTTCTTAATCTTATCGACACTTTCGTACTGGATTGTAATCTGGAACTTGGCGTCTTCGGGAATAGCGCTCGGGCGCACATCGCGAATCTTGGCGTTATTTTGGTAGTATTCCCAGCGGCCGTTATCGTGCAAAAGCACCGTCGAGCCATTCGACGTTGTCGCGATAATATCTTCGGCAAAGGAATTCGTTGCGGACAACAATAAAATGATGCCCAAAACCCACAAAAAGCCGAGTCCACCACAAAGCCAGAAGTTTAATTTCATTAAAGCCTCAATCCTATGTTCCATAATATATACGAATCCTTTTTAAAAAGATAAAATGCAAGAAAAAAAGAGTATTTTATAAGAAACACCCCGGCTCCCTATAAGGAGTCGGGGTTGTTTTTAGAACTGGATCCTTCGACTACGTCACTACGTGACTTCGCTCAGGATGACACCTTACTTCTTCAGGAATTCGTTGATGCCGGCTGCAGCGCGACGACCTTCGCCCATGGCGAGGATTACGGTTGCAGCGCCGAGCACGATGTCGCCACCTGCGTAGACCTTTTCCATGAAAGTCTTGTTGGCGGTTGCATCTTCGAGAAGGATGTGACCCTTCTTGTCAACGGAGAGTTCCGGCGTGGTGTTGCTGATAAGCGGATTGGAACCGTTACCGATAGCAACGAGCACGGTGTCGCATTCGATTTCGAAGCTTGCACCTTCGACCTTGACCGGACGCGGACGGCCCTTTTCATCGGGTTCGCCGAGTTCGTACTTGTCAACGAGCATGCCGCGCACGTGGCCGGCTTCGTCGCCAAGGATCTTGGCCGGGTTCTGCAGAACGCAAAATTCGACACCCTCTTCCTGGGCATGGAGAACTTCTTCCTTACGGGCCGGAAGTTCGTTCATGCTGCGGCGGTAAATGATGCGAACCTTTTCGGCACCGAGACGGAGAGCCATACGGGCAGCGTCCATAGCGACGTTACCACCACCGAGAACGACCACGTTCTTACCGGGCCACATCGGAGTATCGGCATGTTCCTTGTCGTAGGCGCGCATGAGGTTAGCGCGGGTCAGGTATTCGTTAGCGGCGAACACACCGACCAGGTTTTCACCTTCAATGTTCATGAAGAGCGGGAGGCCTGCACCGGTACCGACGAACACGGCATCGAAGCCATCCTTTTCAATCAAGTCCTTGAGCTTGCGGGTACGACCGATGACAAAATTTGTCTCAAACTTCACGCCCATGGCTGCGAGAGATTCGATTTCGTTGTCCACGATCTTCTTCGGGAGACGGAATTCAGGAATACCGTAGCGGACCACGCCACCGAGCTTGTGGAAAGCTTCGAAGATGGTCACGTCGTGGCCTTCGCGGCGAACGTCAGCAGCGACAACCAGGCCGGCAGGACCGGAACCGATCACGGCAACCTTCTTGCCAGTAGCGGGCTTCACGGCCGGAACCGTAGCGCCACCGTTGTTGCGTTCATAGTCAGCAGCAAAGCGTTCCAGGCGACCGATAGCCACAGCCTGGTTCACGTCCTTGTGCATCTTGCCCATGGTGCAGTTCATCTGGCACTGGCGTTCCTGCGGGCAAACGCGGCCGCAGATTGCCGGAAGCAAGCTGGTTTCCTTAATCTTGGCGATAGCGGCCTTGAAGTCACCTTCGGCAATCTTCGCGATGAAGGCCGGAATGTCGATGTGCACCGGGCAGCTTTCGACGCAAGGCTGGTTCTTACAAGCGAGGCAGCGGTTAGCTTCCACGATAGCCTGAGCTTCGGTGTAACCCTGAGCCACTTCTTCCATCACGCGGGCGCGGTAGGAGGGTTCGAGCTGCGGCATCGGCTGTGCCGGAATGGCAGTCTTGTCCTTGGGCTTCAAGGGCTTCGGGAGGGCGTTAATCTTTTCAAGTTCCACCTTGGCGGCGGCGTCCAACTGTTCACGAGTCAAATGTTCAGACATTACTTGCTCTCCTTGGCCTTTGCGTCAGCCATCTTGTCAATGTTGCACTTGTGGCCATCGTTTGCACCGAAGCGGTGCAGAGATTCCTGTTCCTGGGGCTTGAAGGCGCCCATACGCTGGAGCATGTTGTTCCAGTCGACTTCGTGACCGTCGAATTCCGGACCGTCGACGCAGACGAACTTGGTCTTGCCACCGATAGTCACGCGGCAGCCACCGCACATGCCGGTTCCGTCCACCATGATGCTGTTGAGGCTCACCACGGTCTTCACGCCGTAGGGCTTGGTGGTGAGGGCGCAGAACTTCATCATAATCGGAGGACCGATAGCGATCACCATATCAGGCTTGCCCTTGGTGTCTTCGCAGAGTTCCTTAAGCGGTTCGGTCACGAGACCCTTGCGGCCATAAGAACCGTCGTCGGTCATGAAGATGATGTTGTCGGCGAGAGCTGTCATTTCGTCCTTCATGAGGAACAGGCTTTCGTTACGGGCACCCATGATGATGGTGACCTTGTTGCCTGCAGCCTTGAGGGCCTGAACGATCGGGTGCATCGGGGCGATACCCACGCCACCGCACACGCAAACCACGTGGCCAAAATTCTCGATGTGGGTCGGAGAGCCGAGCGGGCCCACGAGCACGGGAATATCGTCACCGACTTCGAACTTGGAAAGTTCGGTGGTGGTCTTGCCAACCGTCTGGAAAATCAGGGTGATAGAGCCTTCAGTCGTGTCGGCATCGGCGATGGTGAGAGGCACGCGTTCGCCGTTGTCCTTGTTCGTCTGGAGGATGATAAACTGGCCGGCCTTACGCTCTTGAGCGATCAGCGGGGCCTCGACGCGGAACATGTAGACCGCGGAAGACATTTGTTTTTTAAAGAGAATTTTTGCCATAGTGGGCTGAAAAATAGAAAAAAGGCACCCCGAACGAGGTTACCTTTTTAGTAAAAAGATGTTCCAAAACGGGCAAAAACAGCCCGACTAGGCAATTAGAAGTAGATGAATCCGCCGAAGCTTACGAACACACCTTCGCCATTGAAGATGGACTTGGTGTCGGTGAAGAAGGAATCGCCAAAGGCAAATTCGCAGGCGGCCCAATCCTTGTACTGGTAGCGCAGTCCCATCGTAGCTTCCACCTTATCCGCTACACTCCGCTTAACCTTCACATCGGCGTAAGGGGTCTGGTTATCGACATAGCGGAACGCCTCCCATGTATAGCTAGCTTCACCAAAGAGCATCAGCGACTCCGTCAAGAGGACCTCGCCCAAGATATTCGGAGCCAGGTTCACGCCCACGGTCCAGAGAGAAGCTTCCTTGTACTTGCCAGACGTAGAATCGCGCATATCAGCCTTGTCGTAAACAGTCACAGGAACAGACGCGTTCAAGCCCATATAGACATTAGCGTAGTTTGCACGGAGCACCGGAGTGCCGTAATTGAACAAGGGAACAACCGTGAAGTTCGACGTCAGAGAATCGCCAATCAGGGTTCCACCAGATTCCAATTCATCTTCGTGACGATTAAACGCGACTCCCGCCGACCAGAAATGCTTGCGGGCCGAAGGACCGTCCGTCACAATCAAGGATGCGTCCAAATCCCGGTAGCGCTGCTCCGTCTTAGGTCCCCTGACAGGATCCACATTCGTTTCCTTGGCAAAGGTTATCCAATCACCAGACAAAGTCACGACATAACCACCCAAGGTCTTAGACAAGGTAAGGCCCCAGTCATCGCCTTCCACCGTTTCCTTGATGTCGGCACCCTTGGTTTCGGTTTTAATTTGTCCTAAACCAAGGCGAGCTTCGATTGCAAAGCCGGGCGTTGCGTAACCGGCCGTGGCACGACCCAATTCACCCGAAATATCCATGGCGCCAAAGAAGCCGCCCAACGAGACAACTCCCTTTTCACCTGTAGGTTCGATATAGAAGAACTTCTGATAGGCAAGCTTGGTCAAGCGCTTGTTGAGCAAGGCATCCACATTGTCGCCAGCAGCTTCGTTAGCGACGCGGTTATAGGCATTGCCATGAAGAACAGTAAACGGAGTCTTGGGCGGGCCCATACGAACAGGGGCTTCGCCAGGAGCGGCCTCGGGTGCGGGACCCTGGGGAGGAACCGCCTCGGCAACCTTGGCTTCCGGTGCGGGCTGGGCGGGAGCGGCAGTCTTCGCCGGTTCAGCGGCAGGAGCAGGTTCTACAGCAGCGGGAGCGGCGGTTTCTGTCGGCTGGGCCACTTCAGCAGGAGCTTCGGCGGGAGCGGGTTGCACCGATTCTGGAGCGGCAGGTGCAGTCGCAGCAGGCGCGGCGGCCGGCTGTTCCGCCACGGCGGGAGCGGGGGCTTCAGCAGCCGAGGTTGCAGGTTGGGCAGCATCTTGCGCCATCGCAAAAGCAACGGAAGCAAGAGTCAATGCAAGAGACGTCTTAAGATTCATATCATCCTTCTTTGTTTACATTCTTTTTCAATTATAATCTAAAAAAGAAGGAAAGGCAAGCTTTTCTTTACAATCTTTACGTTTTTTACAATAAATTACGCTTTTATCGCATCATATCGCAGATTTCAGCGCCGATTGCCCCATTCTGGATAGTCGTCATCAGAAGCTTCTGCTCAAGTTCTTCAGGAGGATCCTGCGGTCCCTTGAAGGGAACGTTCCCGTCCGCATCAGCAAAGTCGCACAAAAGGCGCTTGCCCAGAGCGGCATGGAGCGCAAGGCTCGCATCGATATACTTAAGGTGCGTCGGTTCGTCGAGCATAAAGTTCAACGGGGCCTTCGCATTCAGCACACGCCCCTTGGCAACCATCTCGCCAAATTCATCTTCGACACCCATATTCGCGGCGACGACTCTCGAATTCGCCATCAGGGCGGAAATAGCGGCCCAGGTCAAGGCATTCTTCACGCCCGTCGCCGTTACCAGAAAATCCGCCTTGGAAACGGCTGCGGTAACCGATACATCGTCCAGATAGCTCACGATGCGAACGTCGTTATTCCTCAGGACATGGCTAAAATCAGTCGAGGAATTTTCATTGCCCGTATTCGTTATAGTGCAGACGTTCATGCCACGGCGCACCCCTTGCAGCGCAATTCCGCAGCCAACCTTTCCACTTCCGATTACAACCAGATTCTTTCCTTCGAAACAGGAATAGCCTAGCTTTTCGAGAGCGCGGAAATATCCGTCGCCCGTACCAAGAACAGTCTCAATTCGTTTGACAATTCCACTGTCGGCCACATAAACCGGATGTTCCGACTTTTCAAAGAACTGCACCCCGCTACGGGTCAGTTCCACGAAACCCTTTTTCGGATGGCAGAAGGAAAACTGCCCCGCGCAGTCCAAAATCAAATCAAAGTCATCTGCGACTTTTCCGTTGCGGATATCTTCATCCGTCACCACCGGAATACCGCTTTCCTGAATCAAGCTGACAATTTTCCTGTCGCACGGCATCGCGGCGCCATTCTTTCCGCTCGCATAGCCAACATACAGGTCAGCACCACCTGCCAACAGGGCCTGATACTGCACCAAGGTGTTCCTGAAAATCGGAGTCGCCGCGAGGACCTTCACCCCTTCGAAAGGACGAAGGGAAATCCAATAGTCCGCCAGCAAAGACAAGGCGGGATATTCCCTAGGATCGTAGGCCTCGTTGATGACTTCAGAAAAAATCATGGCGGCAAATGTAGAAAAATAATTTGCAAATAAAGGAACGGCTTCCGGAATTAATCCAGAAGCCGGTACCTATGAACAAAGATGAGGTCTTTCTTTGTAACTCTTATTCAGCGAAGAGGGCGGTAGAGAGGTAACGGTCGCCAGTATCCGGGAGGAGTGCGACAATCGTCTTGCCCTTGTTTTCCGGGCGCTTCGCGAGTTCCTTGGCGGCCCAGAGGGCGGCACCAGAAGAGATACCCACGAGCACGCCTTCCTTCTTGCCGATTTCACGGCCGGCTTCGAAGGCGGCTTCGTTTTCGACAGCGATGACTTCGTCGTAAATCTTGGTATTCAGGGTTTCAGGAACAAAGCCTGCGCCAATGCCCTGGATCTTGTGGGCGCCTGCAGTGCCCTTGGTGAGCACCGGGGAGCTTGCCGGTTCCACAGCGACAATCTTCACGTTCGGGTTCTTGCTCTTGAGGAATTCACCTACGCCAGACACCGTACCACCCGTGCCAACACCAGCGACAAAAATGTCGACCTTGCCATCGGTGTCTTCCCAGATTTCGGGACCGGTGGTAGCCTTGTGGGCAGCCGGGTTTGCCGGGTTCACGAACTGGCCCGGAATAAAGCTGTTCGGAATTTCCTTGGCGAGTTCGTCGGCCTTTTCAATAGCACCCTTCATACCCTTGGCGCCTTCGGTGAGCACGAGTTCTGCACCGTAAGCCTTCATGATCTGACGGCGTTCCACGCTCATGGTTTCGGGCATCACGATGATGATGCGGTAACCGCGGGCAGCGGCGACAGAAGCGAGACCGATACCGGTATTACCCGAAGTCGGTTCAATAATCACGGAGCCGGCCTTGAGCTTGCCGCTCTGTTCGGCGTCATCGAGCATGGCCTTCGCCACGCGGTCCTTCACAGAGCCGGCGGGGTTGAAGTATTCGAGCTTGGCAACAATCTTGGCACCGAGGCCTTCTTCGATGTGGGTGAGTTCAAGGAGCGGGGTGTGACCGATAAGCTGGTCGGCAGAGGAATAAATCTTTGACATGTTGAAGTCCTTTTTGTTTTATGGAAAATTAGCTAAATCAACCGACAAGCAACTTTCCTGTTTTCGTTTGACTTCAAATTAGAAGTTTATTCATACAAAAACAATAGGAAACACAGAAAACCACCCTAATTTCGCTTACATTTTACTTACTAATAGATTTTAACTATACCTAGACGGCGACAAAAATCTATAGAAAAAGAAAGAAGGCCCTTCGACAAGCTCAAGGACCTTGGTGAACTCCGCTCTGGATCCCGTCTCCCCTCCGCCTTGCTCCGAGGATGACACGCTCCAGGATGACTTTAGTAGTTGCGTCATCCTCGACCGAAGGGAGGTCGGACAGCACTTGGCAAGTGGACGCCTTTGGCGTCCGCAATTTCGGCTCAACCATGCCAGAATGTAAACATTCTGTCGCGGCGTTCGCCTTATATGCTTTTGTTGCCTTAGTGCGCATGATCCCCGAATGGGGAGGATCCAAGATGACTTTCTTAATTCCTATCAAGACTTCGGGGCATTTGAGCCGAGATCGATGCTTGCCTCGGAGCCCGACTGGTCGAGCCTAGTACGCTCGCTGTAGAGCTTTTCGGAAATATGCGTGAACGTTTCGACGATTGTCGGGTCGAAATGTTTGCCAGCCCCTTCGGTGATAATCGCCATCGCCTTTTCGTAGGTGAAGGGTTTCTTGTACACACGTTCGGCCACCAGCGCATCGAACACGTCAGCCACCGCCATGATACGAGCCGAGAGCGGAATTTCTTCGCCCTTGATTCCCGTCGGATAACCGGAGCCGTCCCACTTTTCGTGGTGGTAGTGCGCCATGTCAATCGATTCGTTCAAGTAGTTCGCATCGATCGTGTCGCCGGCATCTTCCACCATCTTCGTAAGAATCTTCCAACCTTCGGTGGTATGACTCTTCATGATAGCGAATTCTTCATCCGTCAGCTTGCCCGGCTTGTTCAGAATCAAGTCAGAGACGGCGATCTTTCCAATATCGTGGAGCGGGGCTGCACGTTTCAACTTTTGAACAAAGTCATCGGTCAAGACATCGGCGAACTTGCCTTCCTTCTTGAGCTGTTCGGCCAAAGCCTCCACATAGGCGGCAGTTTTCTTAATGTGATTACCGGTGCTCTTGTCGCGCGCTTCAACGACTTCAGCGAATTCCATAATAATCACTTCCTGCATCTTGCGAATTCTTTCCGCCTGCCCTTGCACTCGAGCAATAAAGTTATAGGTATCGGAGGCCATGGACGAAAGCGAATCGTACAGGTTGCCGATTTCGTCAAAGGAGGTTATCTTCAGGTCCACCACTCGGTCTGCCGCATTCCTAATCTTTTCCAGGTTCACCTTTTCGGTATCCATGGTGCTTGCAATCATTGTCGTTCCAGAGAACTTCATCGCAGCAAACGCCATACGGTTCACCGGAATCACAATACCGCGATTCACCAATTCGATGACAATACTCATGATGATAATCGAAAGACCGAAGAACAGCGAGAGCATCTTGATAAAGAACATCGCCTCGTCAGAAGATACCTCGTCCATCGAGATGTCGGCGGCCGCATAGGCAACAGTCCTTCCCGACGAGTTCCTGATAGGCGTATAAACGGTCAGCAACCAGCCAAACTTGTCATCCGAGATAATCGGTTCAATTTCGCCACCGGCAAGCAATGTCGGAAGGTAAGGAACAAATGACGGATCGAACTCAACCACGCTTCCCGGTTCGCCCGCCGGCTCGCCATCGGTATCCAGGTCAAACACCACATGGCAGCCATCCTTTTCGATCTTGTACACATAAAGGTACTTCGTCTGCGTGAAACTCCCCCGAATTCCGTAGAGGGCATCCTCAATGTCCTTATACCCCTCGGCACTATCGCCTTTGGCAATAAACTCGTCGATACGGTCCGCATCTACCACATACGCAACAGAATTGGTCACGCCCTTCGCAATAGCGACAAACCTCTTGATGGAGTTGTCCCGGTACAGGAAAAAGCCGATTGAACTCGCCAGGGCACCCAGCAGCACCTCAGCCACGATCACCATCACCACGACCTTACGGAGCAGGGAATGCTTGACATTCTTGTTCGCATCCCTGTTGCTTGAATCACGCAGGAACACCTGATTCAGATGGTTCTTGAGTCGCCTAGAGACGAAACGGAACGCGAACATCGCAAGCACCACGACCGCACCCTTGTCGAGCATGTCGATAATGATATCCGCCAGCAGCTGTGAAAAGAACTTACTATAGCCCAGCGCATCGTGGAAAGCATGGGCGAACGGAGCCGTGATGCCCTGCCCAAAATTGAGACCGTACAAGAAATAGGTAAACAGGGAACCGATGCCGCCACCAATCAGGGCAAACGTAAAGATGACAACAAACAGCCGCGGGATATTCGTAAAGAAGCGCTGGTGATAGAAGAAGGTCGCCGCCACCGCAATCATGATGCTGATGACTCCGTAATACATCGTCTCGGGTTCAGAAATACCGTTGATAGCATTCGACGCAAACCCGACAATCACCGCAGGCAGGTTTCCACCGAGCATTGCCGTGATAATGGTTCCGGTACAGTCCAGATACAGCGGAATTCCCAAGGCAATAGCCAGACGCGCGGGGATAATATTTAGAGCCAGGCCAGCAAGAATCAGGAGTATGGCCGACACGATGGTCTGATGATTTTTAAAATCAAACATCTTCATAACACGCCCACTTCTCAAACCTATTTGATAACCTCTACAACTTTTTTATTGTTCGTTGCACCAGTCACAACCGACACGTCCCTCTTGTGTACACCAAAATGTTCTGCCAGAAGCGCACAGATGGCCTCGTTCGCAGCCCCGTCCACAGGGGGAGCCTTGACTTCCACCTTGTAACTACCGTCCGGCAGTTCCACGACGCTTTCGCGCTTGCTTCTCGCATGGACTTTTATATTGATTTTCATGGGACATTCCCAAGCTTAACTAGGCAAGGACATTCCCTGCGACCGGTGCGGCAGGGCGCCTAAGCTCCTCTTGCATACGCTGGTCATTTTCCATGGCCGAAAGAAGTTCCTCTTGTCCTTTGATAAGCGCTCGGCAACGGATGAAGTAGTTGGTCCGCAGCTGTTTGAGCTGCTCGATTTCCATACGGAGTTCTTCCGCTTCCTTCTTGGTGGATTCCACCTCGCGCACGGCGCGGGCCTTGGCTTCGGCCACGATAATTTCTGCTTCCTTTTCGGCGGTCGCCTTGACCTCATCCACGGTACGCTGCATGGTCACCACGGCATCCTGGATGGTCTTTTCGATCTGGCGGTAGTAATTCACGCGTTCTTCGGCAACCTTTAGCCTCTCGGTCAGGTCGGTCTTGTCCCTGGACATCTGTTCAAAGGCACCGGCAGCCGTTTCCAAGAACGCCTTGACCTCTTCGGGATCGATCCCACCGAAATTTTTCTTGTGGAAGGTCTGATTACGGATATCCAAAGGTGTAAGTTCCATTCTAAACCTGCAATAAAAAAATTTGACCGGCCCATGCCGCTATCCGAAATATAACAACTTCAAATAGGGCTGTTTCATATCATAAAAAAATATGAATTAAAAAATGCAAATCGTTCTTTACATTTATTTTCTTTCTACTATATTTGAAATTAAGTACTTATGCTAAAGATTATCAAGGAATTTTGGGCAAAACAGGATTCGCTAGAACGCAAACTGTTCTGGTCTATCATTGTCGTTGTTACAGGCGTAGCAACCTTTTCCGCCATTTTCACGATTATCGAAGGGATCAACTCCGCAGCATCCCTCAGCAGCGTCGGCTGCTCCGTCGTCTGCATCATCATCGCAGCTATAGCCGTCAAGACGGGCCTATATAACCAGTGCTACTTGATCATGTGCTGCATCCTCAGCTGTTTTTTGATGCCCCTCCTGTTCCTGTTCTGTGGCGGAATCACGAGCGGCATGCCCCTCTACTGTATCACATCCATTTCACTGATAGCTTTCGCCCAAGGCCGCCTCAAGCTGCCGGCATTCATCCTGTCCCTGTGCATCCAATCCGCGACAATCGCCGCCACCTGGGCAAACCCCAACCTGCTCATCACCCAGCTCGACCACGACGCCGCCTATCTGGACATCCTGGTGACACACCTTTTGACGGGCTTCACCCTGTTCGCCATCGGAACCTTTTCACTCTGGGCCTACGCCAAGGAACGCGACAAGACAACCAAGCTCGTCTCGCAGCTGGACTTTCTTTCGATGCACGATTCCCTGACAGGCCTCTACAACAGGCGACACCTGCTGAACTACCTCGAAAATTCTATCTGGGCCCGCCGCAACGACTTCTACCTGGCCATGCTGGACATTGACGATTTCAAGAAAATCAACTACACATACGGGCAGGATTTTGGAGACGAAGTCATCCGCGCTGTTGGACACCTGTTGCAGAAGAACGAAGACGAAATGAGCGGCGAATGCGTCGCCAGGTACGGTTGCGAAAAGTACATGTACGTCATCAATGCAGGCTCCGAAGTAGAAGCCTATGCAAAGGTGGAATCCTTCCGTAAGTCCATCCGCAACCTGACATTCGAGAACTACCCCCAGGTATCGCTTACCGTGAGCGGAGGTTTCGTTCCCTGCTTTAACCGCGGATTCGCCGATGTCAAGCAGATGCTGATCAAGGTCGATTCACTTCGTGTTGCGGCCAAGCAACAAGGCAAGAACCAGATTAGAAATATGGTGGAATAGGAAAATGCTACTTCCTTTACCAGACGATTTTCACGCACACCTGCGCCAGGGCGACCTCATGCCCGCTTATGTGCGCGACCTAGTTTCTCAATTCGGTCGTGCAATCATCATGCCCAATACGATTCCCGCCATGACAAGCGCCAAGGCGATCGCCGAATACAGGGCTCAAATCCTTGACGCCGCCAAGAGCGGACGCCCCGACTTTGTTCCGCTGATGACCTTCAAGCTGAATCCGAACTATACGGAACAGGACCTGAAGGATATGATGGCTGAAGGAGTCGTCGCAGGCAAGTATTACCCCGCTGGCGTCACCACGAACAGCGCCGACGGCATCAGCGATTTCGAAGCGGTATTCCCTGTAGTCGCGATGATGGAAAAGCTTGGACTTGTCCTTTGCGTACACGGCGAAGAACCGGGTGAGTTCTGCCTGGACCGCGAACCCGCCTTTATCAAGCGCGTCGAAACGCTCGCCGAAAAATTCCCGAAACTGAAAATCGTATTCGAGCACCTGAGCTCCGCAAAGTCGGTCGAAGCCGTCAAGAGGCTCCCGGCGAACGTGGCGGCAACGATTACGGTACACCACCTGATGATGACCCTCGACGATATCGTCGGGGACGCCCTCAGGCCGCACCATTTCTGCAAGCCGTTGCCGAAGCGGCCTGAAGACCGTGCCGCCATCCGCGAAGCCGCCTTCAGCGGCTCTCCCAAGTTCTTTCTCGGCACGGACTCCGCTCCGCACCAGCTGAGTAAAAAGGAATGTCCGTGCGGAGCGGCGGGCGTCTACAGCGCCCCAGTGGCAGTTCCGCTGCTGCTCCAGGAATTCGAGCGCGCGGGTCACCTTGACAAGCTTCCGAACTTCATCGCAGGATTCGGCGCCGACTTCTACGGTCTTCCGCGCACCACGCAGCAGATCGAAGTGGTCAAGGAACAGTGGACCGTTCCTACCGTCGTCAATGGAGTCGTTCCGCTCGCCGCGGGTCAGACCCTCGACTGGAAAATAAAGTAAGCCACAATCTTTTTACAATTTTTCTGTTCCACCGCCCATAAAAAATATACATTATGGGTGTAAACTCATATTATATGGATTATTATGGCTTTTATTCGCGCAATTCTCTACTATTTGAATATCGCAATCTGTCTGTTCGTTATCGGTCTCCCGTACATGTTCTACAGGGGCGTTCTCTGTCGCCGTTGGGCCGACAGCACCCGCGTGTGTATTCCCTTCTTTAACACCACCTTTAAACTGTTCGGCATCAAGGTCGAAATCGAAGGCAAGGAAAATATTCCCGATCACAAGCAGTTCGTCATTGTCGCAAACCACCAGAGCTTTTTGGACATCAACGTTATTTGGCCCACCATCACGATTACCTCGTTCATTGCGAAAGCCGAACTTTGGAAGATTCCCGTATTCGGCTGGGTGCTGAACAAGATCGGCTGCATACCCGTATACAAGAACCCGCGCAAGAATCTGGGCATGGGCGCCACCGTGAAAAAGCGCCTCGAAGACAACGTGACCATTTCAGTATTCCCCGAAGGGCATCGCAGCAACGACGGCCACATGCTTCCGTTCCAGAACGGCATTTTCCGTATGGCCAAGGAAAACAAGTTCCCGCTTCTGCCCGTAACGATTGTCGATAGCGGCAAGCGACTTTCCAAGACCAAGTGGGCGCAGACTCCGGGTGTGGTCAAGATCGTGGTCCATCCGCTCCAGACCCCAGAAAGTTTTGAAAACAAGTCCGCCACTCAGTTGCGTGACGAGATTCACAACATGATTTCATCGGCACTGCCTTACAGACAGGCCGCCACCGCGGCAAACAAGGAGGCCTAGCATGGCTCAGCATTTACCTAGCGAAGAACAGATTATTGCAATTCTGCGCGACGAACCGATGGTCGGTAGCCGCCTGCGCAGCGCACTCGGGCTGCCCAAAAAGCAGAAGATGGCCTTTAAGCAGATGCTCGCCGACATGGTGGACCGTGGCCTCTTGAAGCGCACCAGCCACAAGGAATACCAGCTGGGCGATGGCGAAACCGTCGAAGAAAAGCGCGAAAAACGCGTGAAGAAGATTGCGGAACAGTACCCCGAAGACAACCGCCGCCTGGGTGCCCGCAGCCGCAGGCAGACGGGCAAGGAAAACGAGACCCGCGTGAAGCGCGGCATTCTGCACCAGACGGGCGAAGAAGAATGGGAAGTGCACGAACTCGATACCGGAAAGGTGTACGAGATGTGCCACCGCAGGCAGGCCCCGGGCAAAGAAGGCGAAACCATCAGCTTTACGCTGTACCCGCACCCGAAACTCAAGCACAGCTACTTGGCAAAGGTCGACCGCACCGCCGAAGCCATGAACATCAGCTGGGACGAAGTCAAGACCAAGTTCATGGAAGACGCGAACTTGCCCAAGGACTTCAGCCCCGCCATCAAGAAGTATGTGGACGGCGTCAAGGAGCCGTGCGGCAAGGACTTCAAGGGCCGCGTGGATTACAGGCAGCTCACGATTCTCTGTATCGACCCCGAAGGCGCCATGGACCACGACGACGCCATTAGCGTGGAACGCACTGCAAAGGGCTACAGGCTGGGCGTGCACATTGCCGACGTAAGCTACTACGTGCCCGAAGGTTCCGAGCTCGACGAAGAGGCTTTGGAAAGGAGCTACACGCAGTACCTGCCGTGGACCGCCGTGCCGATGCTCCCGGACAAGCTTTCGAGCAATGTTTGTAGCTTGCACCAAGGTGTAGACCGTTGCGCATTCACCTGCATGATGGAACTCGACAAGCACGCGAACGTGCTCAGCTGGGATTTCCACCGCAGTATCGTGAAGATTACCAAGTCCATCACCTACGAGCAGGCGATGGAAATGATGAAGAACGGCGACGACGACATCAAGGCGCTCGCTGAAGTGACCGCACTCTTGAAACAAAACCGCACCAAGGACGGCCTCCTGGAATTCCAGAGCACCGAATTTGGCTGCAAGTTCAACGAGAAAGGCGAACCGGAAAAGATTTACCCGCGCACGACCGACGAATCGAATTCGTGGGTGGAAGAATGCATGCTTATTGCGAACAACTGCTGCGCGAAGGAGCTCAAGAAGCGTAAGCTCCAGGGCATTTACCGTATCCATGAAGCGCCGGATACTAAGGACATCATGGAACTGTACTACATGTACCCGGACCTGTTCAAGGATTCTCCGGTGATGTTGCGCGACCTGGGCAAGCCCCGCAGCGGCGACACGAACCTGAACCCGACGGCATTCAAGCTGTACGAACATTTGGTGAAGCGTGCCCAAGGCGACGAAACGCTCACAAACCGAATTCTCCGCAGCATGCAGAAGGCACATTACGACAGCAATAGCTTCGGCCACTTCGCCTTGAACTGGCAGGACTACGCGCACTTTACCAGCCCGATCCGCCGTTACGCCGACTTGTGGTGTCACCGTGAACTCGCGCGCAAGGGCGCCGAGATTACCGCCGAACGCAAGAACAGCGTGATTGAAGTCTGCGACTTGATTTCGGCAAACGAAGTCAAGAACCAGAAGACCGAACGCATCGCTATCAAGGTGTGCAGCTGCTGGATTTTGAAGAGCCACATTGGCGATGACTTCGAGGCAACTGTCTCGGGCATCGAGGAATGGGGCATTTACGTTTCTATCGCCGACCCAATTGCCGAAGGCCTGGTGCGCTTCCGCGATATCGCCGGTGACGACTTCTACGTATTCAACCCCGATCAGGGACTTGCCTTCGGCAAGAAGAGCGGGCGTACGTTCCGCCGCGGCGACAAGGTGCTGGTGCGCCTTTTGAGGGTGGACCCTCTGCGCGGTCAGGCAGACTTCAGCATTATCGAGAAGCTCTCTAGCGAACCGAAGAAGCGCCGCCGTCAGGGAGAAGATGACTACCGCAACCGCGACGTTCATGAACGCGCTGACCGCGCCGCCGCGGCGGAAGCCCTCGGTTACGTGAGCCAGCCCGATGAAGATTTCGACGATGACGTTCCAGAATACGTTTCGGCACACAGCCACATGAACCGTGGCGGTCGCGGAAAATCTCGCGGCGGCAGGTTCGATTCCGACGCTCCGAGCTTCGAACGTTCTGGCCGCAGTTCTCGCGGCAAGGGCGGAAATTCCCGTAGCGCATCCCGCGATGACCGCGAAGGATTCCACGTAGCAAGCAAGCCGCGTAAGGGCGGCTCCCGTAAGGGCGCTGGCCGCAGTCAAAGCCGCGGACGCGGCGGCAGAAGGTAATTTATGTCTAGTAACGGCAAGGTCATTCTCTACGCAAGCTACCAGACCGGGGAAAATCTTCCCGGGTATGTGCAGTTTGCGCTGAAGCACCTCGCCGAGACCGACTTTACCGTCGTACTGCTCACGAACAACCGCCCGCTTTCGGCAGAGACAATGAAGTTCCTGGATGACAACGGGATCAAGCTTTACCTCACCGAAAATCACGGGTTCGATTTCGGCATGTGGCGCAGGTTCCTCAAGGACGTCGCCAATGGCCGCAACAATTTCGTGGAATTCAACAGCATCACTCGCCTGTTGCTCGTAAACGATTCCATCGTATACTTCCAGAACAACTTCGCCGACTTTATCCGTCGCGCTGAAGCAAGTTCCGCGGACGCCGTATCGCTCACCGAAAATGACGAAGTCCGTCCGCACCTACAATCATTTTTCCTGTACCTAAAGCAAGAAGCACTAGGCGCATTCTACCTGCACCTACTCGAGACTCCCGAACAGGAGACCTTCTACGAAGTCGTGCATCGCCTCGAAATCGGTATGTCGCGAGCCTTCGAAGAAGCCGAGGTACAGACCGCATCTCTTTACCGCACCCATTTGCGCGCTCTGTTCGCCTACCCCGAACTGATTGCGCAGGGAGGCGGATTTATCAAGCGCAAGCTATTGCAGCGCCGTTTCAATTTCATGGAAAAGGTCCACTTCATCCGCCACGGGGCCTACAACGCCCTGAACGCGGACTACCACAAGATGGTCACCGACGCCGGTCTCGCACCCGATTTTAAGAAGGAATGGTTGCCGAAACCCGTCGGGAACGCCGCATCCCATGTGGCCGACAAGATCTGGCAAAAATCGTTCGACAAGGTCGGCTGGCCTCTTCTCCGCACCGCCATCAAGACGAAATACAAGCTTCTCAAGAAGGAACTCGTCGGCGACGAGTACAAGTAAACTCAGCATCAAAATCCGCAGTTTTTTTTGCCTCTGGATTCCGCTAAGCAGACTGAAAGTTTTTTGGGAAAAGCAATTCTGGACCCCCTCCCTTCGGTCGAGGGAGACTGATCCAGAAAGATTTTAACCGTTATTTTTTCGAGCGATCCTCGGTTTTCCAAAAAGCACAAATGCGGCAAACTCACGAGTTTACGCCGCATCGCAATTAAGCTTACCGCACCACGATTTTAGCAGCCTGCTGCTGTGAGCCTGCGCGGACGCGGAGCATGTAGAGGCCGGACTTCGGAGCGTCCAGCACCAATGCGTTCGTGCCCTCGAGGGTCTTCGCATTCACGGTCGACATCACGTGTCCCTTCATATCCAGCAAGTCGACGCGCGCATTGGTGCCCGCAAGGCCCGTCGCCTCAAAGGACACCTTCAACTTTCCGCCGAGCCTTGCGGAGCGCAGGCCCTTGAGAGAGTTCTGTGCAACGACCTTCGCGGCAGGAGCCACACGAACCGTAGCAGTCTTCGCATTCGACTTCAGGAGCACCTGGAGCGGAACACCGTCCTTCATTTCGGTCGTGTTGCCGTCCACCGTCACGAACACGCGGTAGCCGAAGGCATTCACATCATCAATACCGACAAGCGTCAGGTAACCCACACGGTCGTTAGATGCAGACAGGGCCACGGTCCATTCCATTTCGTCGCTTGCGGACTTGATGGACTTGGCGAGAGCGCGCTTGCCTTCCACGATCGAGAGGTTCACATGGTCGCCCATACTTTCAGGAGGTTCTTCGGCGCTGAACGGGTTGTTGCCCGCACCCAGAATGTTCCAGGCATCCTGCTTGCCGTTCTTGTCAGAGAGCACGGCCTGCAAGACCCAGCGATCCTTGGTAGAAGCCTTCGCGAGCACGCGCTTCAGCAACATGCGACCACCTTCAGGCTTTTCCGGCTGAGGTTCACGTTCCGTTGCCTTGGCAAACACCGGTGCGGCAGACACCTTCCAGTTCTTCTTCTTGCCCACCTTGGCCCAAACGGCTTCGTAAGGCTTCAGGTACTTGGTTTCTTCGTAATCAGCCGTTTCCGAATTATAACGGTAGAAGCTGATTTCCGATTCCTCGTCCACATCCTTTTCTTCATCCGCATGGCCGGCAAACAGGCTGACTTCCCAACCATGAGTATTTGCCACCAGGTTCCAGCCGCTGTGAACGCTATCGAGTTTCCAGACAGCATCCTCGCCGTCATCTTCGATATCGCGCTTCAGCACCAGCGGGAGGCTATCCAGCGAGCTGTACCAGGCACCACGGGTAGCAACCACCGAGTCACCGCGGTTATACCGCTTGTACTGCCAGTAGTCACCGCCGTTGCCAAATTCATCCCACCAGTAGAAGACCTGGTCGTCGGACGTCCAGTTGACCGCCGAGGTATCCACGGCTGCAAGGGAAACCATCTGCCAGCCATCCTTACCCACCGAGGCAATGGAGGACTTGACACCAAATTCCTGCTCGAACGCATCCGATTCCTTCTCGTCTTCGAGAGTGAGGACCACCTTGTAATCACCCGTGCGCTTCATGCGGAGAACCACTTCGGATTCGAAGCCCATCGCCACGGAATCACCCAGCAAGGAATCGAGCACCACCGAGTCGCCCTTCACATCGAAGACACGTACTCTAGCTTCCACGCCGCGGGTCACTTCGAACTCGCTCGCCTTGATGTTCAGCTGGATAGCGTTTCCACTCTGGGCAAAATGCCTTTCAACAATTTCGACCGGAGTCTTGTTCGCCTTGCTGAAGTGGGCCTTAAAGACAGCATTATCCATATTGCCCGGCAGGTTACCGCCTTCACGCAGCACCGCCAGCAACTTGTCGTTGCGGACAATGGTAAGCGAATCCAGAGCGTAGCTCGAATCCGGAGCAGAACGCAGCGTCCATTCGGCACTCACGATGTCGGACGGAAGCATCATCGAGCCCTTTTCGTTGAACTTGTGGACAACTTCGGTGGATTCGCCAGTCTTTTCGACAAGCATCACCTCACCCTTGTCCTGTTCCACGGACACGCGGGTCATCAGAGCAGAGCACTGATCCGGAGAGTCGCTCCAGAGAGCATACATATTGATCTTTGTCGTATCCGTGAGCTTCGGATACTTTTCATACAGCTTGTTCGCCAGTTCGTCCTGCATCTCCGTATAGGCGACGGCATCGTTCTTCAAGGTCCAACCGACAAGGCAACGACTTGCGCTGTAGACCATCGTCGGGAACTGGGAAGCACTGGTGCCCTTGGCGATAACCTTCTTTCCAGAGGTCCAGTCGTCACCATAGAACAGCGTTTCCTTCGATTCCGCGTTGAACGCCAGGTTGAAGCCAACCACCTTGACGAGAGCATCGAAGCTGGTCGCTTCAGAGACGAGCACGAATTCGTCATTCTTTGTAGTATCGGCAGCAGCCGCATTCCAGACGAGCGACTTTCCGCTATTCAGCAAGTGGGATTCGTTCGCTTCGAAGTGGGCACGGAATTCCAAGCCGCCTTCAACATAAGGCACCTTGAGACCCTTTTCACCCACCACGAAGGTGAATGTAGAATCGTCCACAAGCTGCTGCAATGTCAACGTTCCCTGTCTCAAGCTATTGGACTTGACCGATACGGTTTTGACATTAGCCTTTTCCCACACGGCGTAGAGGACCGGGCCCCTAGACATCTGAGCGAAATCCATACCGTACATTTCCTGAATCTTGGACAGGTCGAAATCACCTTCGGAAATATCACCGATAAGACCTTCACCGTAGTGTTCCATATAGGATTCAACAGCTTCGTTGAAGGCATCATCGATTTCCTTGAACGCCTTGTCAGGAGTTGCATTCTTGTCGAGGCTCCAACCCACGAGCTTGGCATCGGTACGGTAGATTCCGGTCGGGAGATTCTGTCCGTAAGAAGAGGCCCACCACTTGAATCCAAAGTCGCTTTCGTAGAACACATCTGCATTGCCCGCATTCACGTCAAGCGCAAATTCCATAGTAGGCATATAACTTATAGCCCTGAGCATCACATCCTTACGGAACGTATACTCATCGCCCATCTCAATGACCGCGATCTGCGTACCCGTCGTAGAAATCACACTGATTCCTTCATACTCGGCCGTTTCGGAAGCCGAAACGAACGACACGGTGAACACTAGATCATTTTCAGCAGGGATCACGAGCATCGTTGTCGCATCCACCAGGAATTCATTCGAAAGGCCACCCGAAGCATTCGTCAAGCGGAACTTGCCTTCGGAAGCCTTATTACCAACGGTCACCGTGTAAATTTCCCTATTCGGAGCAGATTTCCACACGGCGTACAGCGTATCCGGCGTATCGAAGTTTTCACGAGTTTCAGCATGATTCTTGAAGGCCTCATAGAAGTCATCATCAATCTTAGTGAAGTACTTGCTACCTTCGGCAACGCCACTCATCTGCGTGAAGGACCAGCCCACGAATACGGCGTCGTTACGATAGATTCCAGACGGAAGATTGTCGTTATAGAAATCTCCGTTCATGAGGTTTTCGAACCATTTCGGATCGTAGCTTGTGCCGTAGAACACAGTTGCGTCATCCGCATTCAGAGCGAACACGAGACCCTTGCTCTTGGGTTCCACATTGGCCTTCAGGACCGTATTCATGTCGAAGCTGTACTCGGCTCCGTTTGCAAAGCCAGAATAGCTGTTCAGATCATCGTCGAGAAGATCAATTTTTTCCAGCTCATAGGCATGTCCTTCGTGGAACGTAACCTTGAAATCAACGACGTGAGTCGGAACCGCCATCAGCGAACCAGCAGACAATTCGTAGCTGTTGACAGCATCGCTAATCGTGAACGAACCTTCAGCTTCCGTATTGCCGCTACGCAAGACTACATAGCCATGGTTGCAGTCCTCGGTAGTCCATACGGCATAAAGTGTCGTCGGCTTTACTTCAAGAGCCTTGTAGGCCTTGATGAATTCAGTGCCAACTTCCTGGAACGCTTCAGATTCCGTAGCAGTCTTCGAGAAGGCGAAACCAGCCAGGCACTTGCTCGTCTGATAAGCTGTCGGGAAATGATAGTCGAATTCTTCGTCGGCAAGGTCATACGACTTTGTTGCAGACCATTCCAAGTTGTAGAACACGGTATCGTTTGCAGCCTTGTTCGCATCGAAGGCGAAGGTGAGGTCCAACACAGAGGCTACAGCCTTCAATTCAGAATTCTGACTGAAGGAAACCGTGGCACCGTCGGCAACCGTCGCAACGGTTTCGTCACCGGCGAGTACGCTCACTTTGTTTTCATAGTCAACGGTAACATTCTCGGCAAAGGTCACAGAGAATGTCAGGTCTTCTGCAGCCGGAATAACCAAGGCTTCTGAACCCACTTCAAACTCGTTGGCGATTTCGCCATACTTGTTTGTCAAGGTGAATACGCCTTCGGATGCATCCTTCGCAGCCACCGTGTAGTTTGCGTAAGTTTCCGGGCAATTCTTCCATACGGCCACGAGAGTTACCGGAGAAGTCAATTCGCGTTCCTTGAATTCCGTGATGAATTCATCGCTGATGGACTTGTAAACCACAGACTCATCGGCATTGAAGGCGAAGCCGTCGAGACACTTGTCGGTGCGGTAGAGCGAAGTCGGGAAGTTCAGATCTTCTTCGGCATCGGCAGGGCTATAGGTCTTGCCGCTGAACCAGTTGTCACCGTAGAACAGCGTAGCACCATCGGCATTGGCATCGAAGGCAAGCACATAGACATCGTTTTCGGTAGCAACCGTAATTTCGGTATTGCCCGCCAATACGAAATCTTGTCCAACGAATACATTCGTAACTTCACCATCTACGTCAAGGGCGACAGGCAAATCTCCCACTACAGAATGAGTATTGAGAGGTTCAAAGTAAGCCCTGAAGATCAAGTTGTTTTCGGCAGGGACCTTGAGTCCGTCAGCACCGACGGCGTATCCGATGGAATCTGCGAACGCCCACTGGGCAACAACTAGGTTACCGGCACCGAGAGTTTCTTCGGTAGACGTAATCGTGTAGGTTGCGCGTTCGGCATTAGTCTTCCACACGGCATAGAGCGTCGTGGGAGCCGTTTCCTGGGCTACATAGGCGTCCATGAAGTCCTTGTCGAACTTGGTGAACCAGACTTCAGCAGCATCATCTTCGATAGCCTCAAAGGCCCAGCCCAAGAGATTTGCATCGGTACGGTAGATGTTCTTCGGAAGTTCAGCACCGTACGCAGCACCCTCCGAGGTCCAGGTCTTTGCATATTCCTTACCGTAGAACACGCTAGCTTCGCCGGCATTGGCATTCAAATCGAACGCGACAGCCTTCAGAGTCGGAGTTGCCTTAAGAGTAGCATTCTTCGCAAAGCTATAGGTCTTCGCATTGACCAGGGTGTAGTCGTATCCGTCAACCAACGAGATCGTAATTGTTCCTGTTTCTGCATCAAAGTCATAAGCGCTAGTCGGGGTGAACGTGACCGTAAATTCAAGGTCATCGGCAACCGGGACTTGAACAGCAGCAGATTCTTCGCTAGCGGGCAGCTTAATTTCCATGTCCGCATTTGTCAAGGTAAACTCACCTTCTTCAGATGCATTCAAAGCGCTGATCATTACATTGCTGGTAATGGCAGAGCAATGCACGCCAGGCTTCAGCCATACGGCATACAGAGTCGTAGGCTTTTCTTCGAGAGCCTTGTAATCTGCAATGAACGCAGAATCGATTCCCGTATAGAACTTGACATCCGGCATCGTGATAGTGTAGCCGTCTTCCAGCGGTTCCATCGCAGTGAAGGCAAAGCCACCCAGGCAGTTCTGCGTCTGGTATGCGGAAGTCGGGAACTTAGAATCAAGCTCTTCTTCGCTCATATCGTAAGACTTCGTGGCAAACCAGTCCTTTCCGTAGAAGACCTGGTCGTCTTCACCCACATTGATATCGAAGGCGAATTCGTAAGAGTCCACCTTGGTCGCCACGTTAACCATTACGGTTCCTGCCGCACCAAGGGTTTCTGTATGAACAACCACTTCGTCACCAGTTGCATACGAACCAACCGTTTCATCCGTGATGAAGCTCTTCAGGGTAATCGGGGTTTCACCATCAAAGCTATGGGCCGTATCGATAGCGAAGTTCACGGTCAGCGCAAGGTCTTCGACCATGGGGACATCGAGCATACCATCTTCAAAGACATGCACAATGGTCGAATCGCCAATCGTCTGGCTGAGCGTCAGTACACCAGCGTTCTGGTCCAGAGTTTCCTCTGTCAGCTGAAGACTATAAGCAGGAATCACCCCAGAAACAGTCCAGACGGCATGGAGCGTATCCGGATAATTTCCTTCATGAGCTGCGGCATAGGCATTATAGGCCGCGACAAAGTCTTCGTTAAGATTCAGCATCGGAGTTTCTTCGTTGTCAAACTTCCAGCCTGCAAACTTATATCCTGCGCGGTAGAGATTTGACGGCAGTGCTGCACCAAAGGAAACACCTTCCGAGCTCCAATTCCAGCTGAAACCCGGACCGTAGAACACATCGTCGTAACCGGCATCAAGGGCGAAGTTCATCTCAATCAGATTAGCTTCGACATTGAGCTTTACGTCAGGCTGTTCAGCGGCAACGGTAAAGGATTCTCCATTTTCAATTTCAAAGAGTTGTTCGGCATTTTCGGCATCAGCTTTGACACCTGTAATGACATCACCTGTTTCATAAGTATCAGCCCCCGTGAACTTAACCGCAAGGGACAATCCTTCAAGTTCAGGAATAACCAGGCCTTCTTCAGGGACATCCATCCAAACAGCATTTTCTGCATCAGGATTCTGTGATACCTGGAATGTTCCCTGACCTTCTGTCATACCCGAGAAGACCTTGAATGTTTCCGGTGTACAATTGCTATTCCACTGGGCAGACAGCGTATAGTAAGTATGATCCACGGATTCACCTTCGTCATTCTGAACCGTTTCAACGGTAGCCATGACATCCTTCAAGGCATCAACAACCTCATCAAAGTTGCTATAAATTTCCGGTTCCTCTATTCCAGGAATAACCCAGCCTTCAAAGCAGGCGTCCGTACGGCGTAAATCCTGCGGGAAAGCCTTATCTTCATCGCCGGAGTCCAACGTCAAAGTTTTTTCCTTGACCCAGTCCGTGCCATAGAACACAGGGGCATCACCTGCATTGACATCAAACACAATCAGGTAACTCATCATTTCGACATCTGTCGTGAATGTATAAGTCGGCGTACTCGGAATACCGACAGAAGTCAGGTGCCATACGCCACCCTTTTCGGCATCCGGCTCAACCTCCACCGTTTCAATGTCAGGATTAGAACCTTCCGTTACCGGCAGCGTATACTGGTAGCTGAGTTCGTATTTAGCATCTGCAGCATAGTGATAGCCAGACTTCGGAGCGCTTCTGACAGGATCAATGTAGACATCGAAAGAATCACCTTCAAGAGTCAATCCGCGACGATCTAAAACTTCGTGGAACAAGGTGTCGTCACCGAACAGCTGGTACAGCACGAGTGTCGCGTTCATCTGGCCATTTTCCACAGTCCACAGATTACGATTTTCGGAACAGTCATCACCCCAGATGGCATACAATGTCGTGGGGTTGTCCGGGTTCGTGCTAAATTCCGTGAAGTTGCCCGCATTAAAGGTCGTGTAGGCACTATCGTCAGCAGTATAATTTGCGGCAGCCGTCGTAGACCATCCCTGGAAACAGGTGCTCGCACGGTACGGTTTCCAGAAGACAACCGTATCGGCGTTGTTTGCCAGTTCAAGCTTTTCCGACTTCGTCGCATTCGTCGGCAAATAAGTATCCGCGGAATCGGTTACACCAAGAGACAAATCGTAGGTCACATAAATCGGGGCAAGAGACTTGAACTTGACGGTCCACGGCAAGGATTCCATCACGTTCACTTCAGCACTATCTTCCACCGTGACCGTCATCACGTTGCCGTTCTTGGCCGTTTCGTAGGAAATCTTGTCCAACGTGTAGTTTTCAGCAGGTACGGCCACAACCCTGAACTTGACGCCAATCTGTTCAATCAGGAAATCCGGTCCCACTTCATTGTACGCGGCAGGTACATTCAGGGTCAGAACGCCAGTTGCTTCATCTTCAACAAAAGAATGCGCAAGCACAACCTGGGCAGGATCTTCCGGAGATTCAGGAGCATCCCCAATCACCTGTTCCAGAAGAATCGTTCCTTCACCTTCAACCGTCAAGGTCTGCTTATAGGTTTCTGCATTATCGCAGTTTCTATTTGATTCATCGGTATCCGGAACGAGCACGTTAATCGCCGTCTCCAACGTTTCGGTTGAAGTCATATAGACGAGTTCGCCAACAATACCGGTATCGATATGCGCTTCGGAGTCTTTAACTTTCCAGTAGACTTGGCAGCCATTTTCATCGTAAAGAATCGGGGTCTTGATATTGTTCACGGTCACATCGGTTTGAGACTCAAACCAGTCAACTTCATATTTATTGTCAGAGACCCACTTGCTCGCCACAAACACTTCAGCATCTGTAGGCCTAGAGAATTCAACATTGTAATGCAATACGGTAAACGAAACATAAGCTTCGTTGGCCCAGCTACTCATTCTACTCGGTTGAACTTTCAAAGTCATGACTTCGGGATCCAAATTGTAACCCCAATCTTCACCTTCAGGAAGATCAGCAGAGCCACCGTCATCATCAGACCAGCCAAAGGCCGTATGTTCAGGATGACCCTCAATATAATCTTTCAACGTCATCGCATAACCCGGATCCGGTTCCAGCGACACATTGTACACCAAGGTATCATCGGCTTTGGGGATAAACAATCTATGTAGATATGTATGTGCATCCGCGGCAGTGAACTGCGATTTCTGCTTATAAGTCTTTCCATTCCATGTTTGCGAAATGACGACACTTCCGTGATAAGATTTAGGGTCACTATCATTATCGGATCTAAACCAAATAGGCCAAGCATCTCTAGCATCATATCCGTTAGTCAATTCCGAAACAACCATCGGATAAGCCGCCATAGCAGTTTCAGTAGAATTCTCTCCAAAATATTGCGTGACGAGATCCGAATTAAACGGTTGCTTCATTGAGGAACTAATATAGGTGCCGTACCAAGCATTCCATTCCGTTTCATCTTCAGGAGCCTGTTCCTTAGCCCAGTACACTTCGTTAAAAGAGTAAGGACCATAGGTACCAGAGCCATGGAATGCATACAAATTCGGGAACTCATTAGCTGTACCCACGTTCATGACAGCCGTTCCATTCCCTGCGTCAACCTTATCATACCAGCTTTGTCCAAACGCAACAATTTCGCTATCCAACGAGCTGATATCGAAAGCGATGGTATAGGGGGTAAACGAAAGGGTCGCAGGAACAAACTTCGCGTAGAAATACCTATTCTGCAGGTGGAGTTTTCCATCCGTGAAAGAAGCATACTCCGAACCCGTCAAGTCAGTATCTTCAAGTTTAATGGAACCGACTTCGTAACCGGGATTCGAAGTGAACGACACGTCCAGCGTAAAGTCAGAGAACGGAACGCGATACTTCTGCGGGAAAGCAATTGCTTCATCAGAGCTGTGCGTCAGGGTAACTTCCTTGCCCGCAATATTAAAGGTTTGCGAGAGGGTTACGCTCATCGGATGGTCATTTGAACCACAACCTTCCGTTTCGTTAGGACAACCAATCTTGATCTTTGTGATTTCGTCATACGATTCACCCCACACAGGATAGAGAGGGACGGTATTTTCTTCAATAGTGAAACCACCTTCGTCAACAGCTTCCTGAATAGCAACAACCATATCTCCCGAGAACTCCTTGAACAGGTTCTTGCTGTCGCTTTCAATGCAGTCCTGGCCATCCGATTTAACCTGATCCACAACACAATAGGCGCTATCCGCATAAATGGTCCAACCAACAAGAGCAAAAGATTGGTTCGCATTGCCTACGAAAGACGGATTCACTTTCATAGTCGTTGCATACAGCATAGGCAACTTCAGCGCTGTTTCGCCAAGGACATAAGATTCAGGCAAATCGAGGTCCGCATCGGCAACATAGAGTTCATATTTGACATTGTAATACTCATCCCCCCATTGGGAGGAGATATAGTCCCAATTTTCGGTATCGAAGGCATAGTTATAGGACTCGCCACCAATCAGGTCAACATTGAATTCGTAATTGCCGCTCACCGAGAACTTGCGGTCACCAAAAACCAAACGGGTTTCAACAACTTGGCCGCCTTCTCCTTCAGATGTCATTATCGCATAGTACGAATTGCTCGTAACGGCATACCCCTCAGCAGGCACCGCATGGGCTTCAAAAGTGAAGGAAACCGCAGATTCATCACCCGTAGTAGCATCTGTATAAGTTACCTTCGGAATTTCCAGAGTGAACAGAGTCTGGTTCTGATCATCCTGCGTCATCACATGTTTGATGGTATCGGCATGGGAATTTTCACCTTCAGCACCAATAATCTGCCAAAGCTCCATACGGGTCAAATGAGCCGCATTAAGCTTTGCGTGCGCCGTAACTGTAAAGGATTCCGTCGGAGCATCACCACATTTAGAGTCCCAATCACTATACGTAACTTCATACTCGCTCTTGGTAAAGTAGACTGGATAAAGATCCATGGGGCTTTCAAAGTTCTGCACAGCAAGATTATCAAACTCACTATAAACAGGTTTTACAGCATCATAGAAATTGACGTCAGACCATGCAATACATCCTCCTGCAGCATAAAGCACAGGCATCCGCGTATCCGTGTTATTGAGAGAATAAGTCTTAGAATCTTCCCAAGAAGCACCAACGTAGCTATCGGGAATATAAACATCAACCGGAGAAACACCATTCTTTGGAGAATTATCCCCTATTGGGCGGATAAAGTTTACCAAATAATCAACATAATCAAAAGACGGAGTAATCTTCATCGTGAAGTTCGTCAAATTAAGGCTGCGCAAAGCATATGCCTTATAAATGGAATCCAAACGAATGGTATCGGCAGTCGTGAAAGTCCACACCTTCGTCCCGTAATTTTGAATAAGGTCTTGCGATGTCACCAAGTAATTATTAGTCGACGAAACCATAACAGGATCATTAGCCATTGTAGAATAACCGAATTCTACCACATATTCATCAACCTTATAACCAGCTGGAGCTTTCACTACAAAACCCGCTGTCAATGTGGCCGAAGGAGGCTCCGTATCGACACTCATTTTGTACGCTGACTTTTCATTTCCATTGACATCAAATGCGACAGCATCATAAGTAAACACCGGAGTAATCCCCGTTTCCGGGTCAGGGTCCAAACCATTTCTAAGCACATAAGCCAAATAAGAATCTTGTTCAAGATCATAATACAAATGCAAAGTATCATAATACTGATCAGGATCACTATACGGCAAAAGATTCGTTCTAAAATAATCAAAAGACCTTTCAGCCAGGTAAGACGAGACAAGGCTATATTCATCTGTTTTCGGCTTAATTTGATAATTATGAGGTAAAACTGTTTTTGCACCAGAAGAAGAAGTCACGACCATTGGAGGAATGAACAAGCCATATTCACTCGTTTCAAATTTCTTTACAGGGTTAAGAAGGAAAGAAATGTCATAGCCATCAATATCTTGATCCGGTTTTACTTCGTATTCGGTTCCCACACATACATACCCCTCTGCCGCCTCGGAATATTCGAGCAAACCGGTACATAAATGATAAACAACATTCATCTTGATGTTTTCGAAATAAGCATAATAAACATCACTACCGAAAATAGTTGATTCGTTTAATTCCTTATCACCATACCAGTAAGAATCTTCATCCAAAAGACTATTTACAAATTCTAAATCCTCGGATTTCAACGTACCAGTATAATCCGTATACACATTCAAGCCATAACAACCAGAGCCACAATATTCAATATCATACTTACCAGCATTGACAGCAGCATCTAGGATTGCCTTTTGGTCTTCATAAGCGGGATTACTTTGGAGAATGTCAACTTCAAAAGCGACTATATGCAAAGCATGATAGTTCGCATCGGCAAAGAACGGTAGATCTTTATTTACACCATCAACACGGGTCCAAGCTCCGTCCCACATATTAAGGATAACAGCGAGCTTCCCCCTCTTCATAGAGTTTCCACTAACAACACCATTATTCCAATCTACATCAGTCCCTACATCTATAGGATAAATACCGAACACCAAGTCACCATCTGCATCAAGTCCGCTGACAGCATTACGAATGTTCCTATTTATGTAGCGACCATTCACATCATTTTCGTCCCAAAGAGTGGGTTTATGCCAACCATTCACCGTGAAAGAACCAATACCCAAACTCGCCTGAGCATCTTTTGTACCATAGTGATAGTTGTACTGGACGCTATAAAACTCCGTAGACAAGCTATCTAGGGATCCAATCAAATAACCGATTTTAGCATCGTTTGTTTCCGTGGTAATATCACCGATTGAATAAGTATGTCTCAGATTCAGGCTAACCTTAGAACCATCCGCATTTCCATTTTCAATACGTCCAACAAAACCTCCCACATAAGCACCCTTAGCAACATCACCCGTCAAAAACGATTTTTGGATTTTCAGGGACGAAGCATAAGCATATCCCACCAAGCCACCAACAACAGCGGCATCAGAACCGGTAACATTACCGTCAAAAGAAGAATTCTGGACATCAACTAAACCAGCAGCGTTTCCAACAAAACCACCAACATTGGCAGCACCAATGACAGTCGCATTTTCAACCTTGACATTTTTAATCGTGACATTGCCGCCAGCCTTGCCAGCAACAACACCAACATCATTCGACCCCGTAGCATTGACATACGCATTCGTAAACGTAACATTACTTATAGTCAACGGTTTTGACTCGGCATTAACAAAGCCAAAGCTAGATGATCCAATCTGGCAAAGGCCATCGATGGCATATCCATTACCATCGACAACAACGGCTGTTTCCGTAGCAGTACTCCAACTATTTTCTGCATATGCATCAGGAATAGGATTAAACTGCATGGAGCAAGCGCCATTTTTGTAACCGCCAAAGCGAAGAGTATCCGCCAATTTCAATGTATAACTGGGGTAATGAGATTTAAACATATCAACAAGGCCAAACTCACAAGATCCAGAAACAACAGATGAACCATACGGACCGGTCACTTCGCAAACCTGGCTTTCATCCATTGTTCCACGGTACCAATACTTGAAATCTTTCCACTCGCTAAGATTATTATGGTCTCGATAAGGATCTTCCACAACCTTCTGCGAAATAGTACAAACACTGTTTTCGCACTCCATATGGAAATAGACGTGATCTTTCAAGCCACCATCTTCATCAAACGCAACATTTTTCGGATTAGCAAAATAATACGACACAACAACATCGTCATCCTGAACTTTAAAAGTCCTTACACTTTCGGAAACCTTTGTTACTTCAACTGATTTTCCATCTTGCTTCCTGACAACCTTGAGTTCACCCAAGAAATATCCTTCATCCGGCGTAATACTCAAAGTAACCAAATCACCATATTGGGCTGTCGATTTGTCAATAGATACACTTCCTCCGGAAACGGTTCCCGAAGCATCCGTAATTGACCGATTTTCCTCAACATCCACAACATACACTGTAAAATCAATATTTACACCACCCCACTGTTCTCCTTCCAAAGCAACAGCAACAACATTGCTACCGCTATAAACATCTTCTACACTACCAAAATTCATGGAATGAAGAATTGAAGCCTCAGAATTTTCCCCATCATAAATATTCAAGCTTTCCAAATAGCCATTTGCGGATCCCGCAAATTTCAAGATTTTTCCTGTGGGAGCATTCAATACAACGGTTCCACTCGCAGAAACACTTCCATCACTATCGGCTCCACCATCATCATACAGCTTAAAGGACGTAACCCCATTGGGTATCGTTATCGTCTTAGGGGTCCCCGATACAGGAATATTAACGAACAGACCACCATCTGCAGTCAAATCATTGGTATAGAGAGGAGTAATAGTCGCATCCCCATAAGGCATAGAAAATGTGGCAGCGTTATCAAACGACGTGGAAAAGTCCACCTTTACAGGAACTCCATCAGAGGATACCACATTAAGTCCGGCAGGCAAATAACCTGCATCTGGTTGTAACTCCAAGGAAATCTGAGTATTTATCGTAGCAGAGGTCACTCCACCGACCACGGTCACATCGCCATTCTCGATAACAGAGCCCTTCTGAATTTCATGAGGGACGGAAGGATCTAAAACAGTTACTTCAAGCTCCAAATCGGAATTTCCACCGGACAGAGAGACTGTCAAAACATTCTCTGTGCTACGAACTACTGCAACGGGATCATTCGTTCCATTGCCGGAAGTTATTACATAAAGCAATTCCGAACCGGAAAGGGTTCCGTCATAAATATACAGATGTCCCGTAAGGGACTCCCTACCAGTAACAGTTCCCGCGACCTGGATTATACGTCCAGTGGGAGCGGTCATCTTAAGTTTTCCACTACAATTATAGGTAGAGCCACCTTCACCGTCGGAATAACCTCCGTCATCGTACAGCTTGAACGAGGTAATATCATCAGGAATTGTTAGTTCATCTGTACCACTTACGGGCAGATTGATGTAATAACCATCCCCATCATTTTCGAGAGACCTTGTTGCAGACCAAGCTACAGAAACAGCAAACAGGGCCGTTAGAATAAAAACCGAAAGATTGTTTATTTTCGTTTTCATACCATTATACCATTTTTACATACGAAATTTAGAAATCGCAAACAACTCTTTTTATGAAAAAATAAAAAAACAGTCCATAATTCATCACAAAAATATAATTTACGCAAAAATTGCGTAAATTATACAATTAATGTCGTTATAGTGAAAAAAAACCTAAATTGATAGTTAAAATGAAAAAAATAATCCGTTCAGCTATATACTCATTTCTGCTATTCCTTGAGGTGTTCTTCATCAAGGCGGTTTTGTTAATAGCAGAAACTTTTCCATTGGACAACACAGAAGCTGTAACATACACCTTAACGCACAATATTTCCGGAGCAAAAGACTATTCATACACACTCATTTACGAGATTTTAACAAGCTCCATATTCATCACATTACTTATCATCATCGCAATATCTGTTTTCTTGTTCACATTCAATCTTATCAACAGGCACCGGCAAACCCCATCTCAAAGGCGACCATCATTCAAAAAGATTATTGTAATAACAGACCTCATTTGTCTAACATTACTCATTCATTGCATTTACAGAAACATTCCCCTACTGGACTACTATAAACATTGGAATAATTCAGACAAAATTTCAAGCGACATAGATTTTTACACAAAAGAATACATTGATCCAGATTCTCTGAAAATTTCATTTTCAGAAAAAAGAAACCTTATCCTCATTTTACTTGAATCAATCGAATACAACTTTCAGGATTCCGCCAACGGAGGAACACTTCCCCAAAATCTAATCCCCGAAATCACAAACTATATAAAAACAGAACAAAGCTTTATACCCGGCGGGACACAAATTACAGGGACCGGCTGGACAATGGCTGATGTCGTGGCGAAAACTTGCGGAATTCCACTTATGCTTTCACCTAGCCAGCCCGATCACCCTACACCACACGGGAAATTCATTCCCGGAGCCTCATGCCTTACCGACATTCTGCATCAACACGGATACGTTACCATCGTATCGAAAGGCGCCGACCTCAAATTTTCAGGAATGGAAGCGTTCGTCAAAACACATCTCGTTGACGAAGGTTATGGTCGTAACGAATACTTGCAACAAGGGCTAATAGACCAGAGTATATTAAACGAATGGGGTGTCCCTGATTCTGCGCACTACGCACTAATAAAGAAACATATTGAAAGACTTTCTGCAACTAACAAACCTTGGGCTGTATGGATGATTACACTCAACACACATACACCTTACGGAGCAAACGACCCAGCCTGTCACATACCCGAAAACGCTCTAAATTGGGAACGATTACACTCCAACATACATTGCTCATCACAACAACTAGACGATTTCATAAAATGGGCCAAGAAACAAGAGTGGTTTGAACATACTACCATCGCCGTCATGGGAGACCATGCAACAATGGCTCCATCACATGTTATTGGATTCAACGGCATGAAACAGACGCATTATTGGCTTGATTTTTTCATCAATTCCGCAAAAACTCCTATAGCAAATAAGCGAACATTTACATCACTTGACATGTTTCCAACTATTCTTGAAGCCATGGGAGCCAAAATTCCGGAGAAAGCACTCGGACTCGGGCGCTCACTCTATTCCTGGTCACCTACACTTCTTGAAAAATACGGACTAGATTCCTTAAACAAATCGCTCAACAAACACAACAGAACATATTCAAAATTCCTTTACTTTGACAAAAAAGCAGAATAGCGAACATGACCATGGATTCCGTCACTACACTTCGTTTCGTTCCAGAATGACGGGTGGGAGAAAATGCAAAAAACCGGCCCTGGGGACCGGTTTTACGAGACTTTCTGATTTCTTCTCTGGATCCCGTCGGGCGTTGCACGCCCTCCAGGATGACAAATTGCGTTACTTCACGACTTCGGCGTCAACAACCTTCTTGCCGTTCACGGTCTTGGGGCCGTTGTTGCCGTTGTCGCGGCGGATGATCTTGTACTGAATGATGCTCCAGAAGTTGGACACGATCCAGTAGAGCACAAGGCCAGAGGGCATCACCGCGCTAAACAGGAACATCATAGCGGGCATCATCCAAGTCATCATCTTAGCCTGAGCGGGATCCATGGCGCCGTTGCCGCTCATGGTCACCTTGGTCTGGAAGTAGGTGGTAACCACCATAATCCACGGGAGGAGAGCGAGTCCATCGGGCATGAGGAACGGAATGCTGAATCCGTGGAAGATTACGTCGCTACGGCTGAGGTCGGTAATCCAGAGGAAGGCCGGCATGCCGCGGAGTTCGACAGCGCGGCCGAGCACGAAGAAGAGGCCCATGAAGATCGGCATCTGGATAATCATCGGGAGGCAGCCGCCGGTGCAGCTGGCGAGCGGGTTCACGCCGTTCTTGGCGTAAAGCTCCATGATGGCGGCCTGCTTCTTTTGCGGATCGCTACGGTACTTCACGTTGATTTCGTCGAGCTGCGGCTTGAGCTTGCTCATGGCAGAAGTCGACTTGAGCTGCTTGATGGTGAACGGGGTCGTAATACCGCGCACGATGAAGGTCACGAGGATAATGGCGACGCCGTAGTTCGGAATGATGGAGTAGAAGAACTTGAGCAGCTTGAGGAGCATGGCGCAAATCCACACGAACCAGACGCTGGAACCCGGGAACCACTTGGAACCGGTCACGATAATCTTTTCGTAGCCCTGGCCGAGCGATTCGACTTCGGACCATTCCAGCGGGAGCACCATGAAATTGTAGGCAACGGAATCACCGCGCACGGCGTCTGCAATGGAGAGGCTGTAGGTACCCGGATCCGGGTTGCCTTCGGTCGCCAAATTGATGTGCTTGGCCTTGACCTGGGCGGGCACCGGAGAATCGAACTGCACCGACATCGCTACGTACTTACGGCGCATGCCGACCCAGTAGTAGTTGGCGTTGTCAAACGTCATGGCGTCGTTGAATGTTTCGCGTTCGGTGATTTCGTTGTTCTTGAAAATCACTTCGCTAAAGAAGTAGCTGGTACCGCCGAAGCTCTTGCCCTTCGGGAATTCTTCGGTTTCACGCATGCCGCCCTTCCAGGAGAGCTCGTACTTGTCGACGCGGAAACCCTTGAACTTGTTCACCTGACGGACAGCGACGCCCGACTTGGTGAAGCCGTAGCTACGCACCAGCTGGTTGCCGTTGGCGTCGGTAAAGACGAACTGAACTTCGGTATCGTTTTCGACAGTGATCCATTCAGGAGCGTCGACGTCGAACATGACTTCGGAAAGGTCAGCACCGCCGAGCTTCAGGTCGAGAGCACCGAGAGTCGTATCCTGGATGAGTTCGGGGAAATGGTTTGCGGAATCCGGCAGGGCCTTCACGATCACGCTCTGGACCTTGCCGCCCTTGTTAGAAAGGGTCATGATGAACTTGTCGGTTTCGACCGTGACCGTACGCGGGGCGATTACCTTGGGGGCAGCAGAAGAAGAATCTGCGGAGGAACTGTCGCTGGCGGCAGCCACTTCGGCAGGTTCAGTGACCTTGTCCGTTGCCGGAGCGCCAAGCACCGGGGCGGCCTTGACTTCGGCCGTGGAGCCCGGAAGCACGAGCCCATTTGCAGACGGGGCTTCGGCGGAATCGGCGACCTGGACGGCCGCTTCCTTTGCGGCGGCCTTCTGCGCAAGCTTCGCCTTTTCGGCAGCTTCGTTGTTCGCAGAGTTCATAAAGAACCACCAAATCATGATGGCGCCGATAAGAACGGATCCGATGATAGTATTCTTGTTCATCTTTTTTCCTTTCTGGGCGGGACCGGGTCATAACCGCCCTTGCAAAACGGGTTGCACCTTAAAATTCTGAAAACCGCAAGATAGAAACCTTTGAACACTCCGTGTACACGGATTGCCTCGATGGCATACTGCGAGCACGTCGGCTGAAACCTGCAAACGCCGCTGAAGAAGAAGGGGTGAATCAACTGGTACAGTCGGATGGGCGCTATCAGGAGCATTTTCAACACGCCGTGAAGCTTTCCCCAAAAGCCGCTGTCACCACCATTATCCATTGGGCAAGGTCCCCAGATCCAGCCCCTCGGTCCATTCCATCTTCTTGAAGACCTTGAGCGCCGACTCGCGCATGCGCGCCGAGGACATGACCTCGGAATTGTCGCTCACGATAATCATCGCCCACACGGGCTTTGCGATATGGGGAACCCTTTCAAAAAACAGGGGCCGCAGTA
>LVAE01000058.1 GCA_001603905.1 Fibrobacterales bacterium Fibro_02
AAGAAGTTCGACAACGGCGAGGAAGAAAAGTAATATGCAGATTACCGCTTCCCTCGTTAACGAACTCCGCCAGAAGACTGGCGTGGGCATGATGCAGTGCAAGAAGGCCCTCACCGAAACTGACGGCGACATGGACAAGGCCGTTGAACTCCTCCGCAAGCAGGGTGCTGCTGTTGCCGCCAAGCGTGCCGACAAGGCCGCCAAGGAAGGCCGCATCTACTTGATCGAAACCGCCGACAAGGCCGCTGCTTTCGAACTCTCTTGCGAAACGGAACCGGTTTCCAACAACGACGACTTCGTCGCTCTCGCTAACATGGCCGTGAAGGCTGTCGAAACTCAGGCTATCGCCTCTGTCGACGACCTCAAGAACGCCGTGGTCGATGGCAAGAAGATCAACGATGTGCTCCAGGACGTGCTCGTCAAGATCCAGGAAAACATCGACTTCCGCAAGTTCGCCGAAATCAAGAAGGTCGCTAACTCCGTGTTTGGCGTTTACAGCCACATGAAGGGCAAGATCGGCGTGATTACCGAACTCGCTTTCGAAGGTACCGCTTCTGACGAAGCTGCTCTCAAGCAGGCTGCTAAGGACATCGCTATGCAGGCCGCCGCATTTGCTCCGGTCGCCCTGAACGATGCTGCCGTCCCGGCCGAAACCATCGAAAAGGAAAAGGAAATCGCCAAGGCTCAGATCGAAGCTTCCGGCAAGGCTCCGAAGCCCGAATTCCTGCAGCGCCAGATCGACGGCCGCGTCGCCAAGGTGCTCAAGGAAATCGTTCTCGAAGACCAGGAATTCTTCATGTCCGAAAAGAACCCGAAGAAGCTCAGCGTCAAGGACTACCTCCAGGAAGTCGTCGCCAAGCAGCTCGGTCTTTCCAGCCTGAAGGTCGTGAACTTCATCCGCTTCGAACGCGGTAATTAATTTTCGACGAAAGAAAATTAAATTGGTCGCTCCCTCGCGGGGCGGCCATTTTGTATTTGCGAAGGCCGCCGTAGCCTTTGCTTGCTTTTTTACGCAAAAACGTTTTTTTTGGGGGCATTTTTACAGGAGTAGCGTGTAAATATGATTGCTTTTTAGCAATGATTATGTTATTTTAAGCATTAAATAGCATTTTGTTTGGTTTATGGCGATGTCATTGAATGAGTCCTGTAATCTACCTGAGGTTTTGAGGCTGGAATTGGAGAAGTCTGGGGTCCCGCTCGCGGTCTACCGGCATGTGGACGGCAAGGCTCGGACTGTACTTATCTCTGACGGGCTTGTCCGTTGGCAGGCCCCGGGAAAGACCCGCGAAGACCTGGTGCGCTTTCTCGATGAAGACATGTACCGGGACGTCCACCAGGAAGATGTCGTTTACGTGGCGACCAAGGCCAAGGATTTTTCGAAAATCGAGGACGGGTGTTACGATGTCGTTTACCGTCAAAAGCTTTATGGCCGGAAAGATTATCGCACGGTTCACGCCGTAGGGTACCACCGCTATCTCGAAGATGGTACGAAATGCGCCGTTGTCGTTTACGATGACGTGACCGCTGCACTGGAGTCCAACGGAGGCTCGCGAAGCGATTTCGAGGAGGGCGTCGTTGAGTTCCTGAATACGGACAAGGTGGACCCGTTTGTGATCTTCAACGCGGATACGCATGAAATCTACATGGTGAGCGCCTCGGTGGAACAGGTGTGGAAACCGGTGAGGACGTTTGATTCGGGAATCAAGGTCGAAGAATATTTCTTTACGCCCGAAGAATGCAATCGGATATCTGTTGACGATGTTATCGAAAGGGGAGAGACGATCGTCCGCAATCCGCGTACCGGCAAAGACTTGATTATGAGTGTGTCGCAGATTTCCTGGCGTGGGAGAAATTCCGTGTTCTTGCGAATATGTGAACATGCCGACCGTTATTTCGATCCGCTGACTGGTCTCCCGAATATGGAATATGGCCGCCTGTGCGGCGAAAACTACGTGGAGGACATCCGGAACGCGGGGGGATCTCCGGTTCTCATATTCTTCGACATCGTGGGAATGAAACTCTACAACAGTGCAAACGGATTTAACCAGGGTAACGAGTTCCTGATTGATTTCGCTTCCTGTATCAAGAAGCAGTTCCCCGATAACCTGATTTGCCGTTTCGCCAACGACCATTTTGCCGTCGTTGCGGATTCTAGCGGAATAGAAGACAAGCTGAACATTATCCGCAAGAGTGTCAAGGGAACCGTTTCCAAGATTTCGATGGACCTCTATGTCGGCATCTGCAATATCGAAGAATATGGCGTGTTCCTGGACGCGAGCGAAAAGGCGAAGCTGGCCTGCAACATCCAGAAGAAAAAGGGCGACAACTTTATCCGCTATTACGACGAGGAACTGCACAAAGACCTCATCTTGCAGAACTACGTGGTGAACCATATCGACGAGGCTATTGCGAACGGCTATATCAAGGTCTACTACCAGCCCGTGGTGCGCACGATTACGGAAACGTTCTGCGGCATGGAGGCGCTTGCCCGTTGGATCGACCCGCAAAATGGATTCTTGAATCCGGGTGTGTTTATCGGGGCGCTCGAGGAATCGCGCCAGATTCATAAGCTCGATAGCTACATCATCGAACAGGTCTGTAGGGAACTTCGCGAGGAATTGGACCAGGGCCGCCCGATAGTGCCGGTTTCATTCAATCTTTCGCGCCTTGACTTTATCGGTTGCGATATCTTTAATGTGGTCGAATCGGCCCTGATGAGGTACCGGATTGAGCGAGACTACATCCGTGTCGAAATTACGGAAAGCATCATGGCCTCGGATTCGTACATCCAGTTGGAAATCGAACGTTTCCGCCTGGTGGGCTATGAAGTCTGGATGGACGATTTCGGTAGCGGTTACTCTTCGCTCAATACGCTCAAGGATTACAAGTTCGACGAACTCAAGATTGACATGGCGTTCCTTTCGAACTTCAACGAAGTCTCCCGCATCATCATCAGTTCGACGGTTCGTATGGCCAAGAGCCTTGGCCTAAAGACATTGGCTGAAGGCGTCGAAACCAGGGAACAGCTGGAATTCCTGAAACAAATCGGTTGTGAAAAAGTCCAGGGTTACTATTACGGAAAACCGCAGCCGCTGAAGGATACCATGACGCACATGGAAACTTCAGGAATCGTGGCCGAAAACGACAACATGCGTACGGTGTATTCGAAGATTGGGCGTCTCGACTATCAGGAAAATACTCCTAGGGCGATTATGTCTTACGAGAACGGAACATTCAAGTTCCTGTTTGCGAATAAGTTGTACGAAGAACAGCTTCTGAGTCTCGGCTTTAAAAATCTTGACGAGGTCGAGGCTGCGTCGAACGATCCGGAAAATCCGGTGTACTACACGCTCCATGAGGCGGAAAAGGCTGCCTATGTGTCCCCTTGCGAGGTGACTTACGCGACGCACGGAATGTACGTCTTTATGAAGGGGCGCCTGATAGCCGATAATAACGGCTGTCACATTTACGATTTGTGCTTCCGTAACACGCATGTGAGCGCCTATGACAGCTCTTCCAGTAGCAAAGATTCTACGCTTCCGGCAAATACGAAGACTGTTCTGCTTGCCGAGGCCAACCCGCAGAACAGGGCGTTCCTTGACAGTATTCTCAGGTCGGATTACAACGTGTTGCTTGCTCCAGATGGCGAGCAGGCCCTCAAGCTTCTGCTTGAATACGGGAATAGGATTTCTCTTGCGCTGGTGAATGCCGTCCTTCCGAAAATGGATGGCTTCAAGATAATCCGGAAATTCCACGAGGCGAGAAGCAATCTCCAGATACCCTTTGTCGTGATGACGGACAATTTGGATCTTGCAAAGGAAAGTATTCGTCTTGGTGCATACCAGTTTATCCGCTTGCCCATTATGGACAAGAGCATGCTCAAGGCAAAAATAGATGGTGCCATCAAGAACGCCGAAATGTTGCAACAGCTTGCTTTGAACTACATGGAATATGTGCCAGGAGGAGTGGTTCTTTTAAATGCCCGCAGCGGAAAGATCTTATACGTAAACGGCTGCGTGCTTGACATTTTCGAATGCAAGAGTGTTGAGGAATTGTCTGAATTTGTGGGGGAACGCTTTAAGAATGCGATTCTTCCGGAAGACTACAAGGTTGTTAATCAGGACCTGCTGGAACAGATGTCGAACAAGAACGATGTGACAAAGCAGATAACCTATCGCACCAAAACGGGTAAGGGTAAGATCAAGCGCATCTATCACGTGGGTAAGTTCTACAAGAAAACTCCGTACGGGGATATTTTCTCTGCGTTCATTTCGGAAGACGACGAGGCGATGAAAAAGTACTTTACCCGTAAAGAGACTTTCGCGAAATTCATGGCGTCTGGAATCGCGACAAACACGAAGTCTTACGACCCGGGCTATCGAGGATTCCTTTTCTGGAACCTGACCAAGAATTCACCGGTGCTTCGCATGGGCGGAATCTCGTACATCCCCAAGGATCTCGAAGACAAGTACACCTATGAAATCCATTACAAGTACCTGAGTTCCCTGATGCTGCAATGTGAAACCAATGTCATGAACGCGTTGGATTACACCCGCGAAAAGCTGATTCTGGATTACATGAACAAGTGCGTGGTGCATTCGCTGGACATATGCTATGACGTCGCGGGCTACAAGTTTACCATTCGTTCTAGCTTCGACATGATGATGGACCCGGATTCCGGCGACATCATTCTTAAGCTACAAAACGACAGCGTCAAGACGACAAAGAAGTAGAACCGATATGACATGTCACCCTGGACCCTGGAGTGCGCACAGCACGATAGGGGATAGGGTCCAATTAAGCCTTTCTGTAGCTCTCCATCGCTTCCACATCCACGCTCTTCACGAAGTTGTAGTGCTTGGCGACTTTGCTTCGACAGGCTCAGCACAGGCTCTTTCGGCGAGGTTCAGGTACACCTTCATGCTCTTTTCGAACAGTTCGGGTGCCTTGGTGGCGTCGCGGAGCATGAGCTGGCTCATCACGCAGTTGGCGGCCTTATGAGACCGTTCGGCTCATATGCAGAAATCAGCTGAAGCTTCCTCCCATTGCATCCGAGAACAAGAGAATGTATATTTGCATCAACAGGACCCCTCGCACCTCTCGCAGAAGTGTCCCAGAGGGGACATTGTGTTTTTAACCAGAGTTTCCACTAATGCTTGAAAATTCTCCACTAATCGAATCAGACGAGAAATTTGAACAAAAGATGGAGCGAGGTTATGCGGATGCCCTTGCGGATAGAGGTAAACCGTTGGATGAAGTTTTTGATAAGTTGCGAGAACGCTGCTCGAATTTTGGCTCTTTGAAAAATAGGATTGATGACTTAAAACAAGGCAGGAATTGTGCTGAACATGAATTGAATGAAATCTAGGCGCAATTAGCGATTTTAGAGTCCTTGGTAGGTGAAAGGCGGCTCCATGCCGTGCGTTTCTTTGGAAACCTAGCCGCTGTTGGGACTCTTTTTTATTTGTCGGTTGTTTATGAATTGTCAGACGAGAGTTACGCAAGGCTCTTCGTAATCGGCGAGCAAAGAATCATGCGTTAGGAAAACCATATCTTCTGATTTAGCTTGCGTGATAAGAATCCTGTCGAAAGGGTCTTTGTGTGAAGGACTTCCTTCTTTTCTATTCAGGGTGTGCAGTTGCTGTATATGGCTGCTTCGTAGTGGTAGTTCGACAAATTCGGCTCGCCTGCATTTTGCTGCAACTTCGGAACCGGAGCTAATCATTTCATTGGGATGAATGATGTGCTTAATCTCGATTTCCCAAATGGAAACACTGCTGAAATAGATTACATTTCGCCAATCACTGATGATGGCTCTTGCTTTTTCGGATAACTTTTCGTCGTCGTTCAAAGCCCAAAGAGCGATATGGGTGTCTAGCAGCACCTTCATCAATTCACTCCAAACAGTTCTGCGATTTCGTCGTTGCAGAAGTCAATATCGTCAGGATACTTCAATTCACCCTTGGCAATGCCAATCCTGCGACTGCTAGATGCTCTGTGATCTTGAGCCGCTTTCAATAGGATAGACTCCAAGAAATCGACGATTTCTTGTTCGTATCCCTCGGGAAGGGTTTTGATTCTTTCCAGTAGTTCGATAGGCATAAGAGCATCCTCCACTCTAAATATACCTTTTTGCTCGCTAAAAAGGCAACCCCCTTCCAACCTGGAATACCCAACATTCTTTACAATTTGCCCCAAATTCGTCGGTTTCGTCACAAAACTGGGCATTTCTGTAAATATTCCGTGCGTCTGGGCTGTATTTAAGTTATTTTTAAATTGGACATATTAGAGAGTTTTGCTCTTGTTCTCACCTTGAAATAGGGAAAATTTCAATAACCGAGGGCAAGGCGAACGCTCACGCAGGTATGCTGTTTTGCGGTGTATCTCGGTTTGCTGTACCGACTTTTTAGCCGGTTTTTGGTTGTATAGCCAAAGAGCAACAGCCCTTTTGGGGCGTGGGTCGTTTGCATTTATCGGTTATAGGCTTTCCCTAGCCTCAAGGTGGTAAATTGCAACGATCTGCGCCTTTTTTGTATTCATACAAAATAGGCTCAGTTCATTGCAGTTTAACAGGGGCGGACTCCATAGGTGTAAATGATGGAGGCTTTTATGGCTTGGAATAAAAAAGAGGTAAAAGAATATATTGCATGCTTACTGAAGGCAAGCGTGGCAATTTCAAGCGTAACTTTTCTATTTGGTTGCGGTGGCGATAATGATAACAAATCGAGTTCTGTCGAAATGTCTCCAAGCGAAGTTGCGACGATTTTCGAGCTTGGCCCCTGTAACGCAGACCGTAACGGTGATACCGTTCTCGTGCTTGACAAGTCCATCGAATACCTGTGCATGGGCAACAACTGGATTGACATCACGACGCAGCCTGGCTCTCCTACTGCAAATGATACTGCCCAGATACCAGACACTTCAAAAACTGACATCCCGTATGTGCCGCCCACCGAAGTACAGACCATCTACGATCTCGGTGCGTGTACCGAAAAACGTGAAGGAACCCGAATGCTCGTTATTGAAACGGGAATGGGTTATCTTTGTCACTCCACGCAATGGCAACAGATGACTGTTCAGTCCTCTTCTAGTATTGTGGGCGATAGTACTGCCGCAAGCAACGATTCTAAAAAATCTGAGTCTTCCTCTAGCAACTCTATTGAAGATCCCCTTTGCGTAAACTGTAGTTCTAGTTCGTCTGCAAAATTGACTTATATAGAGGTCGCTACAAAAACAAAACTTGGCAACTGTGATACCGCCAAAATTGACTTACGTGCTTTGGTGCTTGCCGATTCCTCTTATTATACCTGTATGGAGAAAGGCTGGGTCAAGGATTCTGTCTATCTAGGTTACGAAGTCGTCACGGCAAGGGTTGACCTGCCGAATTGCAACGAAGGCAATGCAAAACAGAGAATGTTGGTCAAAAGAGATTCCATATTTTTTGTTTGCGATACGGGGGCCTGGATTCCTGAAACTACTGACGGCTATGTTGTAAACAATATCTCAGTGATGGGTTCTGCGCATAAAGGACCTTTTAAGTTTAACTCGCCACTAGAATTGCGTGAAGTCCTTTTGCGTAATGATACTCTTTCCTATTCCGGCAGAAAATACATCGACGAGGTATCCAGCAATGCGGGTGATTTTGTAATTCCCAAGGTGCGGATGATTTACCCCTATGCCGTTCTGGAAGTACGTGGAATTTGGCGTAATGAAGTGACAGGCGAGTGGTCTAAGGATTCGATGACTTTACGGGCATTGACGGAACTGTCTGAAAAGGTGAATGTGAACTTGTTGACCCACTTAGAATATGACCGCGCTGTTAATTTAATTAAAAAGGGATATAGCGTATCGGCGGCAAAAACGCAGGCTGATTACGAAATAATGACAGCATTCGAAATAACCCCCACGATATCGAATTCCGAAGTGAAGGAAACCTTTGGCTCGGGAGCTGATCCGACTCTACTTGCGATGGCGGCTCTGTTCATCGGTAATCGAAGTGACGCTGAAATTAGCAGAACTATCAATTCGTTTAAGGCAGACATTGCCGACGATGGTGTGTGGAATGACGAGAAGACTAAGGCTGAAATGGCGGATTGGGCGGAAAGTTTTGATTACAGTGTCGTGCGTGCAAATGTTAAAAGTTGGAATATTACTGTCATCCCTGAATTTGAAACGCAACTGAGAACTTTCTGGTACAACGCGTACGGCCTTGGCGGCTGTGGACAGAACCGCTATGAAGTTGTGGCCCCCGTAACGAATGCTCAAAGTGCAAACTATAATGTTCATTATATCTGCAAATCTAGCGGCTGGCAAAAGGCTTCTGATATTGAAAAAGATACATATCAGTGGGCCAAGGGCGACGAAGGTCAGGTCAAGAAAGGTGATGTGACCGAAACCTATTATGTCTATGAAAACGGAAAATGGAGAACAAGTGCAAATGAAGTGGAAAATGTCTTGGGCGCATGTGTAATGAATCGTGATGGTGAAAAACAAACTGTAAATAACAAGTACTATGTCTGTGAAAATAAACAGTGGAATAGTATAACTGCTGAAGAATTTGGGCTTGGTTTTTGTAAGTCTTCAAATGAAGGAGTTGTTGAAAAATTGCAGTCAGTCCATTATATCTGTAAATCAGAAAAATGGACTTTGGCGACAGCTTTGGAATATGATACATATAAATGGGATGATGGCACTGAAGGTGAAGTGAAGGAAGGAACTGTCGTCGCTACAAACCACTACGTGTATGAGAATGGTGCGTGGAGAGAAACTGCCGATGAGATTGAATATGAGGTTGGTGCTTGCGTTATAGAACGTGAAAATGAAAAGATTGTTATTGGCGATAAATACTACATCTGCGAGAATAAAGTTTGGAAAAATATTTCCGAAGAAGAATATGGTCTCGGTTATTGTTCCTTGACAAATGAAGGAGTCGTTGAGAAACTGGATGATGTGTATTACACCTGCAAATCTAGTAACTGGACGGTTGCTACAGCGTTGGAGTATGACACCTATGGGGTGGCTTGTTCTAAAGATGGTTCGATTGTAGATGGAAATGTTGTCTCGGAGAATAAATATGTATGTGATGCTGGCTCCTTTAGAATAGCAAATGAAATCGATGTTTCTTTAAATTTGGGATGTGTTAGTTATACAGAAGGTGAAGTTATTAATAAATTGACATCTGATGAGGTTGCATATGCGTACAAATGCACGAACTCTTTATGGGAATCGTCTATAATAAATTTAGAAAACAAACTATACGATTCTCGAGATGGTCAAATCTACAAAACTGTAACTATTGGAAAGCAAGTTTGGATGGCTGAAAATTTAAATTACGCAGATAGTATCCGTTATCCCAGTATGAAAACACGAAATTGGTGTTATGGCAATTATCAGGGTCGTTGGAGTCGTTGTGAAAAATATGGCCGTCTTTATACATGGTCGGTTGCGATGGATAGTGCGGGAACATTTAGTGATAACGGAAAGGAGTGTGGTTACGGGAAAAAATGTTCACATGCCCGTCGTGTTAGAGGAATTTGCCCTGAAGGTTGGCATTTGCCTGATACAACTGAATTAAAAACTTTGTTTTCAACAGTAGGGGGGCAAAAGACTGCAGGAAAAATGCTAAAATCAACTAGTGGTTGGTCTTTTATAGGCGGTAGTGGCGATAAGACTGGAGACGGCATAGATGCCTATGGTTTTAATGCATTGCCTGCTGGCGGCCGCATAGATAACCATTTTAATAACGAAACATACTCCGCTTATTTTTGGAGTGCTACGGAAAAAACTGATTACTATGCCTACTATATATATTTGCAATATTCGTACGATTCTGCCGGTATGGATTACAAGAGTAATTATGATGGTAACTCTGTTCGTTGCATCAAAGATTAAATCTTGAGTCTGTAAATGATGTGCCGATTGCCAGATCATTTGTTTTATGCTGATGGTGCTGAAAACCAAGTAGAGACTTTATTTGTTATGGAGTCTCCTGATACAAAAGAATTGCAAGATAATATCGGGTTCCCATGTGTGGGAAATACCGGAAGAAATATGACAGCGAAATTATGTCCAGGCGAAACCCAATCTCTTGGAATATTGATTAAGAATGGAAATAATGAATTTGCGAGAAGATGCGCTCTGTTTGAAACCTTCAAATTTCCCTTGGGATTAGGTATTACCGAAGGCCTTAATGATAATGAGTTGCTTTGGAAGAAAATGAAAAAATTGGACGGACTTCATCGTGATGATGATAGATTTAATCATTACGCTTCGTTAAGCGATTTTTTCCGCAAAAACATCGCTGCTTTTCCTAATACCTATCAAAGCTGTTTTGTACGTGCTACACAAATCTTTAACAATTTAAAAGAAATTACCGTTTGCGGTTTTATAGCTCAAACTATATTTATGGAAAATTTTCAAATATCAGATCCTGGATATCGCATTCGAATGCCAATATTATTTTTTAACAAAAAACTTGATTTATACTTCGTTCGTCATCCCGCTCATACAACAGTGTGGCCTTATGTTGTAAGATAATTTCAATCCGTTTTGTTGCCCTAACGTTTCTGTCGTGTAAATGCGAAAATAAATATCATGTAACAGCACTTGAATCGAGCAAGGGAACAGAAATTCTTGTCAAAGCAATAGATCCCGTTTTGCCGATAAGGATGGTGTCGCGGATATCTTCAACCGCTTTTGTGATAAGGTGTATCCTATTACAACATCGCCCGATTTACGTTATGGAAAATCCACATAAATAAGCAAAGAAAACCCCGACTCGTCAGAGCCGGGGCTGAATTTTTAGATCCTTCAACTTCGAGCCTCGCGGCCGGAGTTTACCCTGAGCCTGTCGAAGGGCTCAGAATGACACCAGGGCGCGCGAACGCCCTACCGTCAATTAAGCTTTCCTATAGCTCTCCATCGCTTCCACGTTCACGCTCTTCACGAAGTTGTAGTGCTTGGCGACTTCGGCTTCGGCGAGGTTCAGGTACACCTTCATGCTCTTTTCGAACAGTTCGGGTGCCTTGGTTGCATCGCGGAGCATGAGCTGGCTCATCACGCAGTTGGCGGCGAGTTCGTAGAGGTGGCGGCTGCAGAGGTCGGTGAACTCGTTGTTGTTCGCGGCCTTCACGACTTCGATTGCTTCGTTGAACTTCGCGTCCATGGCCTTTGCGCGGGCCTTGAGGCTCTCGTATTCGGCGGCCACTTCGCCCGCTTCCAGTTCCTCGAGCATCTGGCTGTAGGTGCCGGTGGTGATGTGCGGGAGCGCGGCAACCGTCTGCAACTGCGTCGTGCCTTCGTAAATGGAGGTGATGCGTGCGTCGCGGTAGAGGCGCTGGCAAGCGTATTCGAGCATGTAGCCGGAACCGCCGTGCACCTGGATGCTGTCGTAGGCGTTCTGGTTGGCGTATTCGGAGTTCATGCCCTTGGCGAGCGGCGTGCAAGCGGAAGCGAGCTTCTGGTAGAGTTTGAGTTCTGCCTTCTCCTCGTCGGAGAGCTTGCGGGTTCGCTCGATGTCTTCGAGGCCCTTGTAGATGTCTACATAGCGGGCTGTCTGGTACAGGAGTGCACGGCCAGCGTCGAGGCGAGCCTTGATGTTGGAAATCATCTCATAGACGGCCGGGAAGTTCACGATGGCCTGGCCGAACTGCTTGCGGTCCTTGGCGTAGGCCAAGGCTTCGTTGTAGGCCATCTGGCTGATGCCCACGGACTGTGCGGCAATGCCGAGGCGGGCGCCGTTCATGAGGGCCATCACGTACTTGATGAGGCCGAACTTGCGGCGGCCACAGAGTTCCGCCTTCGCGTTCTTGTAGACAAGTTCGCAGGTCGGGCTTCCGTGGATGCCGAGCTTGTTCTCGATGCGGCGCACGTTCACGCCGCCGTCGCGCTTGTCGTAGATGAACATCGAAAGGCCACGACCGTCGTGGGTGCCTTCTTCGGAGCGGGCGAGCACCAGGTGGATGTCGCTGTCACCGTTGGTGATGAAGCGCTTCACGCCGTTCAGGTACCAGCACTTGTCGGCTTCGCTGTAGGTGGCCTTGAGCATCACGCGCTGCAGGTCGGAACCGGCATCGGGTTCGGTCAAGTCCATGGACATCGTCTCGCCGGCGCACACGCGCGGGATAAAGCGGGAACGCTGGTCCTCGTCGCCGAATTCGTACAAGGTCTCGATGCAGTCCTGCAGGGACCAGATGTTCTCGAAACCGGCGTCCGCGGAGGCGATCATTTCGTTGATGGCCGTGTAGGCGGTAATCGGGAAGTTCAGGCCGCCGAAGCGGCGCGGCATGGTCACACCGTTGAGGCCAGCTTTGCGGGTGGCTTCCAGGTTCTCGTAGGTCTTGCTTGCGTAGCGCACGCGGCCGTCTTCGCAGTGGGGGCCTTCGGCGTCCACGTCTTCCGAGTTCGGGAAGATGGTGTTCGCGGTGATGTCGCCTGCGACTTCGAGCACGCGGTTGTAGCTGTCTATCGCGTCGGCGTAGTCTTCCGGCGCGTAGTCAAAGCTGTCCTTGTCGGCGTAGCCGTTTTCCTTGAGCTCCACGATGCGCTGCATCAAAGGAGATCTTTCAAGGTTGAACTGGGGGCATCCTCGAAAAAATCCTTCTAAAAAATTCGGCTGCGACACTTCGTGCAAGTTCGTCACTCGACTTGGTAAAGACCTCCAGTATTCACCAAGTCTCGTTCCTGCTTGCACTTGGTCTCGCTCGAATTTTTCTGACGAAGTATTTTTTCTCGGCTGTCGGAATCTCTGGGTGGTCTGTGTAAAAATTCGGCGTTGTATAAAGGGGGAAGTATCCCCCTCGCTTCAGCCCCGGCCCCACCCTTATAGTCGTTCCCTTCGGGAACATAATCACTCCCCCCCCCAGCCGGGTCTTACGCTACCCCTACTGCGGGTGCTCAGACGCCGCACCCGCAACGCCCGGCTTACCGCAAAAATGCATAAAAATGCAAAAGGTTCTGTCGGCAGACAGAACCTTTCTCTACAAATGGAAAAAACTACTTCATGTCCAGTGGACGGAAGAACCCCTTAATGCAGTTGAGATTTCTAATGCAAATTTGGATGTGGTTCTTTTCTTGGAATGTTGCTCCTTTGTAAATGGGGGCTCCCTCATAAAAGGCGGAACGAACAGTGTCGAAAGGCTTGATAACCTTCCCTTTCTTTATCCAAGGGTCGAATTTCTTTTCGGGGTTAGGATTGTCGGTTAGATAATGCAATCTCTCTAATACTGCAAAGTCCAACAGGCGCTTGCCCCTTATGCCTGTTTCATGATTATCGAATTCTTCGTTGTGTGGAATCGGTTCGCCAGCAATTTCTAGGGAATCCTTCAAGTTTGTGTAGGCTTGTGACACAAGATCAAGATATTTGGAATCCGTTAAATCCAGACATTCGTCAAGCGAATAAATGACGCCGACAACAAATGGCTTCTTGGTGGTCTTGTATTCCTTGGCTCGCCATTCGTAAGCTCGGGTATAATTGTTTTCCCAAATATAAAAGCCTTTGCCCAGCCATTCGTAATCCTCTTCACTTAGATGAATTTTCTTACGGGTTCCTAGGCGTAAAAATGCTTCGCCGTGTTCTTTGCTACAGCCATGGTAGCCAACATACAGATTTGGTCTGGATTCTAACATAGCAAAAAACTTAATGAGATTTGGCGAGTTTGCCCTTACGGTTCAGAACGCCAATTTGTTTCAATTGCGTAATAGCTTCCTTTTTGTTTTTCGGAGTTTGCTTTAGCAATTCAAGCAATGTTTTTATGTATTCTTTTTCCATAATGGGACCTCCACCCTTAATATACATTTTTCGTTGCTTGAGGTCAATGGGACTGGCTGTGGTGGCTAAAAAAAACAATTTGTCTAACTAAAAAAAACTTTTTGAGGGACAATATGTGTGTTTTTGAAATAATTTTAAGCTTTTGGGGCTTGAAAGTTCTTTTTTTGCCATGAAAAAGAGTTATATTAAATTTGAAAACTTTTTTGAGGTATTTATAAGGTAACTTTATTTTTGACATTTCTTGAGCTTTGCTCCTTGCTCTCTGAATCGAAATCAGCAAATTTCAAGCACTTGAGAAAAGGAAGCGAACGCTCACGTCCAGTAATGGGCGTGGGTCGTTTGTGTTTATCAAGTGCAGGTTTTGCTGAACCTCGATTCAGGTAAACATGAATGGATCCCACGCTTTTTTTTATGGCTTGCCCTTTTTTGATGGAACATTGCTCTAAATGCAGAACTATTAACAAGAGAGGTCAAATATGAAAAACTGGTCAAGTTTCATCTTTATTATGATTCTATTCATAGATGTGGGATTTACTGCGGATTCCACAAAAGATATAGACAGTTTAAAAATAGAGATGGAGCAATCTATTATAGATGTTGATTTAGGAAAATATAGGCAAATAGTACGAGGTATTAAAGATCGCGATATTTTGGCAAATGGACGAATTGCGTACAGGTTTTATGAATTATATAAAAAGTGTAAAATTCGCTTTTATGGTGGCGCTTATGAGCCATCTTGTATTCGCGATGTAAATTCTGGATCAGAAAAACTCTCTGCAGTTCTAGGCTTTTTCTCTTCAAACTTCCAAGAAAAAGCATCCCGAGACATTGAGGATATCAAAAGTTTAGCCGAAGTAAATAAAAAACGATCGAAAGACAAACCTGTCTTTAAAGAGGTTAGAGCAGAAGATTTGGATGATTTGGTAGATTTTACTATTAGACCTTCTGATTTTAAAGCCTATGAAAATATTGGCGTGACGGAGGATTCTGCAAAAAAGTGGTTTTCATTGCATCAAACAGTTATGATGGTAAAAGAGTGGCATAATAATGGCGTTTGCTCACCCGATACAGCGGAACTTTGGCTGAAAAAAGGTGTTACGTTTGAACATATTGAAAAATGGAGCCGTGTAAGTTTAGAATCCGCCGATGAATGGCTAAAAATTGCAGATTTAAAGGTGGATGTTTCTAATTATATTTCTGCTGGCGCAAAACCTGATGAGCTGAAGGGATGGTTGGATTACTATTATACTTACGGATACGAATCTTTTGAGGGAACACTAGAATACGACGAAATAAAAAAGTATAATGCGGCACACGTTAAGCCTTCGTTTGCCTTTGCAATGAAAAAACAAGGGCTTTCTGCAGATGATATTGTAAAACAATGGAAGAATGTAAGAAAAAATTGCAAGGAAATTCTTCCACAGGATGAATTGTATTCTGCAAATCCCTATGCGACTAAAGGAAAATGCTATGAATATATAGGAAGTTCAATTCAGTTACTTTCGAAAAATTCAGGTCTCTATGAAGGAGATGGTGTTTCTTTTGTTTCGATACCGAATGGAATAATTCCCAAAGCCGTTATTGGCGTTGCTAAAAGTAGCGGGGCATATACCTATAGGTCTACGATGGGAGCAAAACAAACTGTAGCAAAACTTTCTCTAGTGCAA
>LVAE01000059.1 GCA_001603905.1 Fibrobacterales bacterium Fibro_02
AATGTAGCCTAGATCTGATGTTGGAACAAACTATTTTTGCGAAAAACCCTTGACACTACCCAAGGCGTAGTCCGCCAGGACGATTTGTTTAGATAAAGAGAAAGCCAGCCCAAAAGTGGGCTGACGGATTTTTTAGGGAAACGTCCTTGCGGAGTTTAGTCTTTTAAGCAACGAACGGACAGTTTGTAATGCCTTTGCATGGACGTCAGAACAGCATCATCATAATTACAGCTTAAAAGCATTCTAGCGGCAGGAATACTGACGCCAGCCGTACCACTAGAAGAGCCATAATCCGTAGAACTCCAGAAGTACGCGGCTTCCCCCTCAGGCATAAACCTGATCACAAATTTATCATAATCATACCCGTAGCCAACAGGCAGCGCAGAGAAACCGAAATCATCCGTACCATTTCCACCATCGTCATTGATAGACTCAGACCATCCTGATGAAGATTTGAGGGCCTTGCCCGCAACTAATTTACCGCCGACCGTTTCAATCAAAATTTCAAATTCAGTTTCTGTTGGCAAATGCCAACCTTCTGGACACACTCCGCGCACAGGATATGTCGCTGAGCATTTATTGCCATATTCATAGCCACAGCCTTTGCTGTTCAAACTCCAAACGCCAGTACTATCCATCGCTGCAGCCCATGTGTAAAAGCGACCGTACTTGGCGCAGTTACTTGCGTCATCATCATAGCAATAACTGCCCTCCGTTTTATAGTTGAGATTTTCAGCCATCCACGTTTGTGTTCCAATTGTCACCGTTTTATAAGACTCTTCATCGCGGTGATCAATAAGAATTCCATCTATAAGTTCTGATGTAATACTTGAAGATGATTCAACATTCTGGCTACCGCTAGATTGCGCTAGTGTTGAAAGCCCCGCTGTTTTCCCACTATCCTGAACACAACGAACACCCGCATAGATCAAACCCGAATCATCAAAAGTATATACAGCTCCATCGAGTTTTACTGATAGAAGATTATTTGCTACGCGATACCCTACAATATTGTTTTTTATATTATAAGAATGGATAAAGCTAGACGGCAACCAATACTTCGCCACATAGCTATTATGGTATGTATAATACTCCGTCGGGCGAATAGCAAGGCCATAAAAATCAGTTCCATTTAAATACAACAAAGGATGTTCCCACGAATCAACCGGAACACCATCCACTATATCACAGTTATTCACATTCGCACAAACTTCCCATCCACTAGTCGATTTAAGAACTTTGATTATTTCCTCTTTAATCTCACCTTTCTTTACATCATATTTACCCCCACTTACAAACGATAGCAATTCCCCCCATTCATCTCGTGAAGGTATATGCCAACCTTCCGGACAAATTCCACGCACAGTATCCGGCATCGTACAACGTTCTCCATCACTATAAGCTGCACATGTCAAGGCTGCAGAAGAAAACAAGCCAGCGCTATCGACAGCATCACTCCATGTATATAGAGTCCCCGCCAATGACTTATTATTCGACAATCGTGAATCTTGGTAATTCAAATTTTCAGCCATCCAAGTCTGCTTTCCGATGACTACAGTTTTGTAAACTTGCCCGTCACGATTATCAACCAACATGCCATAACTTATTGGCGGAACAAAAAACGAAGAAGAACTTGCAATAAATACCGACGAACTTGATCCAAGCCTTGCAGAATCGGTTATTAAATCAACAGAATCTGGCTTTGCAACAACGTTATCACTTACAGAATCTAGGTGACTATTGTCCATACCATCTGAAAATACAGAAGATTCCGATTCAAGTTCTGCAGGAGCCGATGTCGTATTGCCAGTGCCATGACAAGCAGAAAAAACTGCAGCGGCAAGAATCATTGCACTGCAACTAATAATTTTATTGAGCATACTTATCATCTCCGACAGCTGCATTTTACATCAACAACGAGACACTAGTCCTTTAGACAACGAATACTACCAGCACGTCCCTTATTGGTGTATTCATCTAGAACTACATAGTCAATGGAGTAGATCAAGCCCAATATGTATGCATAGCTACTAAGATTTTCAGTAGAGCTCCAAAAAAGCGTTCCATCGCCTTCAGAGGAGTATGGGCCATTTTCATGTCTAAAGCCAACAGGAAGTGCCGAAAACTTAAAAATATCCGTGCCGTTGCCTCCTTCAGGCCATTCGGACACGGACTTGAGGATCCTACCCGCAACCGTTGAATCCCCAACTACAGCGAACAAGACATTCCACTCATCTTTGCTGGGCAGATGCCAACCGCTCGGACATGCCCCTTGAACATTTCCCAGCGGCAAGGAGCATGTATAGCCAAAGCCACATTCGTTCTCGGACTTGCCTACCGCTGCTGCCCATGTGTAAAGACGACCGTACTTAACACAATTGTTTGCGTCATCATCATAGCAATAACTGTTAGCTGTTTCGTAATTGAGGTTTTCCGCCATCCATATTTGCGTACCAATTGCCACTGTCTTATAGGACTGTTCATTACGATGATCAATAAGGATTCCGTCTACAAGTTCCGAAGAAATGTTTGATGACAATTCGGCCTTCTGACTACTACTAGATTTTGCATTTGACGAAGATGACCCTATCGTTTTTCCATCATCTTTTAGACAACGAACACTATGCCCGTAATACTTTTCGAAGCCGCTAAAGTACGCCATGCGAAGATCTTCGCTGAAGCGCAGAGTTAAATGATAGGCGTATTGACCATAGCCTGTAGAATTCCAGAAGGCCGCAACATCGCCGAGACCATAGTAGGTGAATCCGTAGTTAATATTAAAGGCAACGCTGTCCCTGTAGCCGGCAGGGAGCGCCGAAAACCCGAAATCATCCGCCCCTTCGCTAAAAAATTTACTTTCACCTTTCGATACAAAGCCAATAGACTTTAACAGGGTATACCACTCATCGTCGCTAGGCAGATACCAACCTTTCGGACATACGCCACGCACAGGATATATCGGCGAACATTCACTTTTATAACCACAGCCCTCGCCATTCGCACTCCATTCGCCAGCACTATCCATCGCCGCCGCCCATGTGTAAAGGCGACCGTACTTAGCACAATTGTTCGCATCATCATAATAGCAATAGCTGTCATCCGTTTCGTAGTTGAGATTTTGCGCCATCCACGTCTGCTTACCAATGACCACGGTTTTGTAAACCTGCCCATCACGATCATCAACCAAGGAACCATAATTTACTGACGGATTATTAAACAACGAAGAACTTGATTCAGACCCTGCAGGATTAGTTATTATATCAGCAGTATTCGATATTGTATCAACAATAACAGGTATTGTATCAACAATAACATTTGAATCCAATGTTGTATCCGGTAATATAACAATATTACCATTTGAATCTACCACCACATCGTCCAAACTAGTCGAAAATTCCGAGGGTACTGATTCAAGTTCTGCAGGAGACGATGTCGTGTTATCGGAACCATCACAAGCAGATAAAATTGTCAACGCAACAGAGACAATTGCAAAGCAAATGAATTTTTTCCGCATACTCTTTTTCCCCGAGAACAAGGTTTTACGACAGAACACAACTGTTACACACTGAATAATATCGGTAATGGAGCTTGAAAATACCATAAGATTTATCCTCTCAAACACAATCGTCATTAATATAAACAAAAAAGCATCAAGTGCAATAGGATTTTTCCATAATAATGCATAGAATTATGCAAAATTTTCATCAGTTTAGCAATTTTCATGAGAACAATTTCGAAATTGAATCAATTTTACAAGTTTTGACCAGAAAGATCACTGCCATGACATTGTCAGTTTGCGTTTTGTATTTGCGCAATCTGTCAAGTACGAGTCAATCAGCACCTGATACGGAATACCGAGTTCCGCAGCCATATTCTTGAAATAGTCAATCGTGTCAGAATTCAATCTTATGGTTATTTGTTTCTTGAGAAGCTTCGCATAAGGATTCTTCTTGGCCTTCATCTTTGAGAAATCATATTCCTTTTTCATAAGCAATCTCCTTTTCTAGCATTCCAATAATACTGAAATTCCTTTTTTGTCGCTTTTCGAGCGCTAATAATGCGGTTTATTAATTGTTCGGGAATAATTCCGCTACGCTCTGTAAATACGACAACCAAAGTCCTCAACTGATTAGACAAACCGATAAGAATTGACCGATCCTCCTGAACCGAATGTTCCGCATCAAAGAATACTCTAGCATGATCATCTTCGAAGCAGGTCTTGGCCTCCTCAAACGAAACACCGTGTTTCTTTTGATTTGTTGCATTTTTCTTGTCATCCCAGACGAATTCTACTTGCATATAGAAAACCTCCGGATAATTATAATATAATTATAAAAATAAAAAGAAGCAACTCCTTTCTGGTGCAGCCACCATCTTTCTGTAGTCATTCGATCCCTTTCAAGGATTCTTCGTAGAACATTCTACAAAGAGACATCGAAAACGTTTCTGTCTATACTATACACGTTTTTTTCGAGGTAAAAAAGCCTCTCCTTACGTGTAAAATTTTCAAAACGGTCTTTTGACCCCAAAAGTACCTATCGGAAGTCTCTACGAAATAATGATGTTACCAAAGGTAACTTACTAAAAGTAAGTTGAAATTTTCTACATTTCTATCAAAGAATGTACCTTCATTTTTCGAAAGCACGCTCGTTTGCATCGGCCGCCGCGACGGTGGTTTCGCTGTTGTTTGTGGCAACGGCGTTTTTAGGGTGCGAAGAGGAGCAGAAGAAGGCGCCGGTAGAAAAGGTGGCACGCACCTACAAGGGCGATGTCGAGGTGCTGAACAGCTGCGGGATGCAGGGGGCGGCAGCCAAGATGCGCACTTACCTGCGCGAAAACGGATTTGACGTCGTCAGTTCCAGAAACGATAGATTGCAGAACTACGATGAAACCGTGTTGGTGCTCAGGAACCCCGAGTGGGAAGGCGCCAAGGCGCTCGCCCGCGCGCTCAAGACGAAGAACGTGCTCGTGGTCCACAGCAGCCGAGCCGTCGTAGATGCCGCCGTGTACATCGGCAAAGACTTTGAACAAATAATAGAACCCGAACAGGGAGAAACAGATGACAACGAATAAGCAAGAACTTCCCCAGTCCGTCCAAATGGGCGCAAGCATTTTGTTTGAGCTGCGCGCCCAGAACGTGCAGCTGATTGACCTGCGCGGCATCAAGGATGTCACGGATTATTTCCTCGTGGCAACCTGCGAAAGCGAAGCCCAGATGCAGGCTATTCTGAACGAACTCCGCAAGGAATTCAAGGCGAACAAGCTCCCCTCCGTGGGCGTGGAATACAAGGAAGGTGTGCGTTGGGCCGTGTTCGACGCGGGCCTCGACCTGATGGTCCACCTGTTCGAAGAAGAAAAGCGTAACGAGATTTCGCTTGATCGTCTCTATGCCGACGGCAAGATTGTGGAACTCGACGAAAATGACTTTGTAAAGACCACCGACAAGAAGGCCGACGACAATGAACTCGTTTGAGCAAGAAATCGCAGAAGCGCTCGCCGCCACCGGTTCCTTCGAAAAGGAAGCCGCCCTCAAGCTTATCTCCGTGCCGCCTGATACCACGCACGGCAACTTTACCATTCCGTGCTTCTCGCTCGCCAAGGTGATGCGCAAGGCTCCGAAGATGATTGCCGAAGACTTGGCCGCACAGGTGAAGCTTCCGGCAGGTCTTTCGAAGGTCGAAGCCGTGAACGGTTACCTGAACTTCTTTATTGACCGTAGTTTCCTCGCAAAGTCTACGCTCGAAGAAATCGCCGCGAAGGGCCTCGAATACGGCCACGCCGCATCGAACGGCAAGGTAGTCTGCATCGACTTCAGCTCTCCGAACATCGGTAAGGAACTCGCCTTCCACCACCTGCGTTCGACGATGATCGGCAATTCCCTTTCCCGCATATACAAGGCCGCGGGCTACAAGGTGGAACGCATTAACCACCTCGGCGACTGGGGCACCGCTTTCGGTAAGCTCATCGTGATGTACCTCCGCGAAAATCGCCCCACCGACGATGCCACGCTCGATAGCCTGACCGTGAAGGAACTCAACATCCTTTATGCAGCCTTTTCCAAGGCAAGCAAGGAAGAGCCGGATCTCGAAGATGAAGCACGCGCAGCATTCACCAAGCTCGAACAGGGCGATGAATTCTACCGCAAGCTTTGGACAGCCTTCCGCGCCGCAACGCTCAAGGAACTCATGCGCATCTACGACATGATGGGCGTGGGCTTTGACCACTACACCGGCGAATCCTTCTTCGAAGACAAGATTCCGGCGATTCTCGACGAACTCCGCGAAAAGAATTTGATGGTGAAGAGCCAGGATCTGGACGTGGTGATGCTCGACGAATTTGACCTGAACCCCTGCCTGATTCGCAAGAGTGACGGTTCTACGTTGTACGCAACCCGCGACCTCGCCGCCGCTTGCTACCGCAAGAAGGAATACAACTTTGACAAGTGCCTTTACGTGGTGGACCTCGGACAGGCGCTCCACTTCAAGCAGGTGTTCCACGTGCTCAAGAAGATGGGCCGCGAATGGTACAAGGACATGTACCACATTCCGTTCGGCGTGATCCTGCAGCTGGTCGACGGCAAGTGGGAAAAGGGCAAGACCCGTACGGGTACCGCAAGCCTGCTTCGCGACGTGATTGAAGCCGCCCAGAAGAAGATTCTCGAATTCATCGACGCGAAGAATCCTGAACTCGAAAACAAGGAACTTATCGCTCGCCAGATCGGTATTTCCGCGCTCACCTTCAACGACCTAAAGAATAGCCGTCTGAAGGACGTGCGTTTCGATTGGGATGCCGTGATGAGCTTCGAAGGCGATACGGGTCCGTATGTGCAGAACGCCCACGTGCGTCTTTGCAGCATTATGCGCAAGGCCGGCATTGAACGCGCCGACCTCGCCGCCGCAATCAAGGACGTGAACTTCGCTGAACTTAGCGACGATGCCGCCTACAGTCTCATCAACATTCTGTCGAAGAAGGGCAAGAAGATTCTGGATGCAGTCGCCGGTGATGAACCGAGCGTGCTCGCCCAGTATGCCCTGGAAATCGCAGAAGCCGCGCACAAGTTCATCCACGAAGACCGCGTGCTCGGGAGTGCCGAAGAGAAGTCCCGCCTGTTCCTGGTTCAGGCAACACAGATTGTGCTCGAGAACGTGCTCAACCTGCTCGGACTCTTCCCGATTCGCCAGATGTAGCAGCGCCGAAGGCGCTGCAGCTGCGAGGCACGAGCTCGGGCCTACGGCCCTTTGAGCTCGCCTTGCAAAGCAAGGCTTTGAGCAAAAGCAGAAAACGAGAGCTTTAAAGCTCTCGTTTTTTGTGGATCCCGTCGCTCACTGCGTTCGCTCCAGGATGACATGCTAGCGGGAGTTTGTTTATTTCGTAAAGCATTTTAATTCCGTTCGCTTTCCATCAGTAACGGCCACATGGTAAACACCTGCGGGCAGATTTCGCACATTCATAGCCGCCGTACGGAAGGCTTTGTAACGCATGACTTCGCGGCCCTGCAAATCTAGGATTCGTATCATCGCGCCATTCACAAAGACGCTTCCGAGTTCTACGAATAAATGATTGTCGGCGTAGTGAACCGAGGTTCCGTACACATTTGCAAAATGGCCGAGGACAGTCCGTCCCGTATCGGCCTTCGCCGTATCAGGTAACAGGCGCCACATTTGGTTCCATTCCCAGTCGTCGGCCCAGCTCTGCACCACGCGCTCGCCGTCCGTAGTTGCACGCAAGTACAAGCTGCTGTGTTGCATCTTCATGCGCACCACGGAGCCTTCGTAGCCGGACTGCTTCTCCATGACAACCTTCTGATGTCCGCCACCATTCCACTTGTACAGGCCCATGGTAATACCCGCTTCGGTAGATTCATTCGGAGTATCAATTGACATATCGCCAAAGTTAATGCGATAGGTCGTCGAAGAAAGAGGCGTGATGATAGCAACGGCGTTATCGTCTTTGCAGTCGCCCAAAGCAAGCTTGTCTTCGGCTGTTCGGACCATGCACGTACCGAAGTTCATTGACATGATGCGAACCGTATCGGGCTTCGCAGGCTTGGCTTGCCACACGCGTACCCAATCCGCTTCGAAATACGCAGGATTGTCTTCGGTAATATCAATGTCGTCGCCGGCCCAGCCGCCAATCGCAAGATTCACGATGATGTACTGCGCCGCAAGTTGCTTGATTTCGGTCGGACGGTTGTAACTTGCAAATTTCTTGTCGTCAAAGTAAAAGTTAAGATTGCCTTCATCCCATTCCACGCCGTAGTTGTGGAAACCCGCGGAACGATCTACGTCATCATCCTTATGTCCGCCGAAAGAAGCCTCGTGATCCCAAGCCGAGCCATGGCTGCTGTACCAGCTAGGGTCGGTGTAATGCAGGTAGTAATGGTGCTGCTTACGAGAAGAAGGTATTTCAAGAATGTCAATTTCAGGAGGCCAGCCGTCCTGCAGAGTCCAGAAAGCGGGCCATGTTCCCTTTTGAGACGGAGCCTTGAAACGGCCCTCGATATAGCCGTACTTGACTTCAAAGTGCCCCTTGGTATCGATAGCGCCACTCGTGAAGTCGACGGGGATTTCCTTGCCGTTGAATTTCGCCGTGCGTCCGTCTGCATCGGGGTGTTTTTTCTTTTCGCCCTTGAGTTTGAGCTTACCGTCAGAAACGATTACGTTCTCTTCGGCGCAGTAGGCACGGTGGTTGTGCGTCGGTCCCCAGTTGTATGTGGGGTTCCACTTTTTCTTGTCGAGGCTGGTGCCGTCGAAGTTATCCTCGAACACCTTTTCCCAGCCGCTAAAATTAGCAGGAGGATCAGCCAAGACCAAAGAGGCTGACAACGCCACCATGCTTGATATAATAAAAAGCTTTTTCATATTCAACTCCAATCCTCACCCACAACACCAAAAAGCCGTAGGCATTATAAATATACCCACGGCTTCGCTTTTTTCAAAGTCAAAAGTTATTAACAAGCCTTCAAGTAGGCTCTATCTAGTGCGGCGCGGCAGTTCCGAGGCATGCTTTTCAAGCCACACGGCATCTTCGAGCGCACGTTCGGCTTCGGCCGCCCAGTCGGAATCCGGGAACTGCTGCACCACTTCGCGGTAACGCACCACGGCACTGTGGAAGTCGCGCAGTTCGCGATAGGCGTTGCCCAGCTGCAACATGGTGAAGTAGCGGTCTTCGGGCTGCTGATCGGTCTCGAGCAGAGCCTTGTACATCTTGAGTGCGGACTCGATGCTACCCGCGCTGTAAAGCAGGTTTGCATTGGCAAGAGTCGGCGTGCTAGACGGAGCATCGGCAATGTCGGCGACCTTCGGTTCTGCAACAGGCGCCTCGGCAGGTTCCGCGACCTTTGGGGCGGGAGCTGCTTCAACCGTTTTCACTTCAGCCTTTGCATCGGCCTTCGCTGCGGTTTCAGTGGCCGTGGTAGCGGGTTGATTCTTGCTTTCCTTTTCGGCCTTGATTTCAGCAATGCGAGCTTCGGCGGCGGCACGGTACTTGGCGTTCGGAGCAGCCTTCTTCATATAGGCTGCCAAGAACTTGAGTTCCTGATCGGGCTTGTTGGACTTCTGAGCAATCTTTGCCAAGAAGAAGTTGGCGTCATTGCCTTCTTCCTTGTATTCAAGACCCTTCTTCAAGTTGAATTCAGCCTTGTCCATTTCGCCGAGTTCATAGCGGGTAAGGCCGGCGTAGAAATACGCACCGGCGTGTCCCGGCTGCTTACGCAGCACTTCGCGCCACAGGGGAGCAGCTTCCTTGTACTTGCCTTTGGCAAAAAGAACCTTTCCCTTTTCGAAAGGGTCGGTCGGAAGTGCGGCAGCTTCAGCCTTCGCAGGTTCTGCAGCCTTGGTCTCGGCCTTTGCCGATTCCACCTTTGCGGGTTCCTTTTTGGGCGTTTCGGCAGGTTCAGCAACCTTCGCAGGTTCAGTCTTGGGAGCTTCAACAGTCTTTGCTTCTGGAGCAGGTTCCGTCTTCGGAGCTTCGGCTATAGGCGCGGCAGGTGCTGCTTCAGCCTTCGGAACTTCGGCAGGAGCGGCGGCTTCCTGGACAGGTTCTTCGACAACGGGGTTGTTCTTCGGGTCCTTCGCGCGTTCGGCCTCCGCCTTCGACTTCTGGCCCAGAACTTCGTAAACCTTGGCGGCACCTTCGTAGGCGGCGCTCATCGTCGGTTCAAACTTATAGGCAAGGCGGTAGTTGGCAAGCGCCCCGCTGTAATCCTTCATTTTCATGCGAACTTGCGCAGCGGCAAAGTAGGCTTCGGCGCTCTTCGGATTTTCGGCCAAAACCGCTCGGTATTCACCGAGAGCCATTTCATAGTCACCCTTTGCCTCGAAACGGGCACCCTGTTCCATTCGCGGGTCGGCACTGAAAGACAGGCCCACCAGACAAGCCAATGCAATCGCAGAAATACGGATATTCATGCGTTCAATTTAGCAAATTTTACAGCAAAGACATTTTCTATCGGCCAAAGAAATACTACATTCAGGGTATGAGCAAAATTATCGCACGACTTTTTGTAGGGATTCTCGCCGCACTGGTCCTGAAACTGATCAGCACCCTGCTCCTGCCCGCGGCAATTACCGAAAGCGAAGGCTTCGACGCAATCATCAGCCTTTGCTACGCGGCATGCATCATTGTCCCGTGCGCACTCTATTTTGTAAAGGCTCCCCCCGGAACAGACAACCGAGGTTAAACAAACTAATTCTCCGACATTAACAAGAAAGCCCTCCTGCGGGGTAGCAGAAAGGCTCGTTGAAATTTATTTTTTTAATTTGTTCTAGCTAAATCAGGCGGAGGATTTCCTGGGCGGTCTGTTCGGCAAAGGTATTGTCCTGGACAAAACGGCGCACCTCGGTCGGGTTGATTCGGGCGTATTCCGAAAGGGCTCGACCAATTCCGTTTCTGATGTAGTAATCGTCGTCCTTGGCGCAGGTCAGGCAGAACTCACGGAGCAGCGGCCAGTCGGTGCGATCCTTGTACTGGATCTGGAAGATAATCGCGCTGCGGCGGACCCACACATTCGGATCGCGGATCCAGGAGGCGATTTTGCTGCGGAGCGCGGGGAGGCGGAGAGCCAGGTCACCCAGAACGCATGCAGCGAGAGTATCGACCGTGTCGCGCCAGGCGCGAGTCTTGATGAGCTTTTTAAGGAAGGCAAGGTGCTGACCACCGAGCAAGGCCCTGTGACGGAACAGATAGTCACAAGCCGCATACTGAATTTCACGATACGGCTGTGCCCACATGTCCTCGACCCTGGCCACCAACTCGTCACCGTCTTTCGGCGGGTACTTGTCGAAAATGGGATAGGTCACCTCGCGGCGGGGAACAAGACGAATTCCGAGGAAGTCGAACTGTTCACGAGCCTTCTTAGACATTTCATGTGCCTCCTCCTCATTGGAGATGGCGCGGAGTGCAAGTAATATTTCTTGTGTAAACCGAAGCATGTTATGCCAAAAATAGTCCAAAAAAAATTTTTTTTCTAGGTCTTGACAAGCATTTTTTTTCATTTTTTTTAAATTTGGTCTGCATTTTTTACAATAAAATGACACTTTTTACTCTTGACAAGTTAAAAAAGACCAAAAAAACCTGATTTTATGCAGCAAAATATGGTTACGGACGCTCTAAAAATCATCGAAGTACCCCCTGAATTACGGGGTCTTTCCGACGAAGAAATCATCAGGAATTCCGAAGAAATCCCGAAGAAATTCGAAGGTAGACGCAAGAACGGGGCGGCCCGCCCCTCCAAGAGGGAACGCCTCGCCCAAAAAGAAGAAAAGGCCAAGCGCGAGACCGAACAAATCGTCGCCGAAATTTTCGGAAAGAGCCCTGTCCAAAGCAGCATACCTCAATCAGCATCGGCAACCTTCCCGGCGGTGACGCCCCTCAACGAACTCCCGAGCGAAAAGCGCAAAATGCTCGAAAGCGCCTTCACGCCGAGCAGCAAGGGCTACTCCGTTGTCAAGGCCGAAGAAAAGAGCGAACACGAGGCTCCCCGATCCATGATTTCGGAGATGCCGAAGCCCGCCTCGGGAAGAGTCCTCAAGGCCTCCTTCGGCGCCAAGAACGGAACCGCCCCCAAGGCAGTCATCGTCTCTGCAGCGGACCTCGCCAAGCAGAAGGCCGAAGCGCGCGCCAAGAAGATCCAGGAGTTCTTCAGGTCCAAGCATCCGGAGGCGACCACGATGCCCGACGGCGCCCCCATCAAGCGCCCCCGCGGAAGGCCCCGCAAGAACCCCCTTTAGCACAAAATTTCGTTTACAAACAAAGAAATCGTTTAAAAAAAACTTATTTATATATGGCAATGGGGCTGTTTGCCCCATTTTTTGTGTAGATTTATTTTGATATGAGTCAATTCAAGCTTATCTACCGCCCGTTGGGCACCATACCCTGCTTCGTGATGCAACGCGACGACGGAGCCGAATTTGAAATTTTGAGCGGATTCGGCGGCGGGCTCAATGCCTGGCGCGTACCGGTCGAAGATCCGGAAAACTCTCACAGCTCCAAAATGCTCGACCTGCTCTACGGCTACAGGGATGAACCGACGCTCCGCAAGATTTCGCCCGACACCAACGCGGGCTGCAGACTCACGCCGTTTCCCGGACGCACGGCCTACGCCCAGTTCAAGTGGAAAGGCGAGACATACAAGCTGGTCAATAACGTCAGCTGGGCACCGCACGCCCTGCACGGGTTCCTGCAAGATAAGGAATGGACTTTCGAAAGCTTTGAAAGCGACAACGACAGCTGCACGGCAATCTTCAGCTGCGACTGGCCGGGCGCCTTTACGGGATTCCCTTTCCCCTACCGCGCCATCAACGAAATCACCTTTACGGGCGAAAGTGTCACGGTTACAGCAAGAGTTCAAAACATCGGCAAGGCGGAACTTCCCTATTCCGAAGGCTGGCACCCCTACTTTATGCTGGGTGAAAAGATCGACAACCTGACGATGACGCTTCCCCGTACATCGCTCGCCCTTCTGGACAGCGCCGACCTCCCCACGGGAAAATTCAAGGAAGATTCCCGTTTCGTGGACGGTCGCAAGATTGGCGATGAATTCATCAACGACTGTTTCTGCCTCGAAAAGGAAGTGACGCAGTTGAAGGCGACCGATTCCGACTTCATCAACAACGTACACGCCTCACTCGAAAGCGACCGCTATACGCTTGACATTTGGCAAAAGGCTGGCGTCGAGCAGTACAACGCCATCCAGATCTACACTCCGCCTGACCGCATGAGCATCGCTATCGAGCCCATGACCTCCGAGCCCGACGCCCTGAACCACCAGCGCGGCCTGATCGTGATCCTGCCCGGTGAAGAACGCACCTTTACTTTCGGGTTCCGTTTCCACGAAAAGACGGGTATCGAACTTTAAGTTTGAAACCGATTTAGCGCGTTTTTTACGCATTTTTTGCGAAATTCGCGTAAAAATATTTTTTTCAGGATCCGTCTTTCGGGGCGGATTTTTTGTTGAGAAAACCCCAACGATTTATTCAACGCCCCTCAAAAAATGCTTTGAGGAGCCCCTTTTTTAACCTATTTTCCAAACGGACAATATAGGAGTGTTTAATGAGTATCAAGAAACTTGGTTTAGTGTTTGGGCTTGCCGCCGCAGCAACCGCTAGCGCGGCCATCAGCTATTCTCCCGTTACCGCAGGAGCAACCGAAGGTGCCCAGAAGCTTTACAACTTCCTCGCCACGAATTACGGCATAAAGACCGTTTCCGGCGTGATGACCGGCGATGTCAACTCCGCCACCGTCAAGGAACTCCCCGACGTAGCATCTTTCAACGAGCACTCCGGCAAGTATCCCGCCCTCGTGGGTTTTGACTTCCTGTTCGCAACCGGCGTGAAGGCTAGCGACGCCTGGTACCAGAGCTACACGCAGATGGCTCTCGATGCCGCCAAGGACCTGTGGAAGCAGGGCGGTATTCCGGCCTTCACCTGGCACTGGAAGGATCCCAGCGACCAAATTGACGCGTTCTACACCAAGTCGGGCAACGACAAGGAATACACTGAATTTGACTTTACCAAGGGCTTTGCTGACCCCGCCTGCACGGCGAACTGCACCTGGAATACGGAATCCGAAACCTACAAGCAGCTCGTAAGCGATATTGACGAAATTGCCGACATGTTCCTCGGCCTGCAGGAGGCCGGCGTGGCCGCCATCTTCCGTCCGCTCCACGAAGCAAGCGGCAAATGGTTCTGGTGGGGCACCAAGGGTGGTGCCGCCTTCCAGGCCCTCTACAACCTCGTCTACGACGAAATGGTTTCGGTGAAGGGTGTGAAGAACCTCGTGTGGGTGTGGAACCCCGAATACAGCAAGGATACCGACTGGAATCCGGGTGCCACCAAGTACGACGTAATTAGTCTCGACATCTACAACGCCTGGGATTACACCAACCTATACACCAAGGCCTATGCTGAACTGACCACCAACTTCGGCAACGACAAGATTCTCGCCGTTTCCGAAAATGGCTCCATTCCCGACATGTCTACCATGAAGGCGAGCAACACCGTATGGTCCTGGTGGATGCCCTGGTACCAGACCTGGGACGGTAAGTTCCTCGACCAGACTGTAGAAACCGTCTGGAAGGCCAACCTGGAAAGCCCCTGCACCATCAGCCTCGAAAGCATGCCCGGCTGGGACAAGTACACCATTTCGAATGCCCCCGTGGCCGCCTGCGATGCGAGTTACAAGCTTGGCGAACTCGACACGGCACGCGTTATTGAAGAAAAATTCCCGGGAGACCTGGCTACGAACGGCTGGCTGCAAGCAAAGCTTTCTGCCGGCGCAGAAGATACCGCCAAGGGCAACGTCGTCATTCTTGAAAGCAAGGTTCCTGACCTTTCTTCTGCCAAGAAATTGACCCTGAAGGTATACAACGCCAACGAAATGTCCGGCATCTGGTTCACGGTCGCCTTCCTTACCGGAGCTCCGGACTGGGCTTGGGCACAGCCCGATGGCTGCTGGGTAAATGCAGGTGATTCGACCCTCTGCGAGATTGACCTTACCACAACCGCTAAGGATCAGGTTGTGCTGGAAGGCGCCGACTACACGGCATTTATGAGCAATATCTCGAAGGTTTATATCGAAATCTACGCCGAAGGTTTCAACGGCACCGTGTACTACGACGACGTGACGGTTGACGGTTCCATCCTCATCAACGACTTCAACAAGGCCCTGAACATCAAGGTTGAAGAAGGCCAGAAGCTCGCGGTAAAGGTTCTCACGGCCGGCAGCAGCGCCATCAAGCCGGTGGCCGCAGCAAGTGTCGCTGCCAAGTTGAGTGTATCGGGCAAGACCGTATCGCTCACCACCGCCAAGGCAGGCATGGTTGCAGTCGAAGTGTTCGGCATGAACGGCAAGCGCGTCGCAACGCTCTACAAGGGAAACCTCGCCGCAGGCACCAGCGCATTCAGCCTCGCCGACATGCCCAAGGGCCGCTACATCGTCCGCGTGAAGGGAGCAGGACTCGCCGCAACGCAGCCGATTCTCGTCAAGTAATTTTTCTTTCATGACTCCTGGTCCCTGCGGGTTTACTCCCGCGGGGGCTTTTTTATGATCGTTAGCCACTGAACCGTGATAACATCTGCATATCACGACAATCCGATCGGCGCCATCGGTGCATGAATTGGTGTGGACAAAAAACGGGATTTATGTCAACACCCCTAAATAAAAACCGTCCCATTTGCGTCTTATTTTTTTATTTTCCCGATGGACGCCCCTGGCGGGCGTTTCGAGGAGTTATATGAAAAAATTGAGTTTTGCGGCTCTTTGCGGGGCCTTTTTGCTCGGTGGAACCGCTTTTGCGGCCCCGGGCCTCACGGTGAGCGGCACCGACCTGCTCTATAACGGCAAGAAAATCTTCTTTTCGGGCACGAACCTCGCCTGGAGCGATTACAATTCCGACGTGGGGGCATCCCCGCTGAACGAAAACGCCTGGCGCAAGGCCGTAGAGGGCACGCGCGCCGCGGGCGGTAACGCCATCCGCTGGTGGCTTTTCAACAACATGAGCCAGAGCCCGGAAATCGACCAGACGACGCACCTGGTTTCGGGCCTCAAGGAAAACACCATCAACAACATGAAGAAGGCCCTGGACATCGCCGAGGAATACGGCGTGATGGTCTCGATGTGTCTCTTCAGTCACAACCTGATGGAACCCAACCAGTGGGGACTTTACGACGAAAAGCTTGACATCACCGCGAATACGAACCTGTTTGAAGATGAAGGCACGCAGGCGTTTATCGACAACGCGCTCATCCCGGTGGTGAAGGCGATTGGCAACCACAAGGCGCTCATGACCTGGGAAGTCTTCAACGAACCCGAGGGCATGACGAGCGAATGCAGCGGCTGGACTACCAAGAAGATGGCGCTTTCCAAGATTCAGGCGTTTACAAACAAGGTAGCGGCAGCCATCCACACCGAAAACCCGGAACTGCTCGTTTCTACGGGTAGCGTGAACATTCAGTATCAGAAGTACTGGAACGATGCGGCCCTCGTGGCGGCGGGTGGCAAGGCGAACGGCACGCTCGACTTTTTCCAGACACACTACTATCCATATTGGCAAAACGATGCGGTGAGCCCGTTCGTGAATACGGCGGCCCAGATGGCGAGCAAGTACAGCTACGACAGCAAGCCGATGATTATTGGAGAATTCCCCGCAAGCGGCTGGAAAGGCGATACCTACACGACGAGCATGGCGGCAAAGACCCAGATTTCGACCGAGGAATGCTACCGCAAGGCGTTTGACGGCGGTTACGCGGGTGCTCTCGCCTGGCAGTACATCGGTGACAAGACCGAATCGAACTTCGGCGGTTACACCTATACCATCGACCCGGCACTCAAGGCGATGACGGCGCTTGCCGCAACAGAAGAGGCCAGCATCAAGATTAAGGATGTAGCAATAAGCCAGGAAGGCGGCGACGGCAAGATGGCCGTGACCTACGGTGGCGACAATGCGCAGATCGAATACCAGAAGACGTGGGACCTGAGCAAGGCCAACACGTTCACGTTCGAGGTGAAAAACCAGGGCACGAGCGATGCTCAACTGAACCTAATTTTCAAACTGACGGATGCGTGGACATGGACCGAAGTAGAAGGCCCCTGCGAAGTAGCTGCGGGCGAATCGAAAATATGTTCCTTCGATATTTCCAGCTACGCTGACCGCAACAAGACCCTGAGTGTCGTCATTGCGAACTATGCGGCAGGCTACACCGGAACCATTCTGTACGACAACTTCAAGGCAGGCGACCAGGTTCTCTGGGACTTCAACGAAGACAAGTACGATGCCTTCAGCCGCGGATTCGAGAACACCGAAGAGATGATTCCTGAAATCAAGATCGTGTTCGGCGAAGGTTCCATCGGGATTGAGCCTCGCGCAGTCTCGCTCGCTGCGGGTGGCACCTTCAATATCGCAGGCAATACGATTTCACTTGTTACCGCGAAGGCGGGCGACGTGAGCGTAGACATGTTCGGCATGAACGGCAAGCGCGTTGCAACGCTCTTCCACGGCACGCTTACGCAGGGCAGCTACGCGTTCAGTCTCGAGAATATGCCCAAGGGAATGTATATCGTGCGCGTGAAAGGAGCGAGAATAGCAGCCACAAGGCCTGTACTTGTAAAATAAAGAGTTTCTGACTCCTCGCCCCTGTGGGTTTATACCCGCGGGGGCTTTTTATTGCGAATCAGACAACATCTTTTCCGTTGTTTTACTTGCAAACGGAATATTCTGATTTTTCAAAAGTATATTTAAGGCATAAATTAAGGAGTGTTGTATGGGATGTAAATTACTCGCGGCGCTGTCCGCATTCTCCATTGTGTCTGCTTTTGCAGCCCCCACAATCTACGAAGCCGAAGATTTGCCTGGTGCAAGCGTTGCCGAAAGTGCAGAATTTTCGGGCGGAAAGTACGCAAAGACCGCAGACCCTAGCGGCATCACGTTCACCGTCAAGGTCGAAGAAACCGCCGTCTACGATATTACCACCAAGGTTTTAATCAAGCAATACGACTGGACCACCTCTAAAATCGCGGTCAACGGCGTAGATGTAGGCTCCATGCTTACCACCCCGCGCAACTGCGATTCGAGCTACGTGGTTTCGGCATCGGCCAAGATGAAGGCCGGCGAAAACAAGATTACCGTGGGTAACCAGGCTCTCGGCGTGGACTACATTACCGTCGAACGCCACCCCGACGCGGTGTTCAAGATTAGCGAATTGCCGGTAACACCGAACGCGACGGAATCGGCCCGCAAGGTCTACACCTTCCTCCGCGATAACTTCGGCAAAAAGACCGTTAGCGGCATGATGATCAGCGACCAGAATTTCAACTACGATTATGGCAACATGCGGCTCATTCCGCCTGGTGGCTGCACGCCCGCAGATTCCTGCAAGTTCAGCGACGAGGAAGTCTCGTGGAAGGGCCAGACCGACATCGCCGAATTCTACAAGCGTAGCGGGCACTACCCCGCCATTGGCGGCTTCGACATGCTGTTTGCGGCAGGCGGTCACCACGAAGAAGGCTGGTTCAAGGGCTACACCGAAAACAACCTGGTGATGACCGAGCAGCTGTGGGAAATGGGCGGCATTCCGACTTATACCTGGCACTGGAAGGTCGGGGAAGACACCGTGTTCTACACGCAGGGCACTCCCGCAGGCTTTAACAACCCCGGCTGCACCGAAGACGTCATGGGCACTTCGAACACAAATACCTGCTTTAACTACACCAAGGCTTTCAAGGACTCCTCCTGCAAGGAAATTGACGCAACTTCGCAGGTCTACAAGGACATCGTCGCCGACGTGGACATTGTCTCGGGCTACTTCAAGGAACTCGAAGAAAAGGGAATCGCCGTCGTGTGGCGCCCCCTGCACGAGGCCAGCGGTGGCTGGTTCTGGTGGGGCACGGCTAGCCCCGAGTGCTACGTGCAATTGTACCGCCTGGTATTCAACCGTATGGTCGTCACCAACGAGCTGAAAAACCTCATCTGGGTATGGAACATCAATACCGACCCGAAATTCGGCTACGATTACAGCGCCCTGAATGCGGCATGGTACCCGGGTGATGCATACGTAGACATTGTCGCAGTCGACATTTATGACCCGCTGAACGACCACAACTCTGCAGCCAATTACTACAACAAGATTGTGAGCGACGTGGGCACAAGCAAGATGATTGCCTTGAGCGAAAACGGCGCCATTCCGGACATTGACAGCATCGCCGAAGACAAGGCCTATTGGAGCTACTGGATGACCTGGAGCCAGACCTGGAGCGGAAATTTCTTGGAAAAGACTCCGACAGACATGTGGAAACGCAACTTGGATGACGAACGCATTATCGCCCTCGACGACATGCCCGGCTGGGACAAGGTCAAGACAGGCTTCAGGATGGCTCGCCGCACAGATTCCAACAGGCTGACGGTAAATACGCAGGGCAAACAAATCACGGTTTCGATTGCTCATGCCGGAGCAGCAAGCATTGCCCTGTTCGACATGCTCGGCCACAAGGTCGCAAGCCTCGCCCAAGGAAACCTGCCTGCAGGAAACACAGCATTCAATCTCGACGGGATCGCCAGCGGCCATTACATTGTGCGCGCCAAAGTCGGCAGCACCAGCCTCGCCAAAAAAATCTCAATAAAATAATCAACACCGAAAATAGACAACACCATATTTCTAGTCAGGAAAGCCGATTTTGAGCAAAAATCGGCATTTTTCTTTTGTTAAAGGCTTTCACAAATATTAAGCGACCTTGGAGCAAAATTATTCCCGTTTTTACATATTTTTCATATAAAAAAGAGTCTTCAGTATGTAAAGAGCCTCTTCTTTTTTTTATTGTTACATACTTTTTTTCATTTTCAAGCAACTTAGTATGTAATTTTTGTCAAAAAATGAGGGGAAAACGGCAAAAAATCCCCCAAAAATCTTTCTACAAGCACCAAAGTCTCTTATTTTTGCACGAAAAAATCTGTTTTTTACATACTAGTCGCACTGTTTTTAGCTTTTAGTATGTAACGATGTCCGGCAAAGCACAAAATACAGCCTAATTAGGTATGTAAAGCCGTTCATATTCCTCTTTTAAAGTCCCTGTTGAGAATTCTACACCGCAAAAAACATGCAGACGCATATTTTTTGTTTAAAACGGCCTTGCAGAATCTAATTTCAGATAGAACTACAACGGGGCAAGTTATGCCCACATATACCATATAAGGAGTCAAAATGTTTGGTATCGGAAAGTTTGGTATCGCGGTCGGCGCGCTCTCGCTCGCAAGCACCGCTGCGTTCGCCCTCCCCAAGGCGACCGAGATTTACCCCGAAATGGGTCTCGGCTACAATATCGGCAACACCATGGAAGTTCCTGGGAACCCGACTGGATGGGGCAACTCTTTCCCTGACGCCGCCTACGTGAAGGCAATCAAGGACGCAGGTTTCAACACCGTGCGTATTCCCTGCGCCTGGAACAGCCACGCCTCTAACGGCACCATTAACGCCGGCTGGCTCGACTCCGTAAAGACCGTCGTCGATCTCGTTATCAACAACGGCATGTACGCCATCTTGAACAGCCACTGGGACGAAGGTTGGCTCGAAGACGAAGTCTTTAGCGGCGCACACATCGACCGCAACGGAAATCAGACCACAACCGACTCGTCCAAGGTTCGCGCCCTGCAAGAAGGCTACTGGAAGCAAATTGCAGACTACTTCAAAACCTACGACGAACATCTGATTTTCGCATCCGCCAATGAACCTGGCGTGAACGATCACCGTGGTGGTTCCGCTGCAGATGGTTACACCGACAACGGTCAGTTGGCTTTCAATGAAGACCGCATGACCATCTTAAAGCGTCTCCACGAAGCATGCCTACGCGCCGTACGCACTTCTGGCGGCAACAACGCCACCCGCATCGTGGTCGTGCAGGCCCCACGCACCGAAATTGACAAGGTCCCGCTCCTTTCCGCACAATACCCGACAGACCCGGCAGGCGACGGCTACACCATGGCCGAAGTCCACTTCTACCCGTACCAGTTCTCGCTCATGACCAGCGGCGACGAAAGCTGGGGCAAAATGTTCTACTACTGGGAAGATCAGACTCCGGGTAACGACGCAGCACATACCTGCTCCGGCTCCTCTCTCGGATCCAAGAGCTCTATCGACCAGCTGTTCAGCGGCCTCAAGAGCACTTTCTACGACAAGGGCATTCCAGTCGTAATCGGTGAAATGGGCGCCGTCAAGCGTCTCGGAGTTCTCACTGGCGAAAATCTGAAGGTTCACCTGAAGGCCCGCGCCGCATGGTACGGCTACACGGTCGCAGCCGCCAAGAAGAACGGTCTCGTTCCTTGCGTGTGGGACACCGGAGACGAAGGCGACGGTAACATGACCATTATTCGCCGCCAGGTGAACAAGTTCGGCGGCAACGTGGGCGACATTACCGACGTCGAGACGCTCAACGCCATGCGCGAAGCATACGGCCAGGCATCTCTCCCGGGCAACAGCATTGATTCTCTCGTCAACCAAAACCCCGACATTTCCGAAGGTTCCGGCAAGGGCGTGCAGGTGACTTACCAGACAGTAACTTCCGACTCCAGCGAAACTGGTACACTCCGTATCAACCTTGCCAGCGGCAAAAACGACCTTTCCAAGTACGTTGGCATCGAAATCCGAATGAAGGGTTCCGTCACTTCTGCAGGTCCGTGCACCAACGCAGCAAAGGATTGCGGCGAATACGGCTGGACCTCCATGGACCTCTTTATGATGACTGGTAGCAGCTGGGCATGGTTTGACGCCTCCGTTTTGGAACAGGCTGACCAGCAGCTCGATGCCACCAAATTCCAGACTTTCCAGATCAAGTGGACAGACTTCCGTACCACTCCCACAGGCCTCAACTCGGTGAATGCCATCGGCTTGAACCTCTACGGAACCCAGGTTTCCGGCACCATCACCATCGACTACATCAAGGGAATCAAGGCCGACGGCTCCACCGAAATCATCGACGACTTTGACAAGAAGCCCTCTACTGAAGGCACTGCATCTGCCAAGATTGTCGCGCTCAGTGGAACGGATGCCATCAAGCCCGCAGCAGTCGCCGCAGCGTCCAAGATGCTCGTAAGCGTGCAGTACGGCATGGTCATGGCCCAGTTCAACGCCGCCACGACCGCTCCGGCCAAGGCAGTTTTGATGAACACTATGGGTCAGACGATTGCACAGCAGAACTTCACCGCAAGCAAGGGTATGAACACTGTTGAACTTTCGAGCGACTACCGCGGCCCGGCAGTGCTCATGGTCAAACAGGGCAGCCAGCGCTACATGCAGAAGGTGATTCTGAAGTAAAACATTTCGGTGTGGATTCCCGGCAGGTTGGAGTGTCTTTGCCGGGATTGCTTGAAAAAGCAAAAGGACTCGGTCATTAAGACCGAGTCTTTCTTTTACAGCACAGAAGCGGAGTCCAGCGCAAAGATTTCGCCGAGCTGCTTGTCGTCCATATCGGCGAGCCAGGTTTCACCGGCATTCACCGTCATCTCGGCGACGGCCTTCTTCGCTTCGAGAAGGGCATCGATTTTTTCCTCGAAAGTGCCCTTGGTAATAAAGCGGTGCACCTGCACGTTCTTGGTCTGCCCGATACGGAAGGCACGGTCGGTCGCCTGCGCCTCGATAGCAGGATTCCACCACAAGTCGTAATGGATCACCTGCGAGGCGGCGGTCAAGTTGAGGCCGGTTCCTGCCGCCTTGAGTGAAAGAATCAAAACCTTGTCTTCAGGATCTTCCTGGAACCTGCGCACCATCTCGTTGCGCTGATTCTGAGTACAGCCGCCGTGATAGAAATCCGCCTTGATTTGCAATTCGCGTTCAAGAGTTTCTTGCAGAAGCTCGCCCATTTCGCGGAACTGCGTAAAGATGATAGCCTTTTCGCCTTGTTCCTGGATGGAACGCAGCAGGTCGAGAAGCATTCCTAGCTTTCCAGAATCTTCGACCTTCGCCTCGCCCGCCTTCAAGTAGGTACGCGGGTGATTGCAGATTTGCTTGAGCGCAAGAATCATCTGGAGAATAAGTCCCTTGCGCTTGAAAAGGTTACTTGCTCCAACAGGGGCTCCCGCAGAAGCGGAGCCATCAGCAACCGCAAGCACATCCGCACCGATATCCATCGACGGGCCCTCTTCGAGCAGCTGCAGTTCTTCCATAAACTTGTCGAGAATCTTCTTGTACAGAGCCGCCTGCGAACGCGTCAGTTCCGCATACTCGTTCTGCTGTATCTTGTCAGGCAAGTCACTGATAATCGTCTTGTCCGTCTTCATGCGACGAAGCATAAAGGGAGCGGTAATCTTCTTGAACTTTTCGGCGACCGCCTGGTTCGCATTCTTCTGGATAGGCGTTTCGTACTTGTCGCGAAATTCCAGCGCCGAGGGCAAAAAGCCTCGGTTGCAGAAATCCATAATGGTCCAGAATTCCATCAGGCGGTTTTCAACTGGGGTACCGCTCATGGCAATCTTCATCGGAGCCTTGAGGGCACGAATCTTGCGGCTCTGTTCGCTGTCGGCATTCTTGATATTCTGCGCTTCGTCGATTACGATCACGCGCCAATTCAGCTTTTCAAGCTTCTTGAAATCGAGGCGACAAGTCGAATAAGTCGTAATCAGCAAGTCTGCATTGAATTTTTCCAGCTTGCGGCCCGCACCATGGTAAGTAAACACCTTGAGTTCGGGCGCAAACTTTTTCACTTCCATCTGCCAGTTGCAAAGAAGTCCCGCCGGCACCACCACGAGAGCGCGCCCTTCGGCAAGGCGACCTTCCTGTTTCAGCTTCAAGAGGAACGCGATTACCTGGAGCGTCTTTCCAAGGCCCATGTCATCGGCCAAGATGCACCCAAAACCCATCTGCAAGTTCTTGTACATCCACGAATAACCGCGCATCTGATAGGGGCGAAGCGTCGCGTTCAGGTTCTCCGGCAGGTTCGTCTCGGTTTCCCCGCGCCACACATCCAGCTGCTGCTTGAGCCCGTCAGTCATATCGACAGGGATATCGTCGCATTGTCCCGTGAGGCAGGCCTGCAGAAGTTTCGCCGTCGAGGGGATAAATTCCTCGGCAGCATCATCCACGTCGGAGTCCGCATCCGAATTTTCAGAGCCCGCGCCATTTTCACCCTCGACATTTTCGCCGACGCCGTTTTCCGAATCAGGATTACCCACTTGTCCTGCCGCGCCCTTATTCTTTTCGCGTTCGTCGATACGCTGCTGCAGTAGCGCGAGGTCGTCCGCCGTATATTCAATGTAGCGGTCCTTGTACTTGAGGAGTCCTTCGGCATCCTTGGCCAGCCGCATGAATTCCTCGGCGGGAATCTTCTCGTCGCCCAGAGCCACTTCCCAGTCAAAGTCCAGCAGGTCGCCCGCAGTGAACGCCCCGATGCCAAGGCTACCCTTCAACTTCATCTGCGTCTTGGGGCGCGCGATTTCCTTAAGGGAACGCGGCATCTCGGTCACGATGCCAAACACCTCGAATTTCTTGATGGAATAGGTGACGAATTCCTTGAGTTCCGCGCCCTTCATCACGATCGGTTCTACCGCGTGAATTTCTAGGTAGCGCTTCATCGGCTTGAACGTTTCCGAGACGCAGTTGAGCACGTTCATCAGCGACAGAAGCCGCGGATCGCTATTTTCAAAAAGGGCCTTGAGGGGTTCGCGACCGACCGACGATTCCACGAAAACATCCAGGGCAATTTCCTTGCCGAGTTCCGAACAGCGGAAAATAATCTTGTGGTTGAATTCCAGCGAATTGTAGACGGAGAACCACGCCTGAATCTTCGACGGAATCTTGAGTCCGTTCGCCGCGAGCTTTCCCGATTTGCAGTCAAAGAAAAAACCGAGCAGGTTTTCGTGAGTCCCCTTCTTGTAGCTCTGTGCCGTACGCGCAAAACGCAACAGTTTGCCGATAAAAATCGAGAGGATATGTTCAGCGGCTCCGTCCAGGTCTTCGCGCAGCAGGTCACGCACCGTAAAAGCGAAATCGTCGGGGACACTCTTTTCGAGTTCCGCCACCACAGCAAGCACATCGGGAAGCATTTCGGCCGGGAGCCAGCGCACCTGCGCCGTCACACCGTTCAGCCAAAACACCTGCGGGTAAATCGCACCGCAACGCACCAGGTAATACGCCACCATCAGGAGCTGGTGAACAAAGCGCACCGTCACGTGGTTATGCCACACGCAATCCTGATTCAGGCGGCACAGCGCCCCCATGATATTTTCGACGGAAAGCCCCTCGGCCACCACGCGCTCGTCTTCGAGCTGGCTGAATGTCCACTGCCAGCCCCGCGCATGCACCACCTGCAGGCGTTCACGTTCCATCAAGAACGTATGTGCATGGTAGATCCCGAAATCTTGGGCAAACTGTTCGAACTTTTCAAAATGGTTGTAGAACGAACGGCAACGTTCCAGTTCATCGACAAAGCTCTTCTTGAAATTTCCTGCAGGGCAAAAATCAGGGAAATTCGAGAGCATCGCCGGAAGCACATGGGAATAATCGCGCCACTCATTAAAATTGAACTTGGGTACGCGCGGCATTTCTACACGGTCGTTCACCGGCAAGATTCGCACCAGCGTCGATTCGCTCGGCACATCCGATTCCACAGGCTCCGGCTTGTAATCCTTGAGGTAGGCGATGTCCGTTCCGTGAATCCGGAACAGCACGAACGGATCGGCAGACATCATCTCGCCCAGTTTCAGGAACACCGATATCACGTAGCGGCAAGGCAGCGGATCCTTGCAGTCGCAGTTCATGTTCACGCTGTCGCAGGTCTCGAACAGCGAAAGGCCGCATTTGGAAAGGAGGAGCTCGATGGAGGGGTTCATCGCCTCGTTCGAAAGCGCCGTCAGCTCCACCGGCTGCTGTTTCAGGAGCCCCACAAAGACATTGGCGCGTTCCTTGTCAAACTTCGGGAACACTAGATAAACATTGTGCGAACCGCCGTTCGGGCCCTTGACTTCGGCCATGACGCGGTTGTCGGTCACCGTAAAGGGCTGAACCTGCCCACGCCCCACATACTTGAAAGCCAGATCAATATCGCGTGCAGACGCACCCGAAAGCAAGTGGTCTAGCCACTTCTTGCTCCACCAGGTTCTTCCGTATGCACCATATTCCATAGCCCCCCAAATATAGTAATTTTTTGTATTAAAATTTGCTCATTTGAGCAACAAAATAGTATTCGGCAGCGACCGCCGCCTACGGTTCCCAGGCTAGGGGCAATCAGGTGAAGTCCCTGAAAAATTCGGGGCGGTGGAAATCGGGTTTCTCGGTACCGACTTCGAAAGCGCTCAAGTAATGCGGCGTTTTCGCCTTGTCGGCGCACTTGTAGAGGTTTCCCCTAAGTTGTACCCCGTTGAAACTCTGAATGCCAAGGACGGTCGCCGGAATCTGCACCGTCATTCCCCAGCACACGAGGTTTCCAGCAACGCTGGCAAGCTGCTTGGTCCGAATCACCTTGTCGATTTCCGACTGCGGAAGCACCGTGCGGTTGTTGCGGTCGGGTCCCTTCGCTGCCAGTAGGTAGCCGCGGCAGGTCGTTTCGAAGTTGAAGTACTCACCGGGATTCGCGGGACTCTGCAGAAAAATCTCGACGCAGGAATCTTCCCAGCTGCGGCCGTTGTCGCTATTGACTTCGGCTCGGAAACAGTCCGAGGGTTCTTCCACTGTAAAGTGGATCGTGAAATAGTCCGCGGAAAGCTCCGCCTCGGCAAGCACGGTCGGGAGCGCGATCCCCTGATTCTGGGGCCAGTTCATATTCGGTTTCAAGAGCATGTGTTAATAATAGTAAACTGATTAATCAGTGATTAATCGGTGATTAATCACCTCGGCCAATTCTTCTTTTTTTTGGAATTGCCTTTTTTCGCGTAATTTCGCCACTTTAGCGATTTGGCACGATTCTTGCAAAATAGGGCTCCGAAAGCGGCACGCACCATCCGTTACGTTGCCGCAAAATTCACACATAAACTAGGAGGCCAAAATGGCTGAAGAAAAGAAGAAGAAAGAATGGAATGCGACCGGGGCGTTCGACTGTCTCGCCGTCACCAGTGTGCAAGTTTACCCCTTCAAGGAAGGCCCGTCCATGGGGCACATCAAGGGGCTTGCCTCGGTCGTGCTCAACGACCAGTTCCTGGTTCGCGGGCTCCGCGTGATGGAAGGCGAAAACGGCATGTTCGTGGGTTACCCGATTGATCCGTTCTTCAAGGGCGAAGAATTCCGCAGCGTCTGTTTCCCGATGGCACGCAACCTGCGCGAGCATATCGAAAATTGCGTTCTTGAAAAGTACCAGGCCGCAGTCGCCTAAGGAGAATCCATGTTCCGTCGAATCCGTTCTTACTGCTTGTTTGGAATAAAGGCCGTCCCGGTGAGTGTCGAAATCGATGCCTCGCAGGGGCTGCCGGGTTTCACCATGGTAGGGTTACCCGACAACGCGGTAAGGGAATCGCGGGAACGTGTCGTTTCGGCGATTCGTTCCATCGACAAGGTGGTGACCGGTTTCCGGACTACGGTGAACTTGTCGCCCGCGGATTTGCGGAAAGAAGGAAGCGCCCTGGATCTGCCGCTTGCCATCGGGCTGCTGGTTGCGACCGGCGAAATAGAAGTTCCCCAACTTGAAAACCTCGTTATCGTGGGGGAACTTTCGCTCGATGGCCTGTTGAAGCCGATTCGGGGCGCGCTTTCGATTGCCATGAGCCTTTCGGAAAAGTCCAGGAACATCTTGGTGATTCCTCGCGCGAACGAAAGCGAAGTTTCGCTGGTCGAAGGAATCCACTACGTCTGTGCGGACACCCTCAAGGAATGCGTCGATGCATTGGAAGCGGGTGCAGAGAATGCAGCCAGGTGGGCCACCGGCTTCCGTTTTAAGAACAAATTAACAAGTATTGCAAGTGACATCCCCGACTTCAGGAACGTGGTCGGGATGGAAGGTGTCAAGCGGGCGCTGGAAGTGGCCGCGGCAGGAGCGCATAACTTTCTGCTGGTAGGATCGCCCGGAGCGGGCAAGACGCTGTGCGCCAAATGCCTGCCTGGCATTTTGCCCGAAATGACCGAAACCGAAATTCTAGAGACAACCCGCATCCACTCGTGTGCGAGAACCGCCGGCGATTCCGACGAATTCAAGCCGGTCATGACGCGCCCGTTCCGCACGCCCCACCACAGTGCGTCCATGGTGTCCTTGGTGGGGGGCGGCACCCGGCTAAAGCCGGGCGAAGCGAGCCTCGCCCACAACGGAGTCCTCTTTCTGGACGAGCTACCGGAATTCAACCGCAGCGTTTTGGAGGCCCTGCGCGAACCGATGGAAGAAGGTTCCATCTCGGTCAGCCGCGCAAGCGGCACCGTCGTCTGGCCCGCCCGTTTCATGATGGGGGCGGCCATGAACCCCTGCCCCTGCGGCTACGCCATGGATCCCAAGCGCCACTGCACCTGCCTCCCCGAGGCACGCAAGCGCTACCAGGAAAAAATCTCGGGACCGCTCCTCGACCGCATCGATATCCAGGTGAGCGTACCTCCTGTAGACGCCTCGCAATTTGCGTCGAGAACCTCCGCGGAACCTTCCGCCGAGATCCGCAAACGGGTCTGCGTTGCCCGTGAAATTCAGCGCAAACGGTTCAAGGGGACCCGCTTCAAGACGAACGCGGAAATGAGTTCCAACTTCGCCAAGGAAAGCTGCAAGCTCTCCCCCGCCACCGAAAAGTTCGCCGTCAACGCCGCCGACCAGATGAACCTGAGCGCCCGCGGCTACTATAGACTATTAAAGGTCGGACGCACTATCGCCGACCTTAGGAATTCTGAATCTGTTGAAATTGTAGACCTCTCCGAAGCCCTGCGCTACCGCGCCTTCCGCAGCTAAAAACCTCCACGCTCGTCATCCTGGAGGGAGCTCTGCGACCGACGGGATCCACACGCATCATCCCGGAGGTGTTCTTCGTTTCTCTCAATTAAAAAAGTAGAACGCCGGTTATGGATTCCCTTCCGCGCTTCGCTTGGTCGAGAATGACGCACTTTGCACTAGCGGATTATCTTAATACTCGATTCGGCGCCGGCGCTTTGCGGGATGGCAAGCGGCTTGCGGACAGAAACTTCTGCCGCGATGGTCTTCGGGTAGTGGTTCAGGATATGTTTCGCGGTTTCGACAACCAGCGTTTCCTCTAACTGAAAACGGGACTTGCAAACGAAGTCCTGTACGTCATCAGCCAGCTGAACATAATCAATGGAATGAGCCAAATCCTCGTTGCGAGCAGCGAGGGTAAAATCAAGCCACACGGAGATGTTCATCACGACCGGCTGCTCGTTTTCGCGTTCGAAAGGGAGCGTGCCGATAATGCAGCTGAACTCCAAATCCCGTATAGAGATTTTACCCGTCTCAACTACCATACGAAGAGGACAACAGCGCCTGCAATGGCACCGGCAGCGACACCGAACCAGATGTTACGGGCGGTGGCGTAAGAATCGTGAGTCTTCTTGTTTTCGTCCATGCGCTTCTGCATATTGGCCAAGGACCAGTCAGAGTTACCGGCCTTCTCGGACATTACCGCACGGCACTTATCGGGATTTGCGTCGGTGTTGCAAGCACTCAAGACCTTGTCGTTGATTTCGGAGAGTTCGTCGTAAGCATCCTGTGCTTCGCCGGCCTTGCTGTGGTTCAAGATACCCATCACGATGCCTGCACCGGCAACGGCGGACAGGGCCACGGCAGTCCAGAAACGAACTTCGTCAGCAATACCGAAGCGGTCACCGACATCCTTCGCAGCATCGCTTGCAGCGTAGTCACGGTCATCGGCAGTATTGTCAACCGGAGCAGAAGTCTTGTAAGAAGAGTAGTCGTCGTCATCTTCTTCTTCGCAGTCCGGATCATATTCGTCACATTCTTCTTCGTCGCTAGAGCTTGCGGCGGGAGCGGCAGCGGCAACGGTTTCTTCCTCTTCTTCGGCAGCCGGAGCGTCGCCCTTCAAGGTCACCGGAGAACCATCAATAAAGACGACCGCAGTCGTAAGACCGGGAGCATAAACAGCCTTGCCATCGAAGTAGACCTTCTCGACATCCTTGTCGGCGGACATGCCGCGACGTTCGTAAAGCTTGGCAGAAATGAGCTTGGAATAGTCAACGCCATCTGCAGTCAGAGCAGTCATCGAGGAGAGGTCACCCTTGCCGCCCTGGTAGAGCTGGTAAGAGGTTTCGGATTCACCAAACGGATCTTCGAACTTCTGGCGGACGACCAGGCGGCCTTCCTGGAGAGATTCGACTTCATCTGCAGGAGCGACCTTAAGCGTACCACCAAATTCGGCAACGATATAGTCATCCGGCGTGCCCGCATCCTTTGCGGAAAATTCTTCAATATCGTATACGCCAGCAAAAGCCGATACGACAGACAGGCAGAGAACCATCAAAAGTGAACGTTTCATTTATCACTCCAAATTGTCTAAATTTTTTTTGAAATATATAAAAAAACATGGACAATTGCATTAAAAATATGCCTTAACATTACACATTTGTGAACATTATGTTTTCCCATCGGGCGAATTGTTTCCCAATATTTACAAGTATCACAAAAAACTGCATTCTTCACATATCGCAGCACTCGCCTTTTACTATATTTACCTGCGTAAAATTTTAACCTAAAAAAGAGGATTGCTACAATGGCAAAGCTTTCTATCGAAGATCTCGAACTCGCCGGCAAGCGCGTGTTCATCCGTGTTGACTTCAACGTTCCGCAGGACAAGGTGACTGGCGAAATCACCAACACCAAGCGTATCGAAGCCGCTCTCCCGACCATCCAGTACGCTCTCGATCACGGTGCAGCCGTCGTGCTCGCTTCCCACCTTGGCCGTCCGAATGGCGAAAAGAACATGAAGTACACGCTCGCTCCGGTTGCAAAGAAGCTCGAAGAACTCATCAAGAAGCCGGTGAAGTTCCTCTCCGACTGCGTGGGTCCGGAAGTCGAAGCTGCCTGCGCTGCTATCAAGCCGGGTGAAATCATCCTCCTCGAAAACCTCCGCTTCCACATCGAAGAAGAAGGCAAGCGTAAGATCAAGAACGCCGATGGCACCGAAACTAAGGAAAAGGCCGACAAGGAAGCCGTGAAGGCCTTCCGTGCAAGCCTCACCAAGCTCGCTGACGTCTACGTGAACGACGCTTTCGGTACCGCTCACCGCGACCACTCCTCTATGACTGGTGTTGAACTCCCGCAGCGTGCTGCTGGTTTCCTCATGAACAAGGAACTCAAGGCATTCGACCAGGTGCTCAACAATCCTCCGCGTCCGTTCCTCGCCATCCTCGGCGGTGCAAAGGTCGCTGACAAGATCCAGCTCATCAACAACCTCCTCGACAAGGCCGACAAGATCATCATCGGCGGTGGCATGGCTTTCACCTTCAAGAAGGTTCTGAACAACATCGAAATCGGTTCTTCTTTGTTTGACGAAGAAGGTGCCAAGCTCGTTCCGGATCTGATGGCCAAGGCCAAGGCTGCCGGTAAGGAAATCATTCTCCCGGTTGACTACATCGCTGCCGACAAGTTCGCTGCCGACGCTGCCACGAAGGCCGTCACTGACGCCGAAGGCATTCCGGCTGGCTGGATGGGCCTCGATGTGGGTGCCGAGTCCACCAAGCTCTTCGTGAACGCTATCAAGTCCGCCAAGACCATCGTTTGGAACGGTCCTGCAGGCGTGTTCGAATTCGAAGCCTTCGAAAAGGCTACCAAGGCTATGGCCGACGCTATCGTCGAAGCTACCGCTGCCGGCGCAATCACCGTGATCGGTGGTGGCGATACCGCTACGGCTGCCAAGAAGTACGGCGCAGACAAGAAGGTGACCCACACCTCTACGGGTGGTGGCGCTTCCCTCGAACTGCTCGAAGGTAAGGTGCTTCCGGGCGTCGCATTCCTCACGGATAAGTAACTGATTATGAGGCGAGTGAAGCGCGAACGCTTGCGTTCGCATTTCCGAGCCTAGAATTTTGCGCTTACGCAAATTCCTGACTTTTTAACCCTGCAAGTTTTTGCGGGGTTTCTTTTTTGCTGAATAATATATATTTCCTTTGTATGAGATTCATTTGTCCGTTCGTAATTCTGTTCGCGGTTCTCCTTGCTCATGCCCAGGAGGCGGATACGGCGTTTGTCTCGGCTGCCGACGGTGATTCTGTTGTGGCGGAAGATGTTATATTGGGTGACAATATCAGGAAGATTCAAACTGAATATTATCGTAATCTTGCCGGGGGAGAGCGGCAAAAATTCGTCGGGACGCTGCTCTATGTTGGCGGAGGGATTTTTACTTGTTTGAGTGTAGCCCTTACTGTTGCATACGTAAAAAGTTATCGCGAATTCAAGCGCACGTGTCAGGGTGATTTGTGTGATGACGCTGGCTCTGGAATCACGCTTGTCTTTTTAGCTTATGGTGTCAGTGCGGGTATGCTTGTTCCGGCTTATTTTGTCTATGCTAGGGGAGAAGAGAAACTGAAGCGTGCCGATTTTTACGGGAATATACTGAGGCAGCGTGGGGAGGTTTCGATGAGCATAAGGCTATTTCCTGTGGTCGATCCCGTGGAACGCTCGCTTGGCGGGATTCTTGCCCTGGATTTCTAGAGGTCGGGCCTTAAAAAATGCGAATTTTGCCGTTTATAGCCTCTGTCGACAAGCATGTTTGTGTGATTTTTGCTGCAAGTTTTCGGAATTTGTAAAGAGTTCGCGCTATTTTTTTTGTATTTCATTTGCTGAAAAAAGCTATCATTACTGATGATGAACCGTATATTTATTTTTCTTGTAATTTGGGGAGCGCTTTTTGCTTATGCGCAGGAACCGCCCGTTTATTTGTCAAACGGTTCTGTAAAGTATGTCTATAGCACACCGCAAGACTCTTATTCGGTGGGAATCTATTATTGGAATTTTAAGTGATGGCGATGCGTTCAATAATCATTGCATTGTTATTGGCCCTGACAGCCTTTGCCCAGGAGATGAATTCCACGTATGTCCAAGCGGTTTACAACACCCCCGCCGTGGAAAATGACAGCATCGCAAAGATTTTGCACAATTACGAACGAGCCACCAAAATAGGGAATCGTCATAAAACGCTCGGAACAGGGCTGATTATTGCAGGGAGCGTGGGTCTGTGCGCGGGAGTCGCCGTTACCGCCTATGCAATAAAAAATCATAATGATTATCAACGTGATTCTCAAAAATATTCGTATGAAGAAGGTGACAGCGGTAGCGCGTATCTCTTTTTGTTGGGAGGCAGCAGCATATTCGTTGGTGGAGCCTCCATCATAACGGGCATTATCTTCAGGTCCAATGGACAGAAAAGGTTAGACCGAGCCAACGGTTACGAAGAGCAGCTTAGACAATACAACCTGCGTTCGACGAGCTTGAGCATTGTCCCCTTGATAAATCCCATAGGACAGGCTTTCGGCGGCAATCTGTTGCTTAATTTTTAAAATAATGTATATTGAGGAATATTATGTCTATCGCTGAAATTTCGAAACAATTCCATGCAGACAAGCGCGGCAATTGTGCAATGTCTGTAGCGTATGGTTATGCACGTGCAACGGGCAAGTCCGAAGACGAGGCGGTGAAGGCTGCCGAGATGTTCCGTGCATTCGGTGGAGGCAAGGCCCCGAACGGTTCCTGCGGCGCGCTCTATGCAGCTAAAATGATGCAGCCGGACCATGCCGATGCAATCGAAGACTTTTTCAAGCGTGGCGCACAGAACTTCACCAAGTGCAGCGAAATTCGCCCGAACAAGGTTATTCCCTGCAACCGCTGCGTGGAACTTGCTGGCGAAGCACTTGACTTTCTAGAAACGAAATAAAATTCTAACGAACTTCCAACTGGGTGAAAGTTTCGTAGTGGTCTGCGGTGTAGTAAATGACACAATCGGACTGGTAAACAAGTCTCTTTGTTCCACGATTCTTCGCAGAGTAATCTACATCCGCTTCGTGGTAAGAACCTTCGGGCAATGTTGCATGGTAATAATCGGGATCAGACGCGTAATTCTTAAAATCATCGCCGCCAATCATTACACCAAGCGTTGTCCAAGGATTAAAATTCCACTTTGAAAAGGTGTTTCCTGTTTTGGATTCGTACAGGGCAATTCCTTCGTCCTTGCCTACATAGTTGCTCGGCAATTTATCAAACTTACACAAGTAAGCCGCCACGGAATCCTTGGTCGTGTACAACCCGGACTCTTCTACCGCTTCGTAGATGCTTTTTACTTCTACACTTGACGAAGATTTATCTTCACTGTTAGAAGAAACAAATGACTTTTCGGAATCGTCGTCATCGCTAGAAACGGTCGGCGTCGAGCACGCCGCAAAGAACGCGGTTCCTACACAGGCAAGAGAAATTTTGAAAAAGGCATTCTTTAGCATATCCTAAATATATCAAAAAAGCACTTGTTCTTTATTTAAAAATTGGAACACTTTTAATTTTCAGGAATCTTTTTCTATTTTTCCATCTATGAAACAGCTCGCTTTTCTTTTTGTTCTTTTGTTCGCTATGACGGTCTATGCACAGGAATCCCCCGCACCGCAGGATTCGTACGTTGACAAGCCGCAATACGTAGAATACCCTAGCGCCAATCAGCCGCAGTATGCACCCGCGCCCCAGTATGGGCAACCGCAATATGCTCCGGTGCAATACCAACAATACCCGGCTCAATATGCCCAGCCGCAATATGCGCAACCCCAGTATGCTCCGGCACCGTACCCCGCTGCACAGCCGCAGTACCCGCCGCAGTATTACCAGCAGATTTTCTATGACGATAGTGTCGCCTACTACCAGAACATGATTGAAATCTACACTCAAAGCGGCAATTCCAAAAGAAGAACCGGCAAAGTCATGATGATGGGAGGCGGAATCGCAGCCGGCATCGGAGGTTTGATGATGCTTGGAGGCTTAATGGACATGGAATGCACAGAAGACCATTGCGATGACGACGGAGCAATCACCTATCTCGCAGGTTACCTAATCCTTCTCGGAGGCGCAGCCGTTTTCACCACGGGCGTCGTCGTAAAGATTGTGGGCGGATCCAAGCTGCGCAAGGCAGAGCGTTTCCGCAATTCCCTTGTGCAGTACAACTACAGAAGACAACACGCCCTGCAACTGCAAATCGAGCCGCTCATCAACGCCCGCAAAGGCTCCTACGGCAGCAGACTTTCTTTGAATTTCTAGTTCGTAGACACTTTAAAAAATGATTTGCGCAACTCTGCAATATACTTTGCAGAGCTTCTTTTTTACAATTTATTAAATTTTCGCAAGGAACCCCTATGCATAAGTTCGAGACATTTCTTTTATTCCTCGTCGCATCGTTGTTATGCGGGTGTACCTTCATCGAAACCAAGGTCGAAATGACCAAGGGTCGATTTAAAATTCCCGAAATAGAAAACTTTAATGGCGTGGGGAAATTCGTACCTGAACAGACCTTACTAAAGGGATTCTCGTTTTCTGTGGCAAAAGCAAAAGACCGCGAAATTCCGATGAAAGTTTCAAACAAAGAAAAAGTCTTTTCAGATTCGATCATTCTGCCGAACAGCAAGGTCGACTTTGCTTACGAACACAAGGCCCGGGACTTCGCAGTTACTGCAGACTTTTTATTCAAGGACGAAATAGTCCTATCGGGACTATCCTTCGGCTTCAATTCGTCACCATTCGCATTTATACGGGGCGTTGTTGGTATAAACTTAACGCATTTTGAAAGTGGACTTTTCGGATATTTCGCCTTAGGGCAATGGCAAAGTTCTTACACAGGATACCAATACACAGAAAGCTTCTATGACATGGGCGATCGCGTCCCTGCATCAAAAGAAACGCACGAAGAAAATTATTCTGAAAAAATTGTAACCACCGCCGCAGCAGGAACCTACGCTTCCGTCTATGCGGGACCAGCGGCCCTTTCAGGATCCATTTCTATGTTCTCCCCGTGGGGCGGCACCGAAGACAGAATGGACCTGACCTTTGAATTTCCTTACCTGTTCAAGGCGTACCTGGGGACATCGCTCTGGATTGGTGACCATATCAAAATTTCCGCAGGCATCACTGACTACCTGAACGCCGAAAAGAGGAATTTGTCATTCGGCGGATCCGCAGGACTATGGCTATAGGGGGGGGGGAAGATTATGGGATCTCTATCAAAAAAATTCCTTGCCGTATTGTTGATGACGCTGATGATTTCCGGTTGCGCTAGTGTCAATACAGGCCATGCAGAAATTTATTTCAACCAAAGGACCGTAAAGCATCAAATTCTAATTGATGGGGAAACATACGCCGAAATAAGCCCCGCCCGAAATCCCGCAATGGTAGCCGTCAACATTCCCAAAGGGGAACATCAACTGACCATAGTAAACAACAGCAATATCTTGTTGGATACGACCTTGGTCATCGGAAATAACCACAACCGCAACAAATGGCTAGAATGGTCCATAGGCACAACAGGACTGCTCGGGTCGATTACTTTTGGAGGTGTAGGGTGGATTGTAGGCTTGTTCTTATTTACTGTGCCTCATCTTCTTGATCAATCATTTAATGAAGCGGACGCAATTCTCAACATAGCGGCAATCACACCTCCAGATATCGAAAAATTTTACAGTGATTCCATATACGCAAACATTACCTTTAATTCCGTTACAAACAGAAAAATTTTTTTCAAGCCAGAAGCTCTTTGTTATGACGAACCCACTAACCTGATTTGGATAAAAACCTACTATAGCAACCTATCTTATTACGACTTAGAAATGGTCTCGTTATGCACATCTCAAGAGTCTGACATTCAATGCAAGACCCCAGACAAAAAATTCTGGCAATATTTTCAGTGTCGTCCAAAACCCGAATAAATCAAAATGTTGTCCGTCAAAACGGATAACCCAAACGCAAAGGATTCTACGTAAAGTGGTAGGCTAGTTCGCTTTCTGGACGCTGTCGCCGTAGATGGTTTTCCAGTCGTTCTTCATGGACACGGGAATCCATCCGTTCTTTTCACTGGCGGCACGCATCTTTTCGGCCTTGGCCTCGTTGCCGTATTCGCGTTCGAGGTCATCGCAGAGGAGCATAAAGCCCATAGCCCTGTACTTGTTGCCGTGAATGGCATAGTTCAAGAGGCTTGCGTCGGTACCGCTGTTACCGAAGGCGAGCACGGGCTGGTAGCCGATTTCGCGGGCAAGGGCAGTCACCTTGTTCATCTGCAGATTCTTGATGATGCTCTCCCCCGCAAGCACGAGCTTGTCGCCATCCTGGATGGTATAGGCGAGGCCGTCGGCGCCGTTCTGGTTATTTGACACCACGACTACATCGGAACCGATAATCTGCCGAGGCGGAAGACCGAGGCCGTCCATGACGACGGGGCGCATCGTGTAGCGTTCGGTGCCGCTGCTCACGTAAACCGTAAATCCGTTTGCGGTCAGGAACTTGACCACTTCGACCATCGGCTTGTAATAGGCTTCGCCACGCTTGAGGCCCGTAAAGCCCGGCTGCGGTTCTGCCATAAAGGCACGAACGTATGCCTCAAATTCCGAGAGCGTCATGCCCTTGTAGGCCTGCGCGACCATACGTTCGCGTTCGGCGCTAAGTCCAGGGAAGACCTTCTTTTCGCGGCCTTCGCGGGCAGCCTTCAGTTGCTGCTTGGACGGCTTGAAAGTTGAATCGTCAAGGACGCGGTGTTCGAAAAGCATCCAGTCAAAGTAGGTCGGAGCCGTTTCGAGGAAGAGTGTACCGTCCCAGTCGAATGCGGCGATACGGCGTTCCACCGGGATAAAATCCGGCGAAGTAGAATCTGTCACCGCACGCACGAAAGCTTCCAGAGAATCCTTTGCAGGAGCATGTTCCGTCCACAGCGAGAGAGTTACCGGGCGTTCCGGGAGCGAAGCGGACTGTTGCGCCTGCGAGGCAACCGGAGTCTGCGCAGCGGCAGTCTTTTCTTCGGGACATTTTTCGCAGCAACCTGCAAAGAACAGAGCTGCAATTGCACTCGTCGCAATAATTCGAGAAAACATCATACACCTTCCTTCTTATGTTTTTTAGAAATATAACACTTTTTGATAGAAGGTCGGCGAAGTTACAGCCGAATTTAGGTGGCAAATTTTTTGTTCGTGTGAGCCTCGACCACATTCACCACGTAGTCACCGAGCTTTTCACAGTCGTTCACCACGTCCATGTAGTGCACGCCCATCTGGTAGCTGTACTTTTGCGATTCGATATCGGCAATGTTTTTCTCCTTGAGGAGCTTGCGATAATCGTTGATTTCGTTCTCCATATTCAGCGTACGGTTTGCGTCGGCAGTTTCCACATCGCTAATGACATCGATCATGTTCGTTAACGCCTTGTCGCAAAGCTGCATCATGTGCTTGATGCGGTTGTACTGCTCTTCAGTAAAGTCGTCGGAACTTCTAAACTTGCGGTTGATGGCGCGGGACATATTGTAGCAGGCGTCGCCGATACTTTCGATTTCAGAAATTTCGCGGAGCATCGACTGGATATTCGTCTTACTTTCGGGGCTCAAGCGACCTTCGGAAACCTGGTTCAAGTACTTGGCAATCTCGATTTCCATATTGTCGCTGATGCCTTCGTACTTCTCGATGCGGGCAAAGAGCTTGACAAAGTCATTTTCGTCCTTCATCTCGAGCAGTTCAGGCACCATGCGGAACATCTTCTGCGTGCGGGCTGCAAACAAGTTAATTTCCTTGCGGGCTTCAAAAAGCGAAAGTTCTGCAGTGCTCATAAGGCCCGCACTGATAAACTTGACCTTGAAATCCTCGCCGTCTTCCTTTTCGCGGATAATCTTGCAGATGATTTTTTCCATCGGCTTGATGAACCAGATGAGGATAAGCACGTTGCAGAGGTTGAATGCCGTATGGAAGGCAGATAGCGCGTAGGTCACACGGACGCTCGCCTGGGCAACTTCTTCTTCGGTATGCGGCTCGAACGTCGGGTCGAAACCCACGATGCTGCACACCATATTCACGAACGGGCGGAACACAATCAACACCCACACTACGCCGAACACGTTGAACAGCATGTGGGCCAAGGCCGCACGTCTCGCCTGCGTACTTGCCGAAAGAGCGGCGAGGTTCGACGTCACCGTGGTACCGATGTTTTCACCCATCACAAGCGCAATGCCCTGGTAAATCGGAAGCACTCCGCTGCTACAGAGCAGGAGTGTAATCGCCATGATAGCCGCAGACGACTGCACGCACATGGTCAGGATGCTACCCAGCAGCAAGAACAGGAGCGTGCTGAAGATACCCCAACCGCCAGTCGTCGCAAAGAAGTTGATGACCGTCTGGTTGTGAGCCAAATCCATAGCCACCGCATTTTCACGCAGCGTGGTAAGGCCGAGGAACATGAACGCGAAACCGAACACGAATTCGCCGATGCTCTTGGTCGAGTTCTTCTTGGTGTAAGAAAGAATGATGCCGAGGGCGAAGAAGGGCCACACCACCGAGCTCATGTTGAACTGGAACCCGAATATGGACATAATCCAGGCCGTGGCAGTGGTACCGATGTTCGCACCCATGATAACAGGAATGGCCTGACTCAATGTGAGCAGGCCAGCGTTAACGAAGCTTACGGTAAGGACGGTCGTAGCGGTAGAAGACTGCACCGAGGCAGTCACAAAGGTACCTGTGAGAAGGCCTCCGATGCGGTGCTTGGTCATGGTTCCAAGGACAGCACGCAGGTGACCGCCCGTGAGTTTCTGCAAGCCTTCGCTCATGGTCTTCATGCCGAACATGAGGAGCGCAAGGCAACCGATCATTTTAAGAATCATAAGTGTCATAGGACATTCCTACGGAACGCCACTACCGGATCATCGTCGCTGCCTTTCAGCTAGTTCGGGCTCATGGCGGTGAATTGTTTATTGTAAAGAGTACATAAAAATATAGTAAAGTACCAACATTTTCCCATTCCATAAAGGGCTATAAAAAAGGAATATATTTATTACAAGCAAAGCCCCCATCAAT
>LVAE01000060.1 GCA_001603905.1 Fibrobacterales bacterium Fibro_02
CGTGTAGGTGTATTCGGCGTCGTCGCCAAAATCGTCCTTGCGCACAAAGTGCCACGTGCTGATGTCGGTCTTGACCATGGCGTCACAGACTCCCACCTCGGTGCAGGTCTCGTTCACGGTGATTTCGGGTTCAAGGATTTCCGTGGAGCGCGAGCTGCTGGACTTCGCAGAATTGCTTGATGTCGTAGCGTCGCTGCTCGATGAACCGTCCTTGTCGGCAGCCTTGGAGTCGCTGGAGCCGTCGGACTTCTTGCTACTCGACGACTTTGTAGATGTTGAACTCGGCTTTGTCTGGTCGTAGGACTTGAACCACTTTTCGCCGTCGCATTCGTAGTTCTCTTCGAGTTCGGTCACATAGACCTTCTCGCCGATGACATCCATACTGCACTCGTATGTTTCGAGTTCCGCCTTGTCAGCCACTTCGGCAGGGAGCCCCGTCCCTTTCGGCGAAGACGAGTCGTCGTCCCCGCAACCAGTAAACGCAACACCAAGCACCCCCGCAAGGGTGCAAACCGTAAACTTTTTTGCGAATGTGTTTTTCATAGAGAAACCTTTTGAGATTTAGTCCGAGTCCTTGAGACAGCGAACGGATAAATGGTAACTTTTCTTATTATTGAACAAGCTTCTTTGTAAATCACTGTAGTCTATTTTTAAAATCCAGGCTCTTTCATCATGATCACCGTCTGCTTCCGTGACACTCCAGATTTCCGTATATTGTTTCAAATGGTCGAAAAGATAGCTATAGACTCCTGTGCCTGCAGGAAGTAAAGAAAATCCTAAATCATCTGTTCCATTCCATCCGCTTTTAGACTTGAGCACATTTTGGGCAACGATTCCACCCCCCGCATAATTCAACAATACCGTCAACTCTGTTGTATCAGGCAAGTGCCAGCCAACAGGACAAATACCTCTATGTGGATTGTTGGGTATGCAAGGAACTCCAAAACCACATCCTATTTTGTTTGCATCTGACACAAGTCCCGCACTATCCATTGCAGCGGACCAAGTATACAGCCTACCGTAAATGCCACAATTATCTAAATCATTTTTGTAGCACCAACTTGTAGAATCGGATTTGCCACCGCTAAAATTGAATTTTATGCCAGTGTAAGCGTAGTTCAAATTCTGTGCCATCCAAATCTGCTCGCCGATTTGAATAGTCTTGTAAACTTGTCCATCGCGTTCATCGGTAAACTCGCCATAATTAATGTCCGGATTCAAGTAATCCCAGGCGCTTTTCATTTCTTCGCTAGACGAAGACACCTCCTTGCCCGCAGAGCTGCTTGACTTTGCGTCATTTCCAGATGTATTCGAATTGCTGGATTTGGTCGACGTTCCTGCCGAAGAAGAGCTATCCTTGCTGTCGCTGGAGTCGTCGGTCACTTCGGCGGGATCGTTGGACTTGCTGTCGCTGGACTTGGCACTCGACGAGGAAAAGTCGCAGTCCATCTTCTCAATGAGAGTCCCGATGACCCAGCCGTTGTCGCCATCGCAAACAGCCATGTTATGGTATTCCGTCAGGTAGGTGGCGACACACTTCTGGCTCTTGCCACAGTCATAATCCGACAATTCCATGAATGTCTCGACTGTGTCGGGAATACCACCACGGTTCCCGCCACTACCATTATCGTCACCCGCCGACGAAGAATCGTCGCAGGCGGAAAGGGCGAAACCGAGCACCCCTGCAAGGGCACAGACCGTAAACATTTTCGCGAATGTGTTTTTCATAGCGAAACCTTTGGGTTATTACTTGGAGTCCTTGACGCAGCGGACTGAGAATGCCTTATTCTTGGCATTGTCGACCGGAAACGCGCTTCGGACGGTGTAGTACATATACATCTGGGACGAACTGTCCGGGCTGCTCTCGGAGGAGGACCAGAAGTTCGCGTTTTGGCCCGCGTTGTCGAAGCCCCCGTTGCCGTGCCTTATTCCGGAAGGGAGCGCCGAGAAGCCGTAGCCGTCGTCGCCGTTTGCATTGTCATACCACCCCGAGATTGACCTAAGCCGTCTCCCCGCCACGTCCTTTCCACCGACAAACGCGATCAGCGTATCCCATTCCGCACGGCTAGGCAAATGCCAGCCGTCGGGGCAGATACCCTGCACCGCGCCGGCGTCCGTTTCGCAAGTCGCGCCGTAGCCGCAGCCTGTCGTCGCCGAATCCATCGCCGCGGCCCAAGTGTAGAGGCGCCCGTACCGTTCGCAGTACAGGGCGCTGTCGTTGTAGCACCAGTTGCCGTAGGTCGAACCGTTCACCTTGTATTCGTAGTTCAGGTTCTCGGCCATCCATGTCTGCGCACCGATGACCACCGTCCTGTACGTTTGTCCGCCGTAGGTCAGAGTTCCCACGGCGGGACCGGACGACGACGAATTGGAGGAACTGCTGCTGGACGCACGTGTCTCGCTAGACCCATTCGACTCCAGAGCCTGTCCTGAGCTTGTCGAAGGGCTCAGGGTGACACTGCTACTGGACGAAGATTCCGTCCCGTTCGGACGCGTCGCAAAACCGCTTTCGTCATCATCGCAGCCGACAAACACCCCAAGGCAAAGCGCCGCGAGCACGCACCCTACCGCCGTCCCGCCTCTCCAGGATGACACTTTCACAAAGTTCATGGCGAATAAATTTTTCATAGCGAAACCTTTGGGTTATTACTCGGAGTCCTTGATGCAACGAACGGAGATGGCATAACCCTTGTCTTGAGCATAGTCTAGGTCTGACACGAAGGGCCGCAGTTCAGGTCCATGAACTAAGCGTGGATTGACGTCTTCAGTGGCACTCCAAAAGTACGTGAAACTGCCAGCTAGGGAGAAGGAGGTTCCTCCTCTGCTGCTTCTGTAACCAGCTGGCAGCGCGGAAAAACCGTATGCATCAGTGCCACTGCCACTTCCATTCCAGCCTGATAGGGATTTTAGAACTGTTGCTGTCGTAGATGAAGCACCAACCGCAATAAACAAGACTCTCCATTCATCGTATGTAGGCAAGTGCCAACCGCTGGGGCAAACTCCTTGAACCATTGAAGGCAACGTGCAATTTTTACCATAACCGCAATTCAGCGGGTTATCCGCATCGGTTGCTAGTTTCACCGAGTCGATAGCCGCTGCCCAGGTATAAAGACGGCCAGCCACGGCACAATTTTCTGCTTTGTTGTTATAGCACCAACTTGTAGAATCGGATTCAGTACCGTAAACACTGTGGAATTTTACACCTGTATAAGCATAGTTCAGATTCTGAGCCATCCAAGTTTGATCTCCGATTTTTATCGTCTTATAGACCTGACCATCGCGTTCATCAACAATCGAGTCATACTGAATTTCTGGGTTGAGATAGGCTTCCTTGGGAACACTCCAATCAAAGACACCCCAACTCGATGATGATATAGAGACCTTTTCGCTTGACGAAGACTCTACCTTGCTCATGGAACTGCTGCTGGATTTAGCACTGCTACTACTCAACTTTACGCTAGAACTGGATGGATTCCCTCCGCTTCGCTCCGAGAATGACGACTTGGCAGAACTGCTGGACCCGTTCAACTCCGTTTTGCCGCTGCTGGAGATTGCTTCGCCGTTGCTGTCGCTGGACCCGTCGGTCACTTCGGCTGGCTCAGTGACCTTGGCGCTGCTGCTCAGGGCACTTGTTTCGCCGTCATCACCACCCGCCGACGAAGAGTCGTCGCAAGCCGAAAGGGCAAATATTGCCGCCAACAAGAAGATGGTGAGAGATTGCTTCCCCTGAAACAAGTTCTGGGTCGCAATGACACGCTGGAAAGACTTCTTCATAAAAAACATCCCTTTGTAAACCTTACCCCCTAAAAATAACAAAGCACCCCCCTGCACCGCAAGCCTTCAGCGCACGGAAAAACAACTTTTTTCAAGATTTTCTATCAGAAATTTTCTATATAACTCAATATGGGACATATAGGAGATTTTTGATAGGATGTCAACGTCGTCAACTATCCCTATGGCCGGTCAACGAACAGTTCGTCTAGGCAGACCGTAACGGGAATGGCCGAAGCGTATGAATTGTCCTTTAGCCCAAAGGTCGTTATAAGCGTCGGCATCACGGTTCGTCGTTTGGCAACCAGTTCCTTGAACATCCCGACCCTGTTCCTAACCTTCAAATCTTCCCCCTTTTGTAAGGAGTATTCGTGGTCGCAGTATTTGATTTCGCAAACATTGAACACCCTGTCGGCGCGTTCGATAATCAAGTCGACCTGCACCCCGCTCCCATCTTCCTGATGCCGCCAGCAATAATATTCCGTCGCGATTTTATCTATTCCAAGAGCAACCTTGACCTGTTCGATGTGTGAATAGCAAACCCGCTCAAAGGCAAGTCCCATCCAGTTATTTACGGGAGGCGTATTCAGGTGGTGGCTCCAGAAATGGGGGTCGGTCGTCCGGCCGACGAACTGGTTTTGAAACATCACGAAAAAATCCACCAGTTGGTAGATGCCGCCGTTTTTCTTTATCTTGTCCCCCCGTGTCCGGTAATAACGCACGAAATCGCATTGAACTAGGTCGTCAAGAATTTTGCTCAAGTGCCCGTTATTCTGAAGGCCCAACTCATTTGCAATCTCTTCGCGGGTCAGTCCCGATTTCTTTTTGCAAAGGGCGTTTATAATGGAAACATGCCCTTCGGGATTTCTAAAGAGAGAACTGAAAAGGCGCTTGAATTCGTTCCGCAATTTAGCATCTGGCGAAAAAAACAGCCTATCAATGCCCTGCGCACAACTTTCGCGGGCTTGCAGTAAATCCAGATAGTAAGGGATGCCGCCCAACGCCATGTAGATTTGCAAAATGGAAAGCCTGTCCCACAGGATTCCCTTGGCTTCGAGATATTTTTCCGTCTCGGACAAGGTGAACGGACGGATGTGGAATTCATGCGTAATGCGATTGTGCAAGCCCCCATGCGAGTCGATAAGGTTCCTTATCATCCAGGTCGTGGCACTGCCGCAGACAATCAGCATGACTTCGGGATGGACGGAACACCAGTTGTTCCAAAAATGCCCCAACGCCTTTATGAAGCCAGATTTGTGCGTGTCAAAACAAGGGAGTTCATCGATAAAGATAACGCTGCGCTTTCCCTTTTTGAGTTTAAAATTCAAAAGTTCCTGAAGCCTAGAAAACGCATCAAGCCACGTGGATGGCATAGACCCCTGATAGCCGATCTCGCGCAAGGCGAGCACAAAAGCGGCCATCTGCTCGTGCAAAGAGCCTTCCAGGATTCCTGTCACCTTGAAAGAAAATTCATTGCCGTATTTTTGGTCTATCAGATACGTCTTGCCGACCCTACGTCGGCCGTGCAGGGCGATGAACTCCGGCTTGCCAGACCCGTAGATATCGTTCAGTTCCTTGATTTCCTTGTTTCTACCAATGATATTCATACCGTTAAAATACATTATTACCAGGCTAAAGTCAACACAAAATCCAACTTTTAGCCCACAAATAGCACATTATCGGGCTAAAGTTTGCAAAAATAAGCAAGTTTAGCCCACTATTGGGCGTTCCTCGGCCATGGGCCGGGTCGGGTGCTGCTCGCCTCGTGCCTCGGCTCATCGAGCCGCTTGCGCGTCTCGCCACCGCGTGGCGGTGCGACGCCCCCTAACGCAGACGCGAGTGTGTAATGTGTAGTGTGGAATGATTGTTTATCGGCGGGTTAATCGGAGTCTTTGAGACAACGAACGGGCAAAGCATGACACATAGGGGTATTACGACCCGAAGTGTAGCCCCCAATGCCAATGCTTCGGATAAGATCACCATATTTTGTGCTTGTAAATAACTCAGCTTCTTGTCCAACATACGCCCAGTAATTTTCTTTTGCCTCATCATCCAGACAACAATTGGAACACCCGCCTCGATATCCCGACGGAAGTGCAGAAAAACCATAAGAGTCTGTTTGCGTAGGAGCCCAACCAGTTTGCGATCCTAACCATCTTGATTCATAGTGATGGTTTCCATAGATAAATAACTCATGGGCATCATTGACATTAGGCAATCGCCATCCATCAGGGCAAATACCTTGTATTATCACAGATTCATCAAAATTGATGTCACAGAGAGCATTTCTACCACAAATTTGAGGATTCTCTTTGTCAGTCGCTAATTTTACAGAATCAATAGCAGCGCCCCAAATGTAATAGCGCCCTGTTACTTCGCAATTCTTTTCATCATCGTCATAGCACCAACTTTTTCCTTTAAGGCTAGGTGTTTTTACACTATCGGAATAATTCAGGTTTTGCGCCATCCATACCTGTTTTCCGATTGTCACGGTTTTATATTTTTTTCCATCACGTTTATCGATCATTTCTCCATACTCAATATCCTTATTCAACCGAACCTCTTTTGGGACATCCCAACCCCAAACAGCCAAGTCAATCCACCCCTTTGCCGAACAATAAAATTCTGCTGTAGTTGCAGAATCCGTAATTCCTTTAACAATATTTCCAATTTCATTGTCTGTACATTTCTTCCCAAACATATCCTTAGGGTAAGCTTTTTTCCATTCAGATGAATTCTTGTTGCAAACATAATACAAAGAATCATACGCCAATCTTATTTCACCCCAAAACTTTTCAGAGCAACCGGACTTCAATTCGATTTCCAATTCTTTTGCATTAATCCATGTATTTTTTTTACAAATAACGAACAATGAATCTTTCTTCCCGACAACACCCTCTCTACTCGCATTGCATTCTGGTAACGCCTTTACCGTATCCTTCACGCAACTCTTTACTTTGTTGTCGTTCCCGCCGCCGTTCTTGCAAGTCGATTTTGCGGCGTTGAAGGCGTATTCCTGACTGATTTCATTGGTCATGTCGCTATAGACTTTCAGCGTGTCGATGTCTTCGACCCCCTTGTAATCGATCGTCTTGACCATAAGCTGCGTGCCTTCCACGAAATAGATGTATTCCATGTCCCTGTCAAAGCCATCCTTGCGAACAAAGTGCCACGTGCTGATGTCGGTCTTGACCATGGCGTCACAGGCTCCCACCTCGGTGCAGGTCTCGTTCACGGTGATTTCAGGTTCTAGGATTTCGGTCGGCCGCGAACTGCTGGACTTTGCGGAACTGCTCGACGTAGCCTCGCCCTTGTCGTTGTCCGAAGAACCTTCCTTGTCGGCAGTCTTGGAGTCGCTGGACCCGTCGGACTTCTTGCTGCTCGACGACTTTGTAGAAGTCGAACTCGGCTTTGTCTGGTCGTAGGACTTGAACCACTTTTCGCCGTCGCATTCGTAGTTCTCTTCGAGTTCGGTCACATAGACCTTCTCGCCGATGACATCCATGCTGCACTCGTATGTCTCGAGTTCCGCCTTATCCGTCACTTCGGCAGGGAGCCCCATCCCTTTCGGTGAAGACGACCCATCGTCACCGCAGGCTGTAAACGCAACACCAAGCCCCCCCCCCACAAGGGCGCAGACCGTAAACTTTTTTGCGAATGTGTTTTTCATAGCAAAACCTTTTGAAAATCTTTACCCCCTAAAAATAACAAAGCACCCCCCTGCACCGCAAGCCTTCAATGCGCAGAAAAACGAACTTTTTATGCCGCGTCGGGGCGAAAAATTTCTATATGTCTCACTTTGCGACATATGGAGATTTTTCTTGGAACATGGGGCTAGGCGCGATGGTTGCCGACGACGTCAGTCATTTCGGATTAAAGATGCGGAAACAAGTTTTCGCGCCTTGTTTGCCTTGCTCACTATTGACACCCTGCCCAATTTTATGTATATGGCGCACCTTCGGAGCGCATATACGGCGGTTCAGTCATGGCATATCGTGCAAGCACTATTGCCACGACTCTAACCTTTATGTATATTATCTAAAAAATGGACAAGAAACTGATCAGATATACCGTTGCATGCGTCAACGAGTTCGCCGCAAACAAGAGCCTCACCGAAAAGCAGGCTTTTGATTATCTATGCAATCACGGAGCGATGGATTTCCTTGTCGAATTCTACGATGTGGAGCATACACTCTCATTTGAAGACGCCATCAACGACCTGACGCTAGTCAGCCAACAGAACGGAGGGAAGATACAGTGATTCTCTTCCACGGTTCGAACACGGACATCGCCCAAATTGATCTGTCCAAGTGCCGTCCGAACAAGGATTTCGGCAAGGGATTCTACCTTACCACCATTCGGGAGCAGGCTGTAAGGATGGCTCAAAGGGTAGCAAGAATGTATGGCGGCTCGCCCACCCTGAATATATACGATTTCGACAATTCGGCGGACAAACTAGGAACCCTGAACATCCGTCACTTTGATTCACCCAGCGTAGAATGGGCGAAATTCGTCATCACGAACCGAAACGCAACAAAACTGAAAGACCCGCAAGAAGACTCCAACATAGACGGTCGGTTCGACTTGGTCATAGGGCCGATTGCGAACGATGACTTGGCATTGCTATTCAGGCAGTTTTCCGAAGGAACCATCTCTGTCGAGACGCTCGTTAGCGAGATGAAGTTCAAGAAACTGACCGACCAATATTCCTTCCACTCAGAAAAAGCGATTGCGCTGTTAAAAAAGAAGGAGTCGGCCCATGTCTAAGCCCAAAATGCTTGCTGAACTCATAACGGGAGACATCATCTCGTATATGATGGAAGACCAGAAAATCCCGCTCATCGAGGCGATGCGCAGGTTCTACGCGTCTGAAACATTCGCCAAGTTGGTTGACCTGGAAACCGGACTTTACCTTGAAAGTTCTCCCTATGTCTACGACATATTCAAGGCGGAACAGGAAAACGGGAAACTGACCCAACTTGAAGTGTAGTGAGCGTTCCCCAGCGACGCCCTTCCCCTAAAGGGATTATTCCGAGTCCTTGACGCAACGGGCCGTGCTTACATTGTAGGCATCGCTTTCGTATGAAACAAGTGAGTGACGTTTTACCAACAAACTAAATACATATGGTCTTGTTTCCGGATCATGCCAATGCGACCAGAAAATCGCTTCGTCACCATTAAAGTCCCTGCAGTCACTACAACTATACATGATTGTTCTTTCCAGAGTGACAATTCAATCAATAAAATTATTCAGCAGAAAAATAATTTTTCTACTAAATAATTTTAAGGACATCTTCCGGCAAAAAGACAATTCCATCCGTCTTGTCGCGAGGTCTTTCTTTCAAAAAAAGAACCGGGACGATTTTTCTATACTTGTGGACGAACGGCAATTTCTGAACTTGCTCATTCAGATGAGCAAGCAGGCGCCCCGCATTTTCGCCATTCGTCCATTTGCATTCCCCGACAAGTAGCGTTTTCTTGTCCATGCTTTCGGCAACGACATCGATTTCGATCCGTTCTGACTTGCCGACATTGCCCCACCACCTGGAAGCTACATTGAACATCACGCCACCGACAACCTGCCCGCTAACCGCCTGTCGGCACAGGCGTTCCCAGCAAAAACCTTCAAATTCAGGGAAATGCTGTTTTACGATTTCTTCCACGTAATCAATACGCCCCAGTTCCAACAGCGAGCGATACGGGCTAATAAACCGGTAATAGAAATTAATGAACGGGTCGGACAAGTGGTAAATGCCGTGCTTGCTGTTTTTTGGATTTTCACCGAAAGGGATTTCCCGGTCCACAAGCTGCATGGTCACGAGCCTTTTTAAAGGGGCGCTCAAAGTCGCCGCATTCTTTTCGGCACGCGCCGCAATCTCCGAAATTCGGTTCGCGCCGTTCCCGATGATTCCAAGAAGCGTAGAAGCCTGCACCAGGTCGCGCATGTCGTCGCGCAAAATATGCACAGGCTCGTCGTGAAGGACGCCCAAAGGAGAGAGGGCCAAATCCCTCAGGGCCGACATGAAACTCCGATACCGTTCACGCAATTCCCAATAGCGGGGCACCCCGCCCCAAACGGCATATTCAGAAACGGCCTCCTTTGCCGAAATTTTCAACGCAGAAGGCAAGTAAGAAACCGGAATAGGCCTCAACCGGAGAATTTCATGGGCACGCCCATACAATGGCGATTTTTCGTCGAGGGCGACATCGAACATCATCTGTTGCGACGAGCCGCAAATCACCAGGTTGAAGTTCAAGGACTTTTCGTCCAGCAGCTTCTGCAGCGTAGAGGGCAACATCTCGCAGGACTTCACAAGATACGGGAACTCGTCCAGGCAGAGCGTAGAACCCTTCGCGCACCTGTAGTTGAAGGCCCTGAAAAGCGACTCCCAGTCGGGGTAAGCAACGGAATCGAAGCCCTCATACCGGACTGCAATCGCCATGGCCAGGAAACGCCGCTGGGCGGATTCTTCCGAATGGTCCGCCATAAAATAGATGTCGTTTTCCTTCAGGACGCGCTTTAACAAGGTGGACTTACCCAACCTGCGACGACCATAGACCACGATAAAAGACGCCCCCTTCCGGGAGAGTTCCACCTTCAGCCTTTTCGATTCTTCTTCACGATCTAGGAATTCCATACCCCTAATATAACAAATTATTTAGCAGAAAAATAATTTTCCTACTAAATAATTTTCGAAATTTAGCCATTTATTGGGCGTTCCCCGGCCTAGGGCCGGGGCGGGCTGTCACGTTATCGCACGGCAATTTTTATGGCAAGAATAAGGCAGCCGTGCGTCCGTTCAGCCTCGCTTCGCGAGTCCGAATGGCTTCGCCACTTCCATCCCTAACGCGAAGTCGATGTGTAATGTGCGGTGTGAAATTGAAAATCCGTCGGCGGGTTACTCGGAGTCCTTCACGCAGCGGACGGAGTAAGCTATTGTTTTTTCATAGTGATAACTACTCACGCCTATTGAAACTTGACCAATACTAGCCACTGCAGCATCTTTATTCTCATGAAATTCGAAAGGAGTGCTACTCCAAAAACCAGCACTCAAGCCTAAATTAACAAAACAATTGTCTACGCAAATCGTACTTTTCTTAATTCCTGATGGCTTAACGGAAAATTTCCAGTAATCAGTTCCCTTACCACCTTTCCAAAGGTTTTCACTTTGTAAACGTTCTTTAGAGAAGCTTTTCCAAAAACTAGCTACCTGCAAGAATAGAAGCCATTCCGTTGAATCAGGCAAGTACCAACCGTCAGGGCAAATACCACGCACGGGAGTCCGCTTCGGAACAGCGGATGATTTAAAACCACAATTTTCGCAGTCATCGTTCATAATTCCAGCACTATCTACGGCTGCAGACCAGGTATAGAGACGACCATACTCGTCGCAATTATCTGTATCGTTGTTATAGCACCAGCTAGTGGAATCAAAAGACCAACCGTCATAATTATACTTCACACCATTGTAAGCATAATTCAAGTTCTCCGCCATCCAAGTATGGCTTCCATAAGTCACAGTTCTGTATGCCCTACCGTCCCTTTTGTCGATAAAGGACCCCTCAACAATGGATTCATCATCTAGCCCCCAAGAGCCTGATTCACTAAATTTGTAACATTTCAATGGATACCCTTCAAGATCTATTTTCGCTCCAAGATTTTCACTTGTGCAGCCAAGTCCAATCGCTTGCTCGCTACCTGTAGCTTCCCTAAATGAACTAGAATCACAGACATACAGTATATCAGTGTGTATATTTCCAGGAACCAGCTTAAAATCTTTTGGGCATTCTTTTTTGTATGTGTTTCTTTCCAAAGAGGACGCTTCACGCCAAGCATCGCCCGCTTTTTTACAAATAACGTAGATTGTATCACGGCTATTATATGGCGAAGGATATACAGAGCGAATCTCCCCTAGAAGAGATTCCGTGCACCCCGATCCTACAGCAATTTCAAATGTCGAAGCATCTCTCCAGCCTGAAAATCCGCAGACATAAAAAACTGAATCCATTTTTTCCAAGTCATACGCAGGCATCATCTCGCCCCGCAAATCTTTGACACAGGCAGACTTCAGCTCTATTTCCAAATCAGTCGCTTTGACCCAAGAACCCGACTTGCAGGCTACATAGGACGAAGAATCTTTCTTTCCGATAGATCCTTCTATGCTCGCGTTGCATTCCGGCAACGCCTTTACCGTATCTTTTACGCAACTCTTTACTTTGTTGTCGTTTCCGCCGCCGTTCTTGCAGGTGGACTTTGCGGCGTTGAAGGCGTATTCCTGACTGATTTCATTGGTCATGTCGCTATAGACTTTCAGCGTGTCGATGTCTTCGACCCCCTTGTAATCGATCGTCTTGACCATAAGCTGCGTGCCTTCCACGAAATAGATGTATTCCATGTCCCTGTCAAAGCCATCCTTGCGAACAAAGTGCCACGTGCTGATGTCGGTCTTGACCATGGCGTCGCAGGCGCCCACCTCGGTGCAGGTCTCGTTCACGGTGATTTCGGGTTCAAGGATTTCCGTCGGCCGCGAGCTGCTGGACTTCGCAGAACTGCTTGATGTCGTAGCGTCGCTGCTCGATGAACCGTCCTTATCAGAATTCTTGGAATCGCTGGACCCGTCGGACTTCTTGCTGCTCGACGACTTTGTAGAAGTCGAACTCGGCTTTGTCTGGTCGTAGGACTTGAACCACTTTTCGCCGTCGCATTCGTAGTTCTCTTCGAGTTCGGTCACATAGACCTTCTCGCCGATGACATCCATGCTGCACTCGTATGTTTCGAGTTCCGCCTTGTCAGCCACTTCGGCGGGGAGCCCCGTCCCCTTCGGCGAAGACGACCCATCGTCCCCGCAACCGATAAACGCAGCACCAAGCACCCCCGCAAGGGCGCAGACAGTAAACTTTTTAGAGAATGGATTTTTCATAGCGAAACCCGTTGTTATCTTTTCCGCCCTAAAAATAATAAAGCATCCCCATGCATTGCAAGCCTTCAATGCGCAGAAAAACGAACTTTTTATGCCGCGTCGGGTCGAAAAATTTCTATATGTCTCACGCCGCGACATATGGAGAATTTTCTTGGAGCATGTACGGATTTCTTTAAATACAACGCGCGAATCCGCATAAATAAAAGTATATTTAGAAAATAAATCTTATCGAGGCATTTTAAGAGCCAAGGAAAAACTATGAGCGCTTTTTTCAGTATTTTGGCTATTCTGTCTGCGGCATTGCTCGCTGCCTGCGGTGGCGACGGCTCAACATCCCCTCAGCCAAGCGAAACCGAGACCATCGAGCGTGATTCGAGTTCTTCGCAAAAACATGTTGGTTCATCTTCCAGTAATTTTGAGAATTCTGAAGCGGAAACGGGAAAACGGAGTTCCAGTTCATCCTACAGAAACGGAACGGCGCAGGAATCATCGAGTTCACGGCTTGTCGATCCCGACGGGCTACTGAATCCGAACATCTCGTACGGGGTGCTAGTGGATTCCCGTGACAATCAAACCTATAGAACCGTGAAGATTGGTCGCCTAACCTGGATGGCCCAGAACCTGAATTACGTATCTGAGCGCAGCATTCCGAGTGATTATGGAATAGGGCGACTTTACCAGTGGCCAGAGGCTCTTGGCCTGGACTCGACCCACATATCGGAAAGCTTTGAGTTTGACGCGCTAAAACTGATTGCGCACGAAAACCATCGGGGAATTTGTCCCGAAGGATGGCACATCCCGACCGTTATCGAATATGTGCTTCTCGTAAAAGCCGTAGAAGCCGAAGTCGGCAAGGATCATGTCGGATCGGCGCTCAAGTCAAGTGCCGTGGGTGCATGGCCCGAAGAACCCGACGAAGACAAGCCGACAAACGTCTCGGGCTTTTCGGCGGCATACGCAGGGTGGGCCAACGAGAATGACAGGTACGTGAAATATGGAGAAGACACGTGGCTGGGCGGCCCGACGACAGAAACGATATTCTGGGCAACCGTTCCCAACGGCGGTTCTGGCGGATATGGTTTTCATCTTGACAAGACCGGAATGGTCTCTGATCAGATGAGCTCGTATTATAGAAGCGGAAAGGCTTCTGTCCGTTGCGTACAGGACCGCGACTTTGACGAAGGAAAAAGTGCGGGGCCGCAGCAAGGGAGCGTGTATGACAGTCTGGAGAACACGTTGACGGACCTGCGCGACAATCGTGTTTACAGGACGACGGTAATCGGTTCGCAGGTATGGATGGCGGAGAACCTGAAGTATGTGACAACGGGCGGTTATGCAGATGACATGGAGCAGAGCCGTTGCTTTAATGACGATCCACAGTACTGCGAGGACTTTGGAAGGCTTTACCGATGGACGGCAGCCATGGACATTCCCTCCTCTTACGCGGAAAAGGTTTTCGATGATACGCTGATGCACCAGGGACTTTGCCCGCAAGGGTGGCACGTTCCTAGCAATACCGATTTCGACACGCTGATTGTGAACGCGGGGGGATTTAAGACGGCTGCGCTGAATCTCAAGTCGGCGGACTATTGGTTTGAAGGTGGAAAGCCGGGCACCTTGAAATATTCGTTTGACGCCCTTCCCATCATGACGTATTATGAACGGCAACCATACGCAAGCAAAATAGGGCGTTTGAGCGCCTTTTGGTCTTCCTGGAACGACAACTTGAATGGAGGCAGCCTGGGCTTTGTCTATGACAAAGACGGCATTGCGGATTTTCGCAGTACCGAAAAATACTGGTTTATTCCGCTCCGTTGCCTGAGGGACGAACGGGTTCCCGAGTAGGGGCGCACCGCAACCGTGCCGAAACGCCATGTGCGAAACGCATGGATAGGCGACAATAAAAGCCCCGTGCATTGATGTGAACCCC
>LVAE01000104.1 GCA_001603905.1 Fibrobacterales bacterium Fibro_02
TAAATAAAATTGTACTTGCATGTAATTCTGATTTAAATCCACAAGAGATAAAACAATTTATAGATTATTGTAGCTCAAAAAATATTACATGTGAATTTATTGGGAATTCATATTTAGCGAATGATTTATTTAGTAATTATCCAAATATAGCTAAGGAATTTTTAGATATCTCGATAGATACTGGTCAGATACTTGATTACGAATGTCAAGCGAAGCGCAGAAGTCGTCAGTTTTTCATGTAAGAAAGTTGCGAATTGAAACTTAAACCACCTCTGAATTTTGACTGCTTTGGTTTGAAGATTTAGCTTCAAACTTATAGATTTCTGAGTGTAAAACTCCTGTTTGTTTCTTCTCTTTAAGTCGGTAGCTATCTCCTTGAATATTGATGATATGTGAGTGATGCAACACTCGATCTAATATAGCGGTTGTGACTATTTTATCCCCTGCAAATACTTGAACCCATTTACTAAATACCAAGTTTGATGTAAAGATGGTAGAGCTTTTTTCATAACGTTTTGAGATAATCTGAAAAAAGTGATTGGCTTCCTCTTTACTCATATTGAAGTATCCTATCTCATCGATAACAAGGACCGATGGGCTTGTGATGGATTTGAGGAAACTATCGTATTTTTTCTCTTTTTTAGCTCTATTGGCACTGCTTAAAAGTTCACTGATGGTGGTAAAGCGTACCTTATAGCGATGCTGTACGGCTTTATAAGCTAGAGCAATCGCAAGATGGGTTTTACCCACACCGCTTTCACCTAAAAGGATGATATTTTCATGCTTTTTTACAAATGTGAGATTGGATAACTCTTCAATCTGTTTACGATTCACGCCTACGGAGAAAGTATAATCAAACTGCTCTAGGGTTTTAATAGCAGGAAATCCTGCAAGCTTGGTTAAGGTATTGGTAGAACGTCCTAAGCGGTTATCCACTTCACTGCGTAGCAGTTCCTCAAGGAACTGAACATACTGCCAATTCTCTTTGGCAGCTGTTGTTGCTATATCATGGTATCTCATACTCATGGTGGAGAGATTAAGCTCTTTGCAGAGTGTTTCAATGGATGCAATTAATTCCATAATACACTCCCACTGCAAATACTAATAGGCAGAACGATATTAGCAACGATAGGGATAAACTCATCGTAACATTGAATATCACGATTCGGAATATAGAGTTTATCGATGTCTTGATATGAATTGATTGGTGTATATTTTTTAGCTACACTTTCAATCAAAGCTTTAGGGTGGATTCCTTGATAGGCTTTAGGCATAGGATGCAGTTGCTGCTGCTCCTGTGCCAACAATTCAAAGGGTACTTGCAATGTCGTTTTATGAATACGACGATTGGCGGTTGTATCAAGCCACTTCAACACTTCTGCATTCGCATTTTCCAAGGTAAGTGCATAGTTCTTCATCTCCAGTTTTACACGCAACCCATTATGAAAGTTATACCGTAGATAGTGATTAAACCTCTCCACTTTTCCTTTGGTCTTAGCACGGTAAGGTTTGCAGACTTTAATGCTAAATCTACAATGTTTGGCAAAGTCTTCAAAGAGAGGATTGAGTTTATGTTTGCCCCTGCCATAGCTATTACGTCCTAAAATAACCGTTCGCATATTGTCATACAAACACTCCGTTGGAACACCTCCAAAGTAGTTAAAAGCGTTCATATGGCATCCAATAAGTGTCTCTATCTTCTCATTGTTCACATATTCCACATACGAAGCCCTAGAATATCCCATTGTTGCAACGAAAGCCGATAAATTATCCTTTGGAAACTCTATCCAATCGACTTGCATCTGCTGGGCAGGTGATCTGGCTACACTTATTAGGACACAGAAATGATAAGATTTCTACATAATAAGGAAGGATTTATAAGATGGTCAACAAAGCTCAGAAATATACTCAAGAATTTAAAAACTCAACAATACAATTAGCACTCAATAGTGAAAAATCGGCCTATCAAATAGCACAAGATTTAGGGATGAGTGATAAAACACTGTATGCTTGGCTACGAGATTATAGGAAAAAGCATCACTTAATTTCTGAATTACCGAACCGAACTACTAATAATTCACCCAAAGAGAGTCTTGAAGAGGAGAATCGACGACTTCGTAAAGAGAACACAAAGCTGAAGATGGAGAGAGATATTTTAAAAAAGGCAGCGGCGTTCTTCGCGAAAGAAGCTCACTGAAGTACGCCTGGATTAAAGAGCATCGCAATGAGTTTAATATTGCACATATGTGTCGCTTATTAGAGGTTTCACGTAACTGTTATTATCGATGGCTACATATTGAGAAGCAAGAAGATATGGTATTAAACAACATGATCAAAGATATTTTTCTTAGCACCTACCAAACCTATGGCACACGCCGTATGAAAAAACAGTTAGAACATCTCTATGGTCTTATTCTTTCGCGTAGGCGTATTGGAAGGATACTGAAAAAACTTGGGCTAAGTTGTCGCAATAAACGTCGCTTTAGAGTGCTTACAACCAACTCCAATCATACCTATGCCATCGCACCCAATAGAATTCAACAAGATTTTTATGCTTCAGTTCCTAATCAAATGTATGTAGGTGATATAACCTATATCCCAACGCAAGAAGGTTGGTTATATTTAGCAGTCGTCATTGATTTATATTCACGAAGAGTGATTGGTTGGTCTATGGATGCACATATGAGTTCAATACTTGTCAACGATGCCCTGTTTATGGCACTTAAGAAACGTAATCCTCCTCAGGGTGTTATCTGGCATACTGATCGAGGAAGTCAATATGCTTCCGATGCGCATAAAGCATTACTCAAAGAATATGGTATCGTTCAGAGCATGAGTGCTAAGGGAAATTGTTATGATAATGCTGTTGCAGAGAGTTTTTTTCACTCATTGAAAACAGAGCTTACACATCACATAAAATTTGAAACAAGGAGCCAAGCTAATCAAGCTATATTTGAATATATCGAAGTGTTTTATAATAGACAGAGGTTGCACTCTAGTAATGGTTATTTGTCACCCGTTGATTTTGAAAATAAACTGTTACAAAACGATATGAGTGCCTAGACATATTTATTTCTGTGTATCATAAAGTGTTGACAGATCAAGGTTTGGTTTCAAAGCGAATAATAGGTTCATCACTTTTAGCCCGTGCTCTTAGCTCATAACGTGCAATCACTTGCTGAAGCCATCGTAAACTTCCATCATAGCCTAGCTTCTTAATCTCTTCATAAATGACCGTTAAAGGAATTTCACTTTTCTGTGCTTCTGCCATCTCTAGCATCTTTGCAATATGGGGTAAATAGGGATCAACGCTGTTGATCACGGGAGGTCGATTGATATGGGGAATATAATCATCAGGAAGATTGGCATAACGTCTTACGGTATCTCTTGAAATACCAAGCTTTCGTGCAATAGCACTTTTACTCAATCCCTCAGCTAAAAACTTCTTTATCATTTTAATTTCACCTTTTTTTAACACCAAACTCCTTTCCATAAATTTGAAAATGGAGTTTAACCAATTTAACTTGGTTTCTTAAGGTTTTAAATCAAAATGCAACTCTCAAATTACATTTTCAACTGACGAGTTTAGCACTTCGTCTGACACTTACCCTTTAATATAATAGATATTATAGCTAAAAGTGCCTATTTAAGGGCTTTAAGGAGAAGTTAAAATAGAAAAACCAATCAAATTATGTTGATGTCAACAAGGATAATATTACTACACACAGGAGCAATGTTTTAGGGAGATTTAGCTACAATTTTTATCAATTTAACGTGCGAAAGTTAA
>LVAE01000061.1 GCA_001603905.1 Fibrobacterales bacterium Fibro_02
CAATTGACGGGGGCTTTAGTCTCAAAAACTAGCGGACACTTACAATTTTTGTCTGTTTTCCGCTGCGGACAATGTAGCGGCCGGCACGGGGTACGGTCAAATTCACCGTCGACCCATGGGCGCGGGCCGTCGCGACCAGGTGACCTCGCATATCGAGCAACATCACCGGGCGATTTTCGGCAAGACCCGTCACAGAGACATTCCGAGCTGCAACCTCTACCTGCATCGAAGGCGCCACCGGTTTCACGACCACTACAGGAGTCGTACCACCTTCACCCTGACCCGTAGAATCGTCACCCGCGAGCACCACGTCTTCCCGGAAACTCAAGACATACGGCACATCAGAATCGCCAAAGGAATCCTTGACAACTTTTACTACACAAGCCGAGGTCGTATCCGCTTTCATCTTGGGCAGGCAGTCTCCAAATTCCCACTCTGCATTAGTCAAGAAGGCAAGATTACCCTTCATCTCATCAAAGGACTTGAAGACGGTCGTTTCGGTATCAAATTCGTTTGTCTCATCGGCAGCATACTTTGCAAAAGCAGAAACCGACTTGCCACCATAATAATAGTTGGCCAAGGAATTGCTTCCGCCTAAAAATTCATACACCAACGATGCTATGCCGGTTCCCGACAGTGTATCCGAATAATTATATCCCGAGGCAATTCGTCCACCATCGATTACAGACGCAATTCCTCCCGTATATCGAAGCGTCGAGCCACCCTCGTTCTTGACAGTTCCCCTGTTGTAGTCGTCATAGACAGATGTCGCAAGGCCATACCCCAAAAGGCCTCCAGCATAAGCGACACTATCCGAAGCCTTGACAGTTACAGGTCCATAGTTATATGAATAAACGACAGTTGTTGTTGCGAAACGCGTCCCACTGCTCAAGCTACTGAAGGATCCGTTACTTAAGCCAATCACACCACCTGCATACACCGCCTTACCCGAAAGGGCGTGAACACGACCCCAGTTGCCACCAGCGGTAAACGTATTCACAGAATCCAACTGTCCCGCGATGCCGCCAATAGTAAGGATACCCGAAGTGGAGCGACCTTCTACCAGTCCCGTATTATGGTTTCTACTCATCGAGCTCCTGACAGCATGTCCCACGATTCCTCCCGCAGAAACAGATCCGTCACCCGAAGCAAGCACCATTCCATTATTAGAATTATCAATAATCGTGGCCGAGCCGCTGTATCCAGAGCCCGCATAACCGATAATGCCGCCCACAAGTTGTCCAGACACTCGGCCTGAATTTGCATTTTCGACAACAACGGCATTGCCTTCCGCAACGATACCACCAGCAACGCCATCCGAAAGAACAACGGTATTTTCGTTCGTATCATTGCGTACGACGCCATAATTATGCGCAACAATTCCACCCGCTAATTCTCCACCGCGCACAAGGCTATTGCGTATCTTGACATTGCGGATACAGGAATTTTTATCGAGTTCAATCGCAACACCGGCCGCAGACATTCCATAGTTATTTTCAAAGCGGCTATTGGCAATCGTCAAGTTTTCAACAAGCGCCGTATCCCCGACACAATAGAACATGGAGCGCGACATATTGAGCCCATAAATGGTATGTCCGTTACCGTTAAAGCGCATTTTCAGGCACCCGGTCCGGCTCGTGTCAGTTGCAATCTTCTGCTTCGCCAAATGAACTGTATCCTTCCCCATGACGATGTCGTTGGCAAGTTCAACCTTGAGCTTATAAGGATACCTTTTATAGGTATAACCCATCTCTAGGAAGTTATTCAGTTCAGAGGAATTTGAAATGGTGTAGACAAGGGTATCGCCCTCTACGTGCGACAACGGCATTGCAAATTCGCCCTTGTCAAAGAAAACCGAATCGTTTTTATACAAGCTATCGAAAGTGAACACCGGATACCCACCGCGGCGCGTCCATAACTTTCTGTCTGCAGTTTCTCCGTTCGACGTATTCAGCGCCGCCACCATTTCGTCACTTTGCAGTTCAGCAGTCGTTTTCTTGCAATTCGCACATTCCACCAGGTCTTTGTACATGACTTGACCCAACGCTCTCACATTAGAAAGGGTGCCATCGTAATAGGTGTTACGTGGAGAAACCATGGCATTGATGAAACCGGTTATACCACCGATGGAATCCCCCTTTATGCTAGGAGCCGCACTATAGGCATTCTGGATATAGAAATCTGCATAAGTATAGCTCCCCGCTATTCCACCAACGTAGCTTCCGCCATAAGAGAGTTTTCCCTTCGCCGAGACACTTCCTCGGTTATAGACATCGGTGATCATCATCTCGTTTGCGTAGCCGACAATACCACCCACATTCAGTACTACCGAAAGGGTCGACGTATCCGCCACGCTACCTGTCACATTACCGTAGTTGTAGGCAAGGCGCAGTGCATAATTCAGGTTGTACGGACGATCCGCCCACCCCAAGACACCGCCCACATAAGTCCTGAACACACCTTCCGCATAAACATTTCCGCGGTTGCCCAACTTGTCAAATCCCAGATAATTAGAATTCATCTGTTCATTACCAATAACGCCACCAACATACGTTTTCAGTTCACCACCGTAGCCGTAAGCCTTGACCGCTCCCTTATTCAACGCGTTGCTTATGGGAAGATAACGATTTTCACCAAAGATTCCTCCAACGGCGAACTCACCCGTTTTAAAGGCGCCTTCGACCATTGCAGTCACATTACCTTCATTCAAGAAGTCGCGGAGTTCACCCGTTTCGTACCGATGAAGATGCTTGTTGCCAATAACACCACCCACATAAGAATAAACCGGCAAAGATGAAGTTGGATTGCTTTCAAACGATACCTTGGACGACACGTCGCCATAGTTTTGCAAATTGGCAACCGAGCCGAGCACATAGCCCGCGACACCGCCCACATACACTTCCCTATGCGCCGTTACCACTTCAACCGCGCCACGATTGACACAGCCTTCTATGGCATAGCCGGGTTGCGATTCCGCGTACCCAACGATACCTCCAATATAAATATCATACGAGAAATCGGTCCTATCAGTCACCTTTTCCGAATAGATGACCTTCGCCGAATTGGAACAGCCAAGGATGCGGCCTCTAGAGTAGCCAACAATGCCGCCCACATAGGAGGCGCCCGTAACAGAGCCACCCTCGACGCTACTATTGAAAATAGCCGTAAGTTCATCGTCCGACGAAATCATGCGGCCCGCGATACCACCGGCATAATAAGCAGACACCACCTTCGTATTGGTCACATTCACATTCTGCACAACACCGCGCAGCATGTCAGCAATGGCGCCAACATAATAAGCCGTATCGCTACCGAAGGAACTGTTTGCCACATTGATGTTGCGGACTTCGCCCACGTTAATTCCGATGGTTTCAAACATGGAATTCTCGGCATTCAAACCATAAATAGTATGCCCGCGGCCATCAAAGAACCCCTGAAAGAGGGACTGGTCCTTATTTCGAACCCATTTTTTAGAACAAAGCTTCGACGTGTCCGTGCCAAAAAGAATATCGTTTTTCAAATAGGCCCGAAGCGTTTCGTCATACTTCTTCAGCACCGTTGCCGAATCCAAGAACCAGACAAGTTCTTCTGGGGTCGTGATTTCGTAGTAGTCCAGGCCATCACTCTTGACGACCTTCGGTAACTTGGCCGAACCCGACCACGCCGCAAAAGCCCCCTGCACAAAGGCATACAGGGCGACTGCAAAGCACCACTTTTTAAGCATATCATTCCTCCTAACAAATTATACGCAACAAATATAAATTATTCTGCGTCGTTAGGAGATCCCCGCCGGAGTTTACCCCGCACTTGATGCGGGGCGGGGATGACATAGCAGCCTAAAGGCTACGGACCATGGCAACGGCCTGGGAGGCGATTCCTTCGCCGCGACCGGTAAAGCCGAGTTTTTCGGTAGTCGTTCCCTTGATGCCAATCTGCTTCACGTCGAGGCCAAGCACGCGGGCGATATTCGCCTTCATCTGGTCCTTGTGCGGGTTCACCTTCGGGCGTTCGCACATCACGATGCTGTCGATATTGATGATTTCGTAGCCGGCCTTCTTGACTTCTTCGCCGACCTTGCGCAAGAGTTCCAGGCTATCGGCCCCCTTGAAGGCAGGATCGGTGTCCGGGAAGTACGTTCCGATATCGCCGAGACCCGCAGCCCCGAGCAGAGCATCGCTAATGGCATGCAGCAAAACGTCGGCATCACTATGGCCGAGCAAGCCCTTTTCGTACGGGATATCCACCCCGCCAATAATGCACTTGCGGCCTTCCACCAACTTGTGAACGTCAAAACCGATACCCGAACGATAAATCTTATCCATAATGAATCCTTTTTTTATACCACAGCAAATTTAATAAGAGATTTATCCTTGGTCTTTATCAGGATCACCAAAACCAGCCATTCCGACTTCATAGACGGATGGAGTCGATTCGCAAGTGCTGCATTGCAATAGAGTCGACTGTGGCGTTAGCGTAATGACCTTGATGCAAGGCTTTTCGTAGACCTTTTTCATTCAGGCTATCCTAACTAAAAGCGTACTGTTGCTAATTGAATTCAACTTCAATAGTGTCATCGTTGCAGGTGCTGCATTGCAGCAGGGTGGACTGCTGCCTAATTTCGACGATTTTTACGGTTGGGGCGATATATTCTTTTTTCTGTTCGGATCGGTTTGCTAGAGTCTTTTCCATAAGTCAATAGTTTATAGTTGATGATTGCTACGTGTCATGCCCGCTATACGATACTAGGCAACTTGTTGCCATAGTAGAGTTATCCTCTTTGTGGAGAAGGCGGGCATCCCCTTTTCCGCTTACTTCTTGAAATAAGCCCCTTTAGCTTTCGGCTTTCCGACATGGCGTCCCTTCAGGTCGAAGGTTCGGCTTGGACGTATGCTGCTGAATTCTCCCGTACGGGTATCCATTCGCCCGATGAAGGTTGTATGTTCTTCGCCGTTCTGGTCCTTTTCGAAGAATTCGACCTCAATCGTTTCAGGAGTGTTGTCTTCGTTGAAAAGATTTGCGACACTTGCCGCACGCTGTTCGCCCGATGCTAGCGGACGGTTCTGTACGGGCTTTAGCTGCACACTGGCGTCTTTTTTTCTCAGGTAGGCGCGCAATGGGTAAGCATATCCCCCTGCAGCAATCTTTCCGAACTGCCCCTTGGCTATGTTATGTTCGTTGCGGCCTGCGAAGGCGTAGGCGAGCCCGAGCTCTTTGTCTTGATCACCACCCCAAGTTTTGTACTGATAAACGCCCACAAAGTACCATAATTTATCCTGGCTTTTGACGGTGTCAATTTCATTTTCGTCCATATATACAGTGACATGCTTTCCTTGCAAATCGAATGTCAATTCTTCTTCGTAGACGATGATTGCATAGGGGTGAAGCGGTTGAATATGTCCATCTGGTATTTTCTCCATTCTTGCTTTCCATGTATTCCCTACCTGCTCAACAGAATACAAATCATAAAAATCTGCGTTAGTTCTTGTTTCAGTTGGTAGTTTGAAAGGGAGGACGATTGTTGCAGGAGTGTTTATACCAAACGTCCTTTTAACTTTGATTGCATTGACTACGATTCCATCTTCGTACTCGGGGAGGTTAATTTCATCATCTCGGTCATACGAACAATCGAGAACAGCCGTTCTACCGTCTTGGTCTTCTTCAATCGTGACTGCTGCGAATTTTCTTCTCTTGGGTTCGACAGTCAGCGTTCCGTTCACGAATGTGATGTTGTAGTTGTCTGCAGTCAAGCCGTTTGGCGTAATGGTGTATTCACCTGTATCATTCCAAATTTCGTAGTTGTATCCATAAGTCAGTGTTCCGCCCAAAACAGACGCATCATCCGAGCCGACAAACCCGCTGTATTCAACGCCGTCGTTCGCAGGTTCATCACCGTAGGTAATGGTTTTGTCCTTGGCGGTGATTGTCAAGGGAGCCTTGGTAATTTCAAAAGTCTTCGAAACGGAGCCGGGGTAGTCGCCCATGCCGGTGATGGTCATGTTGGCGGTTCCTGCCGATACGTTATCAGCACATTCGACCGTATAATCGGTACCAAGGATGAGCGTTGTTTCGCCGTCTTTCACGGAAATTTCGGGACAAATCTCAGAACCAGAGTAAGTCTGGTCGGGAATGGTGGCGATGGTGATGTCAGAATGGGTGAGGAGTTTAATAATTCTAAATGTCTTCTCCAAATAGCCCAGTGATGCGTAGTCGCCTTGGAAGGTGGCTTTTACCGTCGCCGTGCCAGCATTCGTATTATTCGTGTAGGAATATACATAGTCAGTACCTTTGGTAAGACTGTGTGAGCCGATTGTCACCTGCGGTTCGGGTGTAATCTCGCTACCCGTGAAGGTCTGATCGTCAATATCGGCAATCACAAGCTTCTGTACAATAAGTCTGCGATTACCGTCTTCGATGATGGTGAAGTATGTGCTTGCAGTTGCCGTTACATCTTCCTCATCGTGCATATAAACGATACTTTCGCTGATGCTCGATGCGTCAACCATGTCGATGTCATCGTAAATGGTGATAGTACCGACAACCGCATGGCCATTCGAATAGGCTCCGCCTTTTCCGATACCGCTGCCCGGAGTGAATTGATTTGTTCCGCCGATTGCCTTTACTGTACCACCTTTAATCGTGATGTTCCCAATTGTCGCCGTATTGTCTGTTCCGTTACCATAGCTTACGCCTGTACCAATACCAGCGCCAAAGTTATCACCAGTTGCCGTGATGTTTCCGCCCTCGATGACAATATCGCCACCCATGGCATCAACATCCCACGCACGGCTCAGACCGATGCCCGCCGATTGACTACCTCCGTTTGCCGTCAGCGAGCCATTGCCCTTGATGGAGAGCGTAGTGCCTGAACCGCCTACCTGAATGCCGGCCTTTAGGCTTGCACCCGTCACGCTGTTCGTACCGACAAGGGTAATCGTTGCCGTACCCTCGCAAATGATGCCACCGGTGATGGTCACATCGCTGAGCGTGATTTTTGCATTGTCGGCAATCGTCACCGTGCCACTGGTCGAACCTGTCAGCACGTCGCCGTCCTGTGCGGTATAGTTATCGCTGCCCGAAAGTGTTTTGTTCGGCTCTACCGCCTTCTTCACCGTGGCAGTAATCGTGATGTCGGCATCGCCCATCGTAACGGTATAGTTGCCGTTGCCGTCGGTGGTCAGCACATCGTCACCGTTCTTTACATCGCCGTCAACAACATAGTCCTCCGAACTGAGCTTGAACTTGATCTCTGTTCCGACGGGGTATTTGCCACCGACAAGGGCTTTGGTCGTGCTCACGATGACCATATTCTCAGGCAGAACAATCGAATAAATTGCTTCCTGTGTCCACCGGGCGTGGAGCGTCAGGTCTGATGTAACGGCGTTCTCAAAGTCATATTTGTTGTCTGCCGTACATTCAGCATCGGTAAACCAGTCAACGAAAAACCAATCATCAGCCGTGGGTTCTGTCGGCTCAGCCACTTTGTAGCCACTCAGAAGACTGACGGCTTCAATGGCATCACCGTGTCCGTTCATATCGAAATTAACCGTATAGAGCGCTGTGCCTACGGCGACCTCGGTTCTGTCCTCATTCCAGCCCATTACGACTGTCATATAGTCGAATGGGCTTGTCTGTATTTGACCGTCGTTGTCAAGAGAGAAGTAAGTATCAGGTGATACACTGTTGTATGTGTTATAGCCACTTGTGACCGTAACAGGTGAATTATCTGTTGGTGTAAGAACGGTGATCCCAATATTTGCGCCATCAGTTAGTGCGCCAGTAATGTTAATCTTACGTATCCCCCAGAATAACTAAGATCAGCATTCATTACTGTATTTCCTGTGATGACTGGGTTGCCGGATATAGAAAAATTTTTACCAACACGTACTCCTATATTGTTTCCGCTTATTTCTCCGCCCGTGAGAGTGACATTACCAACTGCCAGCACTCCGGTCCGTCCTCCAGTGATTTTTCCACCGGTCATAGTAAAATTACTGTTATCCACTACAGATACTGTATAGTCGTAATCTTGGACTCTGCCAATGAGCGTACCGCCCTGCAAATTGAATGTGGCACCTTCCAGAACTTTGACGCAAGAGGTGGAATAACCATAACCATCACCTGCATCATAACCGCCCTGAATTTTGCCGCCTGTGCTGGCATCGGTAATCGTCAGCGTACCCTCCACTATGATGACCGAACCGTTCGTCATTTCACTGGCCAACCCACGGTCAATGGTATATCCAGTGAGGTCAATCGTAGCTGTCACACCTGCAGGGACGTAGATGTAGCTTGCGGTGTTCACATCATCCGTCAGCGTATAGGTCTGACTTGAGAGGGTATAGTGTCCATCGGTAAGTGCACCGAAAGCACTAGTTCCTTCTGTCGCCGCAAATGCGGTGACAACCGAGAATAGGAAGAAAATGTGTAAAATGCTCTTCTTTTGATTCATTTCAGTTAGCGTGTAGTTATGTGATTTGAAAATGTCACGCCAAGGCCAACCAAAGTCAAGGCAGGCATACTGTCGCGGTCAAAGCACCATGGGTGGTTGGGGGTGTTCAAAAGCATGTTGTAAATATACAAAAAACTTACAAACATATAAAAACCGATCTCTATGGACCGGCTTTCAAAAGATTTGGGAGAAAAGTCTACTTAATCGCAAGCATGGTCGCAACATTCTCGTCCGAGACTCCAATTGAACGAAGATACTCCGCCATTTTGGCGTCACGGGCCAAAGAAGCCGCCTCATTTTTCTTGCGTTCCTGTTCGATGCCTTGCTCAAGGCCCTGAGCCAATCCACGTTTTCTACCACGGCGAACTGCGGCGCGTTCCGCGGCACGCAAACGGTCTCCAGCAGTCTTGATACCCAAGGCCTGTCCGATACTCATACGCATACGCAATTCCTCCACGACTTCTTCATCGAGATACTCATTCAAATATACTACAATTTTTTCCGCAAGGGTAGCCCTAGCGCCATTTTCCAGACGAGAAAGCATCTCCGTCAGCTTGTCAACGATACTCCTGAGACCATCGGCATCAAAAGCGTGCTTCATCACAAGCGCGCCGACGGCCGCCTCTACATTCGGCTCCTTAAGGCAGGCCGCATCGGGAATGTCTGCAAGATTCACGAGGACACATTCGAACGGCAACTCACGTCCGTTGAACTGGCCCCTGTACTTGATACGGAATTCCGCCAACGGATCCCAACCGCTCTGGCCGTTGTAGATGATAATCGCCTTCGTCGGGAGCCAACCGAAATCGGTCGCACCCTTGTTCTGCATGACCTCAAAGGTGTAGCGATAAATCTGCGACAGCACGTCGCTTTCGCGATAGGACTTGTGTTCCAAAAGGATTCCCACGAAAATTTCGGGACCTCCCTTGATGCGGGCCTTGAAAGCAAGATCGGATTGTCCCCACTCCTTCACATTGCTGAAACTCCCCGGAATCAACTGCAAAGAATCCATATCCACCGAGAAAAGCATCCTGCGGAGTTCAGCATTTTTGCGCTGTGCAAGCCGCAGAAGCGTACGGGTGTTCGCAGGAATTGCGTAAATGTAACGAAAGAAGGGGTCATGCTTACGGCGGAGAATCTTCTTTTTCTTGGTCATTTTCTCATCATAACCGAAACGCGTCGGCTTACGCGAACAGGGAGAAATTCTCTGTTTATACTATACACGTATTTTTCAGCATGCCAACGTCATTTTTTCGAAAAATTTATTTCTTTTTACAAAAGAGATGCCCGCTGGATCCTATCGCCACGATGTGGCTCCAGGATGACAAGGAATTGAAAAACCGGCCTTGATAGACCGGCTTTTAAAGCTTTAGAGAAAAAAATTGTTTTTACTTCTTGCGGCAGCGCACTGCGGCAATGGCGCCGAGGGCTATCAGGAGCACTGCGGCAATGGCGCTCACAAGAATCGTCTTGTGGAACGGGGCGCTGCGGAATTCCATACGAACTTCGGAGTTACCAGCAGGAATCTGTACGGCACGCAAGGTTCCAAAGGCCTTGTAGACCTTGGATTCCTTGCCGTTCACGTAAGCCTTCCAGTACGGGTGATAGTTGCCAGCGACGACCATGAAGCCTTCGCGATCTGCATTCACGCTGAACACCTGCGTGTCCATTTTCGGCGAAGCGATCAACTTTGCGGAACCCTGAATCGGACCCTTGGCAGCTACGCTGCCCTTGCCATCAAATTCAGGTGTTTCAGACAAAATAACTTTTTCGCGGTAGAAGAATTTACCGGGTTCGTCGCCGAATTCAGGAGCGGCGGGCTTTGCTGCCACAGCACTTGCGGAATCTGCAGCAACACTATCGACCGGAGCCGCAGCGGAGTCAGCAACAGATTCTGCCACCGATTCTGCAGCTTTCTGTTCACGAACGGCCGCTTGCGTCTGGAGAGTCTTAATCGCGGCATCGTCATCCATCACGACGGCTTCGCCATAGAGGTAGGCCTCGCCCATCGCCGTCGGAATCGGCATATAGGTCGTACCCTGACGGCTATCGAAAATGATGGCGCCCACGTTCATTAAGTCGAGGAACGGATGCACTGCCGTCGGGTCGTTGATGTTCATCAAGTAGTTGGCATCATTCTGGCCACCACGGAAAGCGCGGTAGCTCGCGAGTTCGTTATCGTGAATGCCGTCGGCATTGCGCATCTGGTACTGCGGGAAAATGTTTCCGCTCAAGGCCTTGTTGCGGGAAAGCGAAAGCACGCGCGGCGTATTCAGCGGATCCGCCTTAAACGGAGCCTTAATCGCTGCAACCACGGCATTGCTCGGCTGCAAGTATTCACCCGCCGGAACGTTCTGGATGAACGCACCATTGATAAAGAAGAGGTCAACGCCAGCAGCAAGCGCAAGCACGCCCGCCTTCTGTGCCACTGGAGCCTTCCACTTCGCCACAAAGAGCGTCACCGCGACAACCACCAGCACCAGCACAAAGCCAGGAACAGCCTTGCCAGCGGTAGCACTCATCACAATCTCGTTAAGCGGCTTAAAGTAAGGAGCCGTTATCGGGTCTTCCATAAGCTTCTGACCGCTCATGAGCATCACGCCAAGGTAAGCAAAACCAAGGAAGATGCAGGCCTGCAAGGCACGCGGAGTCGCAGGAAGTCCCTTCTGGAAAGCTTCGGCAAGGTTTGCAACCGTGAGCTTTTTCTTCTGGTCATCGAGGCTCATCACGCCAAGGCAGAGGGCCGCATAAGCAATCATCACCACCAGGCCGACAGGGCCAATGAAAGTCGTCCAAGCGAAACGGGCAATCAAGGCAAGCACCAAGAGCACGCCGTACATAGCAGAACCATGCAACAGAGCGCGACGGTTATCTTCGGCTTCGGCAGCTTCTTCGGGAGTCTTTGCGTCGCCAGAAATCACCTTAAGCACCGGGCCCGCCATCATTACCAGCAACAACGGCAACCAGAACAGCGCCATACCCGGAGCGCGGAAGTTCTTGACGCCGGGGAGCACATTGTACCACAGCTTGAACAGCGGAGAATGGTCACCCATACCGTAGCTCAACGCCACGACAGCGCCCAGGCCCCAGAACGCCGCATAGCGACGCTTGCCCGGCAGGAACAGGCAAAGGAATCCGAGGAAGGTCAGCAAGGCACCCGCATTATTATGGTCGAGCTTGAACGCATTGTGGCCCCAATAGAACGGAGAGCCGCCCTGCAACTTGCGGTATTCATCCATCGAGAAATTCACGAAAGAGGAACCTTCGAGGTCGCCGGTCTTTTCGTTCTGCTCGTAAACGTCTACGCCCACAAAGCCAGGCAACAGTATCTGGGCCATTTCTTCCTGGTGCAAGGACCAACTGACTGCATGGCCGTAATTGGTGTGGCTATCGTCGCCGCGCACCGACTGCGTGGTCGTGTACATGTAAGGCGGCACAATCTGGAAGCAAGAGAGCGCAAGTCCAAAACCGAGGCCCACTGCCGTTAACCCAAGGCGCTTGCTGCGAGTCTTCAGGGCGTCGCAATGGAAGGCGACTTCGTAAAGCGTATAAAGGCCTGCACCCCACAGGAACAGGTAAGTAAGCTGCAGGTGCGAACCGAGAATCATCCACGCGACCGAGAGCGCAAGCACAATCATATAGGGGATGCTACCCGAGCGCACAATCTTCCTGATAGCAAGCAGTGCGAGCGGGGCAATCGCAAAGACCATCATCTTGCCGTCATGGCCACCGTACAGGTAGGTAAAGAATTCCGGCGAGAACGCATAAAGCATGCCGAGCAGGCCCGCCCACCAACGGTTCCCCGTCAGGTTCCAGGCGAGAAGCATCGCACTCATGAAGGCCACCCATACCGTGAGGATAAACTTGAAGCCCACGGCGCGGGCCGGGTCCATCAGGAACTGCACCCATACCAGCGGGTGGTAAGCGTCGGCGAACAAGGCGTCGATCGTGGGCACGCCGCCCAGGCGGGAATCGTCCCATTCGGTGAGCACGGCACTTTCGGCACGCAGAATGCGGCTACCGATACCGTTCAGCTGGTCACTGTTAAGCATGAGCTGGTTCGGGTCGAACGCGAAATCGCGGAACACGATCAGCAAAATTCCAAGGAAAATGGCGGAAAGCGCCACAAAGAAAGCTGGCTTCTTGTTTAAGAAATTCATGCGGATAATGTAGTTAATTCGTTCTACACCCGCAGCAATGCCATTCCTGGCTTGACCAGGAATTTCCTTTTCCAGTAAACAGACAAATTTTAAATATAAAAAGGAGGTCCCCGCCTACGCGGGGAAGACATTCGTCAAAAAGAACCAGCTAAAATTACTCTTCCGACTTGTTTTCGAGCTTGTCGTCGGCAGAAGAATACTTAATAAGGCAATACACGCCGAAAGCCGAGATGACGCAAGCGGCGGCAATGGCAACATACTTGATGATCTTTCCCATAAAATTTCTCCTATCAAATGCTACATCTATAAGATACACAATTTTTTCGCCAGACGCAACAGGAAAATGCAAAAAAAATCAGTATAGAGCCGAGCGGTCTATCGTGAGCCATAAGCGGCACATCTTAATGTGCCGTGTTGGCGAGAGCGAGGCGATATCACATTCTCGTAGGTTCGTTCGGTAGAGCCGAGCGGTCTACCGTGAGCCATAAGCGACTCGTATTGACGAGGCGTGTTGGCGAGAGCGAGCGCATCGGGGACGTGCATAGTTGAATGAGCGCGAGCGGTCTAAAAAGCCTGATAGATCTTGAAAATTGCGAGAATTTTTCCGATAATCGCCGGAATCCCGGGACACAAGAAGCAGAGAATGACGCGCGTCACGCGGTTCTTCCACCAACGCCTGACCTGCCAGATATCGTCGGCCAAGGTTTCCATCTCGGACACGCGGGGCGGCCTCATGTAAACCTGCGTAAGCGCCGTAAAGAACCCGACACCGATCAGCGGAGTGAGTCCCGTAAACGGAGCCGCCACCAGCGCCACCAAAATCGTCACCGGATGCCCGCCCGCAATTACCGTACCGAGCATGGCACCGCCGCCGGTAAGCATCGCCCACTGGAGGCTAAGCTCGCCCGCCTTTTCAAAGCCCGCATGGACACCGACCGCAATAATACTTGCGATAATCGCGACAGGAATCGCCCAGCCGATAATCTTCCAAATCGGCGCACTTTTCGGAATCACGCTGATGGATTCCTCGCTCGGGAGTTCGCGGTCTTCTTCGATGATCTTCGCGATTCCGTTCATATGCCCCGCCCCCACGACCGCCACAATCTTCTTGCCAGGAGCATTCTTGATCTTGCTCGCCAGGAACTGGTCGCGTTCATCAATCAAGACCTGCTTGACTTCGGGGAACGACTTTCCGAAATCCTGCATCATGGCACTCAAGGCGTCCTGTTCCTTGATCTTGGCGAGGTCCTCTTCGCTGACTTCCGTCTTGTCGAAGATACTCGCAAAAAGCCCGCCCAGCAAGCTCAACTTGCGGTACCAGGGGGTACACGCCCACGTGCGGCGCAACGTAATCTTGATGTCACGGTCGGCAAGCACCAGTTCGGCGCCACGGCCTTCGGCGCAGTCCACCGCTTCCTTGAGTTCGGAACCCGGCTTTACGCCAGTCTGGGCACCCATACGCTTCTGGTAAGACCCCAGCACCAAGTTCGCAATCAAAGTTCCAAGCTGCTTGTTCTTGATAACCTGCTTCAGGTCCGTCTTTTTCCAGCGGTCCGGCTCCTTGATAGACTTCAGTCGACCTTCATCCAGCTCGACGCACACCGTATCGGGCGCTTCCGCCTCGATGGTTGCACGGACAAGATCCTTTGAAACCTGCGAAATATGGGCGGTGCCGATTAAAACAAACTCTCTATCGTCTTTTTTTATGCGGTAAATATCAGATTTTTCGTTCATCGCCCTAAATGATAGCAAGAAAACGCCCCCTACATTGAAAATTTCAGCTCTTTTTTGTTGACTTTTATAAAAAATGTTTATATTTAGGAGGAAATCTATTTTTTCGGAGGTTTTACCCTATGAAAAAAATTCTAGCTTACCTTTCTTTGGCCGCACTGGTCCTAACCGGCTGTGCAGGTTCCAAGTCCGATGACCCGGAAGCCCTCGACAACGCCCTTGTCGGTTTCACCTCTTGCGTGCAGGGTTCCCGCTGGCAAGAAGCCCTTGAATACGTCACCCCGAGCGAGGCTGACGACATCGCCACTTCCGATGGATACGAATTCAAGGATAACTACAAGACGGCAGCCCGCCGCCTCCCGCTTTCCACCCTGCGCAGGGCTGGTCTCGAAGTCGATAGCCGCGGTCGTCTGATTGGCATCAAGGCCGCCATGGACGAAGCGAACGAACGCTACGTGATGTCCGAAGAACAGGCCAAGGTCGGCACGAACCTGAAGCAGATGGAAGACGAACGCATCAAGCGCCGCATCGAACAGGGTCAGAAGATCTTGCAGGAAGAAGAGGAAGAAGCTTCCCAGGAACAGGAAGAAATCATCTACTCCAACAAGCTGACCGACGAAGAAAAGCGCAAGTACGGCAGCACCCGCGACCTTCAGGCTCCGGAAGCTTACCAGGACGAAAACACCGAAGCAGCCGAAGAAGAAATCTACGGCGGCGACTACGAAAATCCGTAATCATCTTGCCTGACGGAAACGATGAAAGGTCTTTCCAAACATTTTGCAAAAGCGGCGCTTCACAAAGCGTCGTTTTTTTCAGTCGCTCTTGCGGCATTCTGCGGTTTTTTCCTTATTGCTTGCGGAGATCTCGGACCGGATCCGGATGCCGACGGAGCAAGATTCAACGCCCAGTTCCGCTACTACTGGTCACAGGACTGCCGTTACGACAGTTTCGGCGCTTATGACTGCGGGCCGGTATACAACATCAGTCCGTCGCTGAGAGTCGGACTGCGAGTCGACAGCGATGGACTCGCCAGTCTGAACCTGGACGGGGATCGTTACTATTACCTCGAATCAGAATACGACGAAGGATACGATTCCGAATACGGAAGCTACTTCCATTTCTATCAGGACGACGACGAACTGACCATCTACAAGGACGGTTCTGAAATGGCCTGGTGGAAGACCAGCGAAGGTACAGTCACCTACTATTTCTACGATATATACTAGGCCACTGGAGGTGCGCCGAAAACGGGCACCAGCAGGATTTACAGAATTAACATTCCGTCGCCGTAGCTGAACAGTTTCATTTTATTTTCTACAGCCATCTTGTAAGCGTCAAGCGTATTTTCGCGACCATAGAACGCGGACACCAAAAGAATGAGTGAACTCTTCGGCCAATGGAAGTTGGTCAGGAGTCCATCGACAATCTTGTAGCGATATCCCGGATAGAAGAACGCGTAAGTCACGCCCTTCTGCGCCTTCACGATTCCGTTCGCATCGGCGATCGTCTCGACGACGCGGGTACTCGTGGTGCCAACCGTCACGATGCGGCCACCTTCGCGTTTAGCCTTGTTGATGATTTCGGCGTTTTCCTTGGTGAGCTCGTAATGTTCGCCGTGCATCTTGTGCTGGGTGAAATCTTCCACCGAGATATTCTGGAACGTTCCCGGGCCCACATGCAGCGTGACTTCGGCCACATAAACGCCTTTCGCTTTGAGGGCTTCGAGCATTTCTTCGCTAAAGTGGAGACTTGCCGTCGGGGCCGCCACGGCGCCCGAATACTTTGCAAAAATCGTCTGGTACGCTTTCTTGTCATCTTCGTCATCGGGGCGGTCAATATAAGGCGGCAGCGGCACGTGACCTTCACGGTTCATCACGGCTTCGAGTTCCACCGGCGTCACCGCAAAGCGGAGCACGCGGGCTCCGTCTTCCTTGATATCTTCGACAATCGTCTTGACGCCCGCAATATCAAGTTCGCGGCCAATCTTGAAAGCCTTGCCCGGACGCACCTGCGCCTCGTAACGGGCGGAGCCGTCTTCGGCAGGGATCAACGCCTGCACTAGGAGCGTTTCCACTTCGCCGCCATGCAGCGTATGGCCATAGAGACGCGCCGGAATCACCTTGGTGTTGTTTACCACCAGGCAATCCCCCGGCTTGAACAAGTCCACAATTTCAGGAGCCTTCATGATACGGCGTGGGCCGCCATCCTTGGGGCAATGCAAAATACGAGTCTTCCCCTTGCCCGCCGTGCGGCTGGCAATCAGTTCCTTGGGGAATTCAAAATTATAGTCAGAAAGATTATGCGATTCCATTTTAGCGGTCCATTTCGGACAAAGCGTCTTTCAGTTTCTGCTTGACAGTTTCCTTAAGCGAAGCCGGTTTCAAGATGCGGACATCCGTGGCAACTCCCATCAGCCAAGAGACAAAGTCCGGCGTAATACGGAGTTTCATATCCACAATCATATTCTTGTTCTTGTCGTAACGCTTTGAAATCGCAGGATTGAAATGGGAGCGTTCAAACTGCGTCTGCAGCCACCTATTGCGAATTTCCAGCGAGATATCTTCTGGCTTGTCCTTGCCCGTGTACTTGCCGAACGCATACTTGTAATGCGTCGCGGCATCAAAGACAAACTTCGGCACCGCGTGGTTTGTTTCCTGCACGTTCTTGATCTGTTCGAACAGGTAGTTCTTGAAGATCTGATTTCCCTTTTCGTCTTCTTCACCAGCGATCAGGTACAATGTATCCATTCGCATAATCACCTTGACCGGGAAAACTTCCTTGTTTTCGTCGATGACAGCGGAATGATCGGTTGCGTGGCTATACTGAATCTTGATCGCGAAACCTTCATGAATCGCCTTGAGTACCTTATTGACATGAGTCGAATTCAACTTGTCATCGCTGAACGGGCCGTAATCCAGAACATAGTCCGGGTCCGTCGTAATGGCGTCGGGCTTGAAATCTTCGGGATCGGTGGTCTGCATGACCTTGATCAGCTTGTCCAGCAGTTTAGTCGTCTTGATATCTGCTGCAGAAGTCTCGGACAGGTTTTTCTTGATCTTTTCGAGCTGCTTGACCACGTCCTGGTTGAAGTTCGCTTCTTTATCTGTCTGAATGACATAGAAGGTTTCACCGTTTTCCTTAAACTTGCGAAGGCCGCAGTTTTCGGCATTGATGACTTCCAGATGACGGAAGATGGTACGCGGGCCGCACCCCATCAAATAAGCAAGACTGTTGACAGTCTGCTTGACTTTCAACTTGCTCTTAATCGCATTAATTTTTTCGTAACCGGTCGCCATGGGCGCCTCCTTATATCAATCTTAAGCGGTTTTCTACCGCCGTCGTCTTCGTTTTTTTTAACAAAGTAAACAATGCCAGTTGTTTCTGGAAAGTCGACTGGACATGACCTTCCAGCAGAAACTTCCTGTTGTTACAAGAAACCCGGATATAGGCCCCCCGAAGCAACGCATTCGTCGATAAATCGGTTTCCAGTTCCTTACACAGTTCTACATTCATCGGATCCGAAAGTTCCGTCACCAAGCAAACAAGGTCGCGGACTCCGGGAATTTCTCCCAAACGGTTTTCCAAATCCTTGGGACGTTCGTTTTCGTAGCACGAAGACTGGATCTGGACCTTTCCACCGGACACATTGACTTTATAGTCAAAGAGATGCATTGCCGGTGATTCTAGAAGATCATAGATGCTATTTTCAATATCGCGGTCCGTTATCTGCGACGACACCTGCAGACGCGTGAAGTTCACGCAGCCACGCACCTTCGGAAGCGCACTCACGCAATTTTCCATGGCACGTTGGATCGTGTAGTTCTTGACCAGGCCCTTCAAATAAACGATTCCCTGGCCAACTTCTACAGACACCTTGCCGCAGTCTTCCGGGAAGACCTGAGACAACTTTCCCTGCACGATTTCGCGCAAACGGTCATTTGGCAAATTCTGTGCCAACGGAGGCAACGTGATAAAAACAAGCGTCTTGTCCTTCAAAAGAACGACAAGCTTATCCTTTTCGCCATCATTCACCAGTCCCACCGCAAGCCCGAACTGGTCACGAATGGCATGGTAAACATAGTCGCCCAACAAAGTCTGCGCGCTCTGGGCAGGCAACAGGCGATAGCCCTCGGAAGATTCTTCCTGCTCTATCACGACCCTAGGCAGTTCTATTTTCTTTTCTATACCGCCATCATAGTTGATGACCACAATTTCCTTATCAGGCCCCTGGAAAAAGCTCTTGACCAAGCCCGGCTTGGGAGCGCCTTTAAAGTAGATCCAGTTGCCCGGCACAATGCGATTGTAACCGTAAATTTTGGTATAGTCCTGATTGACGCAGTCGCGACGGCAGAAAACAAACTCTTGCGAGAAAGCGACAAACATCGTCGCGCAGGCATCGCAACAACACAACAGCGGAATCTGCGGATCCATTCCCCCGAAAGTCGAATACACCTCGCGGGCATAGATGCCGTGTTCCACTACCTTCTGGCAGCGGCGGCAAAACAGCCTTTGTGTGTACAACCTATGTGGAAACTGGGAACGCATGTATTAGTGTGGAGAGTGAGGTGTGGAGTGTGAAGTGTGGTGTGTGGAATGGGGAAATCATTACACACTACACATTACACACTTCTCATTATTTCATGAGCGGCATTGCGACGTCGATGCGGCGGAGCACTTCTTCCTTGCCGATGAGTTCGAACATTTCCCAGAGGCCGGGGCCTGCGGTCACGCCAGAAACAGCAAGGCGCGGAGCACCCACAAGTTCACCGACCTTGTGGCCGCAACGTTCAGCCAAGTCGTAGAAACCCTTCTCGATGACAGGCGTTTTGAAGTCTTCGATGGAGGCGAGCATGTCGCGCACGAGGGTCGCCACTTCCTTGGAGCCTTCGCCGAAGTGCTTCTTCGCACCCTTTTCATCGTAAGTCGTCGGGGCCACAAAGAAGTACACCGCCATGTCGGCCAGGTCCTGCACAAAGTGGGCGCGGGGCTTGAGCTGCTTCACGATTTCGTCAAGGCGTTCTTCGGGTTCCTTCGAGAGGTCGATACCCTTGGCGGCCAGGCCTTCCTTCATGATACCCTTGAGGAAGGCATCGTCGCACATGTGGATGTGCTGGCCGTTCATCCACTGCAATTTCTTCTCGTCGAAGCTTGCGGACTTCGGATTGATTCGTTCCAGCGTAAAGCTGTCGACCATTTCCTTGATGGTCATGACTTCGCGGTCGTCGCCCGGGTTCCAGCCGAGGAGCGCAAGGTAGTTCACGAGAGTTTCCGGCAGGTAGCCGAGGTCGCGGAAATCACCCACGGAGGCGGCACCCTTGCGCTTAGAAAGCTTACCGCCGTTCTTGTCGAGAATCACCGGCAGGTGGCACCATACGGGCGGCTGCCAGCCAAAGGCCTTGTAAAGGAGTTCGTGTTTCGGCGTGGAGCTAATCCATTCGTCGCCACGGAGCACGTGAGTCGTACCCATCAGGTGATCGTCCACGACGCTTGCAAAGTGATAAGTCGGATAACCGTCGCGCTTGATAAGCACGAGGTCGTCCAGAAGTTCATTCTGGTAGCTGATGTGGCCACGGATCATGTCGTCAAATTCGGTGACGCCCGTTTCCGGGACCTTGAAACGGATGACAGCCTTTTCGCCAGCGGCAATGCGGGCTTCGGCTTCTTCACGGCTAATATTGCGGCAGTGGCGGTCGTAACCCGTGACCGGCACGTGGCTCTTTTCCTGTTCGGCGCGGACTTCCTGCAGGCGTTCTTCGGAGCAGAAACAGTAGTAGGCGCAGCCGGCGTCCAGGAGCTTCTTGATTTCGCGGTGGTAGATGTCCAGGCGTTCGCTCTGGAAGTACGGACCACAGTCGCCTTCGCAACCCGGACCTTCGTCCCACTGGAGGCCCAGCCACTTGAGGTCACGCATCAGGTCGTGGAGCGCAGTTTCGTTGTAACGCTTGCGGTCGGTATCTTCGATACGCAGGTAGAACGTGCCACCCATGTGTTTGGCAAAAAAGTAGTTGTAAATAGCAGTACGCGCACCGCCCACATGCAGGTAGCCCGTAGGACTCGGGGCAAAACGGACACGGACAGGACGGTTAGAATTGCAATTTTCGCACATAATTTCCTCTTTTGTTTATTCCGTGTCAAAAATTAGCAATTTAAAATGATTCCTGATTCAACTTTTCTATCTTTGGGGCCGTTAATCGAAACAGCCACCCTTTTTTACGGGATTATTCATGGAAACTTTAAATTCCATTTTAGATGCTATTGATGGCTATGTTTGGGGAATCCCCCTGATTGTCATTATCCTCTTCGTAGGATTCCTGCTCACCATCCGCCTCGGCTGCCTGCAGGTTCTGAACCTACCGAATGCACTTCGCTACATGCTCCACAACGAAAAGGGCGGCGAAGGCGAAGTGTCGAGCTTTGGCGCTCTCTGCACAGCCCTTGCAGCCACAATCGGCACGGGTAACATCGTGGGCGTCGCCACCGCTATCGGTACCGGTGGTCCGGGTGCCCTTTTCTGGATGGAAGTCGCCGCATTCCTCGGCATGGCCACCAAATATGCCGAAGGCCTACTCGCCGTCAAGTACCGCACTATCGGCAAAGACGGCAAAGTTTTAGGTGGTCCGTTCTACTACATTGAAACAGGCATCAAGGAACGCTTTGGCTGGAACATGAAATGGCTCGCCGTCATATTCGCCGTATTCGGCATTGGCGCAGGTCTCCTTGGCATTGGCACCATCACCCAGGTGAACGGCATCACCAGCGCCATGGCCCGCCTCACCCCGAACGCCCCTGAATTCATTAACCTCGGTGGCAATTCCGTTTCTTGGACCACCGCCATCGCAGGCCTTTTGGTTACCATTTTCGCCGCAACCGTTATCATCGGCGGTTTAAAGCGCATCGCAAAAGTTTCGACCTACATTGTCCCGATCATGGCGATTGTCTACATTCTCGCCTGCATGCTCTTGCTGCTTTTGAACTTCGCCCAGATTCCGCTGGCTATCCAGACGATCGTGCAGGCCGCCTTTAACCCGAGCGCCATCACCGGCGGTGCCGTCGGCACCATCTTTATCGCGATGCAGAAGGGTATCGCCCGCGGTATTTTCAGTAACGAAGCAGGCCTTGGTTCTGCCCCGATTGCAGCGGCCGCCGCCAAGACCAAGGAACCAGTTCGTCAGGGTTTCGTCTGCATGACTGGCACCTTCTTCGACACCATTATTATTTGTACCATGACAGGCCTCGCCATCGTGGTTTCGGGCGCATGGGACCCGAAGCTTGGTCTCGAAGGCGTGAACATCACCATGGAAGCCTTCTCCCGCGGACTTGCCATCGTTCCGGCCGGTTCTGTCATCGCACCATTCTTCCTCGCCATCGCTCTGGTGTTCTTCGCGTTCACCACGATTCTTGGCTGGGCATACTATTCCGAAAAGTGCCTGCAGTACCTGATGGGCGGCAAGAACGAAAAAGCCATCTTGATTTACCGCTGGGTCTACATCGCGGCAATCTTTATCGGCCCGTACCTCACAGTGAGCGCCGTATGGACCAGTGCCGACATCTTCAATGGACTCATGGCTTTCCCGAACTTGGTTGCGCTGATTCTCTTGAGCGGAATTGTCTCGAAGGAAACCAAGGATTACCTTGAACGCCTCCACAACGGAAAAGTAGGAGACTAATATGAAAGGTCGTTTCGCGGCAGTGCTCCCCGCCGGGGGACTTGGCAAGCGCATGGGAGGAAACATTCCCAAGCAGCTGATGGTTTTAGGCGGTAAGCCTGTTTACCGTTACAGCCTCGAAACATTCCTTTCGATGGATGAAATCGCCGAAGTCGTGATGGCCGTGCCCGCCGACTGGAAAGATCATTTCGAAAAAGAGATTTTCGGTCAATCACCAAGCGAACTTGACGCCCTTATTACAAATAAGTTAAAAATTGTCGTGGGCGGTGCAGAGCGCTGGCAGTCGGTAGAAAACGGCGTGAACGCGCTCACGAGTGGTGCCGAATATGTTCTGGTACACGATGTCGCGCGCCCGTTCATCAGCAAAGAAATCATTCTTGATGTCTGCAAGACTCTTGTTGAAAAAGGCAGTTGCCTTGTGGCGAAGCCCGCCGTCGATACCATCAAGATTGCAAAAGACGGTCGCGTGCAGCAGACCATCGACCGCAACACCGTTTGGATGGCGCAAACCCCGCAGGCAGCCTCGATTGCGTTGCTGAAGAAACTCTACGGCCGCATCGCCGCAGAACCCCTGGATTTTACGCCCACCGACGAGGCCAGCATTCTCGAATACTTCGGCGAACACGTCTACATCGTGAAGGGCAACAACCTGAACGACAAGCTTACAACTCCCGAAGACTTCGAGATATTCGCAAGCAGGGCCCGTTAGCACTCGCGCACGATTGACCTTCGGCAAAAGTTGTTTTGCCGCTGCGTTCGCCTTTTACTAAATTTGCACCCGATGAAAGATAAAGCTAAAAAACTGATTGAAAAGTACGAGGAACTGGAATCGGAACTCGGTAATCCGGATGTTCTCGCTGACCAGGCCCGTTACAACAAGATTCACAAGCAGTACAAGGGTATCGAAAAGGCTGTACTCAAGGCTAAGGAATACCTGCAAATGCTGAACGACCAGGAAGAATGGAAGGCAGCCCTCGGCGATTCCGACCCTGAAATGGTCGCGATGGCGAAGTCGGAACTTTCCGACATCGAAAAGAAGTTGCCGGTTATTACCGACGAGCTCCAGATTTTGATGGTCCCGAAGGATCCGTGGGATTACCGTAATGCCACGCTCGAAATCCGCGGTGGCACCGGCGGTGACGAATCCGCCCTGTTTGCGGGCGACTTGTTCCGCATGTACCAGGGTTACTGCAGCCGCATGGGCTGGAAGATGACCATTCAGGATGCAAGCGAAGGCACCGTGGGCGGTTACAAGGAAATCCGCGTATTTATCGAAGGCGACAGCGTGTACGGCACACTCAAGTTCGAAAGCGGCGTGCACCGCGTGCAGCGCGTGCCCGAAACCGAAACGCAGGGGCGCGTACATACGTCTGCCGCAACCGTTGCAATTCTCCCCGAAGCTGAAGAAGTCGACGTGGAAATCCGCGAAGCGGACATTCACATGGACACCTACCGTTCTTCGGGTGCCGGCGGTCAGTACATCAACAAGACGGACTCCGCCGTGCGACTCACCCACATTCCGACAGGCGTGGTGGTGAGCTGCCAGACCGAACGTAGCCAGCTGCAGAACCGCTTGCACGCCATGGAAATGCTTCGTTCCAAGATTCTTGATGCCGTGATTGCGAAAAAGGAACAGGAAGAAGCCGCAAGCCGCAAGGCCCTGGTGGGTACCGGCGACCGTAGCGCCAAGATCCGCACTTACAACTTCCCGCAGAACCGCGTGACCGACCACCGTATCGGCCTGACGCTGTACAATTTGGACAAGGTCATCACTGGCGACCTCGATGAAATCATCAACGGTTTGCAGATGGCGAACGCTCAGGAAAAACTCGGAAAGTTCAACGCTTAAGGTAACCCATGCCGCAGATGACTGTACTTGAAATTCTGAACCGCACCAAGGTCTTCTTTGAAAAGAAGGGTATTCCTGACGCGCGTTTGGATGCCGAATACATCATCAGCCACGGGCTCAAGATGAAGAGCCGCATGGACATTTACCTGAACTTCGAAAAGCCGCTGACCGACGCAGAGCTCAACGTGCTTCGCCAGATGGTGGCACGCCGCGCAAGCCGCGAACCGCTGCAGCATATTATCGGCGACACGAGTTTCCGCGGATTTATCATCAAGTGCGACAAGCGGGCGCTGATCCCGCGCCCCGAAACAGAAATGCTTGTCGACATGGCGAAGGAACGCCTCAAGGGGATCGATGCTCCGTACATCGTGGAAGTGGGCACGGGAACAGGGGCGATTTCGATCGCCTGCGCGAAAGAAATCGCCGGTGCGAAAGTGCTCGCCACAGACATTTCTGAAGACGCACTTTCGCTCGCCCGCGAAAATGCTGAAGCCAACGCCCTCGACGAAGCTCTCACCTTTGCTCAAGGCGACTTGCTCGATGCCGTGACAGGCGACACGAAAATCGACTGCCTCATCGCAAACCTTCCCTATATTCCCGACGGCGAAAAGGGAAAGCTCCAGCCCGAAGTCGACAAGTTCGACCCGGCGCTCGCCCTCTACGGCGGCCCCGACGGACTTTCACTTGTCCGTAAACTGCTCCAGCAGACTGAAGGCAAGCTTAACGAGAACGCCCCGATTCTTCTGGAAATCGGCTCGGAACAGGCAGAAATCCTGAAAAACGAAGCCGCCAATTACCCCTGGCTCGAATTTACTGGAATCCACAAGGATTACTGCGGCAACATCCGCTTTGTCAGCTATAAGACCGCTCACGCCTAATCATCAAAGTACGGCCCCGAAGCGTTCGCTCTCGCAACCACGCCTCGTTAATACGAGGCGTTTGTTGCTCACAAAAGACCGCTCACGCCTAATCATCAAAGTACGGCCCCGAAGCGTTCGCTCTCGCAACCACGCCTCGTTAATACGAGACGTTTGTTGCTCACAAAAGACCGTTCGCGGTAAATCACTCCTGACCGCCCCTGTTTAAGAACAGGGGCTTTGTCGTTTTTTCGGCGCTCATTTCAAGCCGTTTTGAAGCATTTTCTTTATTCCGCCCATCAATTTTATACTATTTTATTACAAAATAATTCACAGTTTGGAGAGAATATGAAAAAGTTTTGGACGCTCATTGCAAGCACCATGTTGGTAGCATCTGCCGCTTTTGCACAGGATGACTACGATTACGCAGATCAATCCGAAGAACAGGCCACAGAACAGGCATCCGAACCTTGGCCGAACGAAGACGAACAATCTAGCGAAGCTGAACCCGCAGAAGAAGCACCTGCCGCACCGGTAGCCAAGCAGGTCAATAAGCCGGCTAGCGCCCAGCCCGCAAAAGCTTTCGAACCAACCCCCGCTCCAGCCCATATTGCACAGGCAGACGATTCGCAGGAATCCTACGAGCGCCCTGCCAACAATGAACAGAAATTCGGCATCGGCCTCCGAGCCGCTTTTGACTATGGCATGATGTACGGATTCAAGAACGAGGATGACGATGTGGACGGCTCCCCCACCGGCATTGGTTTCGAAGGCGGCCTTATGGGAAGAATCCAGCTTGTTTCCAATCTACATTTCGCACCGGAAGTCAACATCGCCTTTGTCCGCACCGAACACGAATACCTACACCAGAAACGAACCTACACCAGCATAGACCTCGAAATTCCACTCCTGATGCGCGGTATCGTTCTGGACAAGTTCTACGTCACCGGTGGTCCGCAGTTGAACCTCAACCTGAGCAACGATTTCGACTACGACAACAAGGATGCAACCGAGGGCTACGAGGAAAAGATTGACGAGGCAAAGTTCACCTTCGGCCTTGCGGTAGGTGCTGGATTCAACATCATCGAAGGACTCTTTATCGATGTACGCTTCTACATGGGACTTATGGATCTCTATCCGGACGTAAAATCCATCAGCGACTACGAAGACGGCGAGATCGTAAACGAAGGAGACGACTTCTCCTATATCAGCATGAAGGGCGCCAAAATGATGAAGATCAAGGCCGGTCTCAGCTACTGGTTTATCTAACCATCCGCTTTCCAACATCAGGGTAAAACATGAGAACGCTTGCCAGTTTGACCTATAAGGAGTGCCCTCCGATAGTCACCGCCGAGTCCATGCGTTTCTTGGACGGCGACACCAAAAGGAGCCGCGTTTCTAATTCCGGTTTTCATCCTCTCTGGGATATGCAAACTGAACCCGCTGCGTCTGACAGCAACGAGTTCGCGTCCCCGATCGATGCCGGATACGCCCTGATGAAATTAGCCGGCAAGGCCCTGTTCCGCCGTGTCCGTAAAATTCTCGGTGAAGATGCCGAAGGAAAATCCGTCGCCATTTTTGTGGGCGGCGGCAACAACGGCGGCGACGGACTCGCCCTTGCAAGCAACTTGATCGAAGCGGGAATTCCATGCGCCGTCTATTCGCTTGCCAAAGCGGAATCCTTCAAGGACGAAGCATCGCTCGCCTACCAGGATTTTGAGAAGAACGGCGGGAAGCTGGTCTATACCGGAGAACGCTTCCCCGAAAACCCGCACTTTTCCCTCGTCGTGGACTGTATGCTCGGAAACGGCGCGTCCGGAGAACTGCGCCCCGCATTTGCCCGCGCCGTAATCGCCATCGGCGAATGGGGAATTCCCATCCTCGCTGCAGATGCACCCACCGGATTCGACTTCACAGCTCACTGCTGCGGAGTTCCCTGCATCGAAGCGACCGAAACAATGCTCTTCGGACTTCCGCGACTTGACGCCTTCACGCAAGAAGGCGCAAGGGCTTTTGGCAGCCCCATCATCGAACCGCTTGACTACCCCGACAACCTTGTCGACAAAATCAGCAGTGGTATATTCCTTGCCTCCGAGAAAATGATTCCGGCATTGCTCCCCGACCGTGACGAATTCGGCGACAAGCGCGGCCAAGGTACCGCAATGGTCATCGCGGGCTCCGGGAACATGACCGGGGCAGCGGCCCTTTGCACCAAGGCTTGTCTTCGCAGCGGAGCGGGACTTGTCACGACTGCAACCCCCAAGGCTTTGCTCCCTGCGTTGCAATCAAAACTCGACGAGCCCGTATTCTACGGAATCGGCGACGAACGCACCGACAAACTTTCAATTATGCACCTGATGCAGTTGCAGGACCTCGCCACGCATCAGTGCGCCATCGCCATTGGCCCCGGACTCGGTATTGACACCGAAACGCAGGACGCCATCCGTATGTTCCTGACCGGTTTGCAGACGCCCGTCGTCGTCGATGCCGACGCCATCAATGCCTGCGGTTCCGCATTCTTCTGTATGGAAGGCGGCCCCGCGAATGCGATTATCACACCGCACAAGCGCGAATGGGAACGCAATTTCGGTCCGCTCCCCTCTAACGAAAGTTTCTACCCGGAATACCTGCAACAATTTGCAACGCAGTTCCGCATCACGATAGTCCTCAAGGGTTGCCCCACCTATGTGGCGATTCCCGACGGACGCGTATACGTGATTCCAGCCCACAACTCCGGCCTTGCCAAGGGCGGTTCGGGCGATGTGCTTACCGGCATTATCACCGCACTACTCGCACAAGGTTTGCCGACAGCAGAAGCAGCTGTTCTCGGCGTACTCCTGCACCAGAAAGCCGGCCAACTCACGCGCGAAAAAATGGGAGCATTTGGCATGCTCCCAAGCGATGTCATTGAAATGTTACCTACTGCGTTCGGCTGCTAAGGCTACTAATGTCATGCCGCACTTGATGCGGCATCTCCTTTTCTACTAAAGTAGTTCAGAAACCAATTTGTCCATCGCGGCTTCGGATTCGGCGCTAAGCGTCGATTTTACCGTCACTACCGTTTCGGCAAGCGTCACGTTCTTGAGCGTGGCGAGGATTTCCGTCATCTTCTTCGCGGCCATCGGGGCCCAGGTGCCGTTTTCCACGACGCCCACCTTGCGGTTGCTGTAGTTCTTTGCCTTCAAGTGGTTCAGGAAGTCTTCCATCACCGGGAAAAGTCCCGCGTCATAAGTAGGAGCGGCCACCACCATACGGTCGTAGCGGAAGGCGTCTTCGATGACTTCGGCCATATCGCTGCGGGCAAGGTCAGAAACCACCACCTTCTCGACACCGGCGGCCTTGAGTTTTTCACCGAGCAACTCCGCGGCCTTCTTGGTTCCGCCGTAAATTGAGGCATACGCCACGAGCACGCCCTTGTCTTCGGGAGCGTAGCTGCTCCAGGTGTTGTACTTATCGATGTAGTAGCCGAGGTTTTCGGTGAGCACCGGACCATGCAGCGGGCAAATTGTCTTGATGTCGAGCGTGGCAGCCTTCTTGAGCACCGCCTGCACCTGGTTGCCGTACTTGCCTACGATATTGAAGTAGTAACGGCGGGCTTCGCATGCCCAGTCATCCGGGTCAGCATCGTACACGCCAAACTTACCGAACGCATCGGCAGCAAACAAGACCTTCTCGCTCTGTTCGTAGCTGAACAGGACTTCGGGCCAGTGCACCATCGGAGCACCGATGAACTGCAATGCGTGAGCACCGAGAGAAAGCGTATCGCCTTCCTTCACGGTCTGCTTTTTGACCGATTCGGGGAGCGCCATGAACTGCGGCAAGAGCGCGAAAGCCTTCGCAGACGCCACGAGCGTCGCCTCCGGGTACTTCGCCACGAAATCAGCGATACCGCCGGCGTGGTCCGGTTCCAAGTGGTGAATCACCAGGTAATCCGGCTTGCGGCCAGCGAGAGCAGCGTCCAGATTGGCAAGCCACTCGCCCACCTTGTGGGCATCCACCGTGTCCGTCACGGCAATCTTTTCGTCCACAATCACGTACGAATTGTACGCCATACCCTCGGGCACCACGTACTGGCCTTCAAACAAATCCAAGTCGCGGTCATCGACTCCGATGTACTTGATATTTTCGCTAAAGTTCTTCATATAGACTCCTAAAAAATTCGATAAGAATTTAACAATTTATCGAACGTAAATTCCTAATCTTCCAAGAAATACTGCACGTTCGTCACAACGCGGACTTTCTTGATGTACGGCGTATTTTCGTCGCGGTCCTCAATGGAGAACACGCCCTGCGTGGCGGTCTTGATTTTACCGAGCTTGCTATCGGAATCCTTCGCAAACTTTTCGGCGGCAGTGCGTGCATTCTTTGTCGCCTCGTCAATCATGGCAGGCTTGATTTCATTGAGACCGTTAAAGCTATAGACGGTGCGGTACTGGTAATCGCTGCCGCTAAAGGCGATTCCATGTTTCAGGAGTTCCCCCTGTTTTTCCATGGTCTTACGAACAAGTTCTACATCGTTTGTCGCCACCGTTGCAACCACGGTTGCCACGTAGCGATAATTATGTTTGCCGCCACTGTAGAGTTCGCCGTCGGCATCGACAATGGCCGGGGTCGAGTAAGTAATATTTTCTTTTTTAACGCCGTTTTCGAGCAGGAACTTTTCAAGTATCTGCGACTTGGACTGTAGCGTTGCAGAAAGTTCGGCAAGATCGTTGCCCACTTCTTTATAAACGATCGGCCAGATCACGAAATCAGCCGGTACTTCGCGTTCAGCAAGGCCGCGCACGAACACCACGCGGTCACGTTCCTTGACATCAATTTGGGCGCGATAGAAAAATACACCCAGGCACAAAATGGCCACTGCCAGAATGAGAGCCTCTTTAACTCTTGATTGCATAAACAACTCCTTTCTTTAAGTCAATATACAAAATTCTATATATTACCAATGTAAAAAAGGAGAACAAGATGATTTGTCCTAAGTGCGGCAGAAAATACGAAGACGACATGCCCCAGTGCCTGTGGTGTGACGCACCCAACCCGAAAATAAACAAGGAAACGGAAGAAGTTTACGAAAGTTCGGAATTCTCCGAAACAGCAGAATCCGAAGATGACGGCAAGCCCCGCAAGGGAACGCTTATTTTCTGGATGAGCATCATTCTAGGAGAAGCGGGCGTACACTGCTTTATGAGCGGGAGAACCTTACGAGGATGGTTGTACCTCATTTTTGGCGGAGTTGCATTCGGCTTTTGGGTGGGAGCTTTAAGTCCCTTCGAAATATATTTCCCGGTTGCAGTACACTTCATCATGTACTTTACGTCCATTGCAGTCACCGTACTCACCTGTATTGACGCATGGAAAATCGCACACGGGAAATACACGAACACCAAAAAAGGCTTCAATTACACCAGAGCCAAGTGGATGACGGTCATCACCATTTTGAGCATCGTCTTCAGTGCGGCTTACACATCAATTAGCTTTGTCGGACATGCCAAATCCGGATTCCTGAACATTGAATCCTACAACAAGGACTTGAGAGAAAAAAGCATCAAGAAAACAAGCAAAAGTGATAGCGAAAGCATCGCAGCTGTCATCGAAATTTATATGCTAAAGCAGGAACAATTCTTTAAATCGGAGAATAAACTCGGCCGCTTTAAAGAAATTGGCTTTGCAGATACGACAGCTTCCATGTATTTCCAGATACAGGACCTGGGCGCAGGTATCGGCGTCACATACAAAAGCATGTTTGGTTGTTCCAGGAATTCAACGTGGCTTTACACGACTTCCATTCAAGACGGCAAGCTCACTTGGTACACCTCTGCTCCCCAAGACGAAAACTGCAAGGAAGCATTCCCAAAGCTTTACATCTTGACTCCGAATTCTGAATGCGTCAACCAGGAATAACGGGTTAAATTTCTACATTCAAAGCATGCCTGAAAAGACTTTACTTTTGCTTGACTCCTACGCGCTTGCGTTCCGCATGTTTTACGCCTATTCGCAGAACCCGCTGAAAAACAGCCAGGGCGAAGAGGTTTCGATGATGCACGGTTACTGGGGTGCGGTACTCCGCATTTTGGCCAAGCACAACCCGACGCATTTCGCGATTGCGCGCGACGTGGCGCACACCAAAACTTTCAGGCACGAACTTTACCCGGACTACAAGGCGAATCGTGGACCCATGCCCGAAGAGATGGCGGCGCAGATGCCGCTGCTGGGCGAAAGCCTTGAGGCCAGCGGAATCCCTCTCTTGTCGGAACCGGGCTACGAAGCGGACGATGTGATGGCGAGTACCGCCATGGCCGCTGTGGAAGCGGGCTTTGACCACGTGGTGATTCTCAGTAAAGACAAGGACATGTCGCAGATTGTAAGCGACAAGATTCATCTTTTCCACCTGACGAAGGGTGCCGACGGTATTGACTTTGGCCCAGAACAGGTGCTCGAAAAATACGGGCTCCCACCGGAAAAAATCCGCGACTACCTGGCGCTCATGGGTGATGCGAGCGACAACGTTCCAGGCGTGCCGAAGGTAGGCCCCAAGACGGCAATCCAGTTGCTGAACGACTTCGGCGACATGGACAACCTTTATGCGAACCTGGATAAAGTGACCAAGAAAGGTTTGCACGACAATCTGGAAAACAACCGCGAAAAGGCATTCCTCAGCCGCGAACTGGTGACGCTCCAGACCAAACGAGCCTTCAGCGGAAATTTAGACGCGCTTGAATATAACGGCCTGCACGTGGATACCTTGGCGCAGATGTTCAAGGACCACGAAATCAACAGTCTGCTTCGCCTGCTGGAGAAAGTTCCGAGTAAGGCGGGATTCGTGCGGGAAGGTTCTGATGGCGTGGAAGGCGTCGATAATTCAACGGACGCAGAAGTGGAACGCGCAGATTTTGCAGTCGATGTTCCGCCGCCGTACATTTGCGTCGACACTGACGAAATCTTTGAGCAGATGAAGGCGGAATTTGCCGCATCGTCGCTCATTGGTGTGGATACCGAAACCGACGGCCTTGACCCGATGCAGTGCAACCTGGTAGGGCTTTGCCTGGCCGCTGCCGACAACGATGGCAAAGTAAACAAGGGTTACTACATTCCGCTTGGACATTCCGACGAAATCGGATTCCCGCTGCCGACAGGCCCGAAAGGCAACTTTGACTTGAACAAAGTAAAGGCATGGTTCAAGGAATTTTTCGCCAACAATGCACCTGTCGCTGAAAATGATGACACCGAGGGCGCGGCTTCAAAACGCGCATTCGTTTTCCATAACGCAAAATTTGACTTGCACGTTCTCGCACGCGCCTTCAAGATTTCGCAATCCGTTATCGACAGCGCGAACCTCATCGACACGCTGATTGCAGCCTGGATGCTTTCGCCGGGGCAATCCGGCCTCGGGCTCGACAACCAGGTGATGCAGCGCCTGCAGCACGAGATGATTCCCATCGAGAACCTCATCGGACGCGGCAAGAACCAGATTACGTTTAACCGCGCGCCAATCAAGGAAGCCACCGAATACGGCGCCGAAGATGCCGTCTACACGCTTCGTCTGTGGGAACCGCTCAAGAAGGAACTTGAAAAGCTCGACTATGTGAAGTATTTCTTCGAGCAAGAAATGCCGCTGCTAAAGGTACTTTACCAGATGGAATCCGTGGGTGTGGCGATTGATGTTCCGGCCCTTAAGACATTGGAACAGGAACTGCAACGCCGCATCGAAAATCTTGAAAAAGAAATCTGCGACATGGCGGGCGTCGAATTCAACATTGGCTCGCCCAAGCAGCTGGGCGATGTGCTTTTTGACACACTCGGACTCCCCGAAATAAAGAAGCGCAGCACCGACGCAGTCGTTCTCGAAGAGCTCAGCTACAAGGCTCCGCATCCGATTGTTTTCGCCGTCATTGAATACCGCGAACTCAAGAAAATGCAAAGCACCTACATCACGGTGCTCCCGACACTGGTAAATCCGGATACCAAGCGCATCCACACGAGCTTTATCCAGTGGGGTACGGCAACGGGTCGCCTCTCCAGCCGCGATCCGAACCTGCAGAACATTCCTGTGCGTAGCGACTTGGGTAAAAAGATTCGCGCCGCATTCGTGCCACAGAGCAAGGATAACGTGATTCTTGCAGTGGACTACTCGCAGATTGAACTCAGAATGCTTGCCCACTTGAGCGGAGACGAAGCGCTCATCGAAAGCTACAAGGAAGGCATCGATATTCACGCCCGCACCGCCGCCGCGATTTACGGGGTTGGCCTAGACGCCGTCACGAGCGATATGCGCCGCGATGCCAAGGTGGTGAATTTCGGCGTACTCTACGGCATGACCGCCTTCCGCTTGAGCCGCGACTTGAAAATTCCGATGTCACAGGCAAAGGACTTTATCACCGGCTACTTTGACATGTATCAAGGCGTGCAGCAATACATCGAAGACATCAAGGCTGCCGCCCACCGCGACGGTTACGTGGAAACGCTTTCGGGCCGCCGCCGCTATATCGCAGGCATCGATTCTAGCGACCGCATGGAATCGCAGATGGCCGAGCGAATGGCAGTGAATACGCCCGTCCAGGGCTCTGCAGCCGACCTCATCAAGATTGCGATGATCCGCATCCAAAAGCGAATCAACGAAGAGCATCTCCCGCTCAAGATGATGCTGCAGGTGCACGACGAACTCGTATTTGAATGCCCCCGCGACCAGGTGGAAGCGATGGCCCAGATGGTGAAGGCCGAAATGGAAGGCGCCATGCAGCTCAAGGTCCCGCTTGTCGCAAGTGTCGGCTTCGGCGAGAACTGGCTAGTAGCACATTAAGCGACCGCTCGTGCCTAATCATACTAAGTACTTACCCGAAGCACTCGCTCTCGCCGACACGACTCGTTAATACGAGTCGCTTTCGGCTCACGAAGCAACCGCTCGTGCCCAATCTTACTAAGTACGGTCTCTAAGCACTCGCGCTCACTTTTCTATCTTTACCCCGTATGGAAAAGAAGCACCCCCTTTATTTTACGATTCACGGTCATTTTTACCAGCCGCCGCGCGAAAATCCCTGGACAGGCGTCATCGAAAACCAGCCCAGCGCACGCCCGTTTCACGACTGGAATGACCGCATTGCTAGCCAGTGTTACAGTCCCAATTCTGCAAGCCGTATTCTTTCGCCGAACGGACGCATTGTCGATATTGTCAACAACTATGACTTTATGAGTTTCAACATGGGTCCGACCCTGATGGGATGGATTCGCACGAACACTCCGGATACCTACAGGCGAATTCAAGAAGCGGACAAGCGAAGTGCCGAGCGACTGAAAGGCCACGGCAACGCAATCGCCCAGGTCTACAACCACATCATCATGCCGCTCGCCTCGCAAGAGGACAAGAAGACTCAAATCCGTTGGGGCATCGAAGACTTCAAATTCCACTTCGGACGCATGCCCGAAGCCATGTGGCTCGCCGAAACCGCCATCAACTTCGAAACGGTGGTGGAACTCATCAAGGCGGGGATCAAGTTCACCATCCTTTCGCCGACACAGGCCGACAAGTTCCGCAAATTTGGCGACTCTCAGTGGACCGGTTGCAGCAACACCGACATCGACACGACTCGCCCTTACCGTATCTACCCGCGCAACAAGGACGGCGTTCTCGTTTGCGACGGCTACCTGGACGTATTCTTCTATAACCCGTGGCTTTCTTCGGCTGTGGGCTTTGAACACCTACTGCGCAGCGCAGAAACATTCGGTAACCGCATCAAGGACGCCTGGGACGAAAACCGCACAGATCCGCAGCTGGTCAGCATCGGTACCGATGGCGAAAGCTACGGTCACCACGAACCGTTCGGCGACATGTGCGCCGCCTGGCTCTACAACCACTACGCCCCCGACCACAACATGGTACCGGTAAACTACGGCTGGTTCCTGGAAGAGTTCCCGCCCCAGCACGAAGTGATGCTCAAGAACTTCTACAGCGAAGGCTGCGCCTGGAGCTGTGCCCACGGCGTTGGCCGCTGGTACCGCGATTGCGGCTGCTCGACTGGCGGTGGGCCAGGTTGGAACCAGAAATGGCGCGGTCCGCTCCGCGATGCCTTCAACCACTTGAAGAAACTCGCCGACGATATTTTCGTCCGCGAATTTGAAAAGATATCCGACGTAGACCCGTGGGAAGCTCGCAACAACTTTGTCGAAGTCCTGGTCGCCCCCGAAGACGAATCGCGCGTCCAGGCGTTCCTCGCCAAGACGGTCAAAAATCCGAACGACACAGACATGTGCGCGAAAGCCATCCGTCTTCTTGAAATCCAGAAGTTCTGCCTGTTCAGCTTCACGAGCTGCGGCTGGTTTTTCAACGATATCGAAGGTCTGGAACCGGTGCAGAACATGCGCTACGCCCTGCGTGCCATGGAACTTTTGGAACCGTTCCTGCCCTATGGTCACCACATCAAGAATGAAGTCATCAGCATTCTCGCCCGCGCCACAAGTAACGAACACAAGTGGAACGGTGCCGAAGTGTTTACGAACTATGCCGAAGAAAAAGTTCCGGTGGTCGTGAAGGAAATGGCCGAACAGGCCGCCATGTTCCACCTGAACTTGGAAGACGATTCCGAAAAGAACAAGAAGATTGTCGCTACGAAGATTGCTTCGCGCAGGCGCCAGACACTCGTTCGCACGGAATATTTCGACAAGTACATCAACGAACGCCGCATTTCGACGGTACTTGCCATCACCGACATGCTCGGCCGCATCAACCTGGTCGTCGCCGATGGCGAAAACGAACAGAACGGGCTTAAGTTTGTTGAAAATCCGAACATGAGCACGCAGGAACTGCAGGCGCTCTACCCCACCGCCTATGTGGTTCGCATGCGCAACCTGATGAGCGACTCCATCAAGCGCATCAACCAGATTTCGACTAAGAAGTACCTGAACGAAATTACGGAATCGTTCTCGAACTTCGCCCTTTCTCACGGGCTTTCGATCGACAGTCTGGCCGACCTCGACCATACCCTGCCGGACACCATGCGCAAGATTCTTTCGCTCGAAATCAACTCCAAGATTCACCACCTGGCACTCGAATACATGGAAAACGACGACCAGAAGGTTTTCGACGAAATCAAGGATTTGATTGAGGAAGCGAACGCCCTGCATACGCATTATTCCTTTGGCGGAACAGGCCGTATGTTCCATGCAAAGCTCATCAAGCTGATCGACTCCGTATTCGAAAGCTTCGATACGAACGCCGTTCATCACATCACGGGACTTATCACGGTTGCCGACTGGCTCAAGCTCGAAATCGACAAGACCACTCTCGAAAACAAGGTGTTCCCCGCTTACCAAGAATACGTGAAATACCCGACCAGCAAGATTTCGGCACTCAAGCCGATGTTCAGCTGGTTGAATTTCGAGGTTTAACCACCGAGGTCAATATGTACAGGATGTCAGAAAAACCGCTCATTCCCGCAGACAAGATTCGCGAACGCGTCACAACGCTCGCTCGTGAAATTGCCGACGCCTATGACTACGACATCCTGCTTTCGGCCCTTACCGGAGCTTACATGTTCACTGCCGACTTGAGCCGTGAACTTGCAAATGCTCAAGGAGCGAAAGCCACCCATAAGCGAATCGCCTTCATCAAGGCGTCAAGCTATGGTGATTCCACCGAATCCAGCGGCAAGCTCCAAGTGCAGGGCCTTGAAAGGATCCCCCTTCAGGGCAAAAAAGTCCTGATGGTCGACGACATCGCCGATACAGGAACTACACTTCTCGGCCTCACGGATATGCTCAATGAGGCCGGGGCCAAGGAAGTCCGCACCTGCGTGCTATTGAACAAGCAGGAACGGCGCGAAGTTGAAATCAAGGCCGACTTCGTGGGTTTTGATATTGCAAACGAATTCGTGGTCGGATACGGACTCGATTACGCAAACGAGTACCGCACCCTTCCCGAAATATGGACGCTACAGGAGGCTGACTAAATGGCGAACAACGATTTTGATGACGTCCGGCTCCATGCCACTCAAACATTCGAAGCGGTTGAACGCAGCTACAACAAGATTGGTCGCGGCAAGCGTTTCTTGATTAACTTGGCCGTATGCCTGTTGTTCTTTATGGCCGGTTTCATTACATGCAACGTAGTCAACAGCGTTCCAAGCGAAGGCGTCATCGAACGTGTCGCCGCCCAGCCGGATATGCCGAACAAGTGCAAGTACCGCTACGACCGCGCCATGGAATACGCCATTATGCACGAATGCGTTTTCGGGAAAGGCACCCCCAGCAACGAAAAGACGCTGATCCAGCGCGTCAACTACTGTACCTGCGCCCTCGAAAGCGTTCAGAAGAAAAAGCCCTACCAGAAAATGTTCGAAAATAACCTCGTCGATTTTACCTTCAAAATCCGCGAAGAGAATCTCTGCAAAGAAAACAAAGTGATTCCCACCCTAGACGACGAGGAAGAAGACAAGGATAAAAAATGACTATCGAAGAGATTGAACAGAAAATTCGCAGCGAAGCCGAAAAGCTGGTCCACGACGAACCGCTTTCAGTGCTGATGCTCACCGAGCAAGTCCTTAATTGCAAGGACTTTGCCGCGATGCTTTCGGTAACGCTCTCGTGTCAACTCGCTGGCGAAGTGATGGATCGCTCCGAGCTCGAAAAGATGTTCGACCTTCTTTACCTGAAGTATCCTCAACTTCTGAATTGTGCATGCAAGGACCTGCATGCGACCGTTATGCGCGACCCCGCCTGCACCAGCTATCTGGAGCCGCTCCTGTTCTTCAAGGGATTCCAGGGACTGCAGGCCTACCGTGCCGCTCATGCCCTGTGGCTTGAGGGGCGTTCCTTCCCGGCCAAGATGATCCAGAGCATTGTCAGCCGCAAGTTCGGAATGGACTTTCATCCGGCCGCCAAAATCGGACATGGTCTCTTGATTGACCACGCCACCAATATCGTGATTGGCGAAACCGCCGTAGTCGGCAATAACGTGAGCTTCTTGCATGGCGTGACCCTTGGCGGTACCGGTAAGGAAACCGGCGACCGTCACCCGAAAATTGGCAATGGCGTGATGCTCGGTGCCCATGCGCAGCTACTTGGCAACATCCACATCGGAGACGGAGCAAAGATTGGTGCTGGTGCCGTCGTGGTGACGGATGTTCCGCCGCATACCACTTACGCAGGCGTCCCCGCCGTTGAAGTCGGACACCCGACCGACGAAATGCCGAGCTTCAACATGCAGCAGGACTTTACCAGAGACTGCGAGTAAGCAGCAGGAAGTGACACGAACGTGTCATCCTGAGCTAAACGAAACTTAGAACTTTAGTTCTGTAGTTGAGTTAGGTTCGAAGGAGCAAGCGAAACACCTCAAAACGGTCATCCTGGAACGACTGAAAGGAGTGACGGGATCCATTATGAAGAAAGCAGAAAAAATTAAGTTCATCAGCGAGAAGCTCGACGAGCTCTTCCCCGACCCGCCGATTCCTCTGGATTACTCAGACCCCTATACGCTCCTGGTCGCCGTCGTTTTAAGTGCGCAATGCACCGACCTCCGCGTCAATCAGGTGACTAAGGAACTTTACAAGAAGGCGAAAACGCCCAAGGCCATGGTGAAACTCGGCATCGAAAAGATAACCGAAATCATCAAGCCCTGCGGCCTTTCTACCACCAAGGGCAAGAACATTTTCAACTTGTCCAAGATTCTTGTCGAAAAGTACGACAGCGTTGTTCCGCAAACTTTCGAAGAACTCGAAGCGCTCCCTGGTGTCGGCCACAAGACAGCCAGCGTCATGATGATTCACGCGTTCAAGATTCCGGCCTTCCCCGTAGACACGCACATTCACCGCCTCGCCAAGCGCTGGGGACTTTCCGACGGTTCATCCGTTGAACAGACTGAAAAAGACCTCAAGAAAATTTTCCCTGAAAGCGAATGGGAAAAGCGCCACCTGCAAATCATCCTGTTCGGGCGCACTTACTGCAAGGCCCTCGGCCACAAACCCGAAAATTGCCCTATTTGCAGTAAAATCTAATCGTTATTTCGCTGGTAAAACCAATAATAGAAAAGGCTCCAGGCGCCCCACAGCACGCAAAGCCACATTCCCACATAGCCCGCAGTATACACGGCGTTTGCAATCGTATCGTATTTCAGCAAGAGCCCCGTTTCGGACAAAATAAAATTCCAGTCATGAAAACCGTACGGAGCCTCGGCACCGGTACCGCCACTAATCAGAGTCAGTTTCATGTGCAAGGCATCGTCAATATACACCGCCACATCGATAAAGTTTTCGAACGCCCACCAAAGCGCCACCGACGCCCCTAAAATATCGCGCGGTTTAATCCACAACGCAAAGCAGAATACCAGCGGCATGATTATCTGGAAAAGCGATCCACCCAACGAATGCAACACTCGATTTCCGAAAAAAGAAAACACAATATGTCCCGTTTCATGCACCGGCAAGTTCAGGCAATGCAGATACTGGGCTATCCATGCGTCATAACCATCGCGCATCAGTTGCACCGTAAAAATGATCATCAACACGACGAGCAACAATCGGAACGGGATAAAATGCGCCCCGCCAAGCGTTTTGGGGTACAATAAAAACTGAACCACCACGGGCCACGTTCCGGGATCATCCAGGCGAAATGCCGAAGGGGCTTCGCGCTTGACCGTCACCAAGTTCAGCGGAACCTGATCGGTCGCCTTCGAGAACCTTGGTGCAGATCCTGTCTGCCGCTCTTCAAGAATTTTCGGGGTGTTTTCGTCCTTCATACGCCTAAATATATATTGTTCGATTTAAAAGACAACACTTTTTTAAACCAAATCTCTACACAAACCCATCCAAAAAATTTATTTTCGTTCCTAAAACAAGGATGTGTATATGAAATCAAACTTTAGAATGGCTGCTATCGCAACCATTTCGGCTCTTGCCGCAACGACCATGACGCAAGCAGCAAGCATTACTGTAGACCCCTCTGACACAAAGCAACAAATCATCGGCTTCGGCGCCGGCTCCGTTTATTATCAAAGCTGGATTACCGCACTCGGCACCACAACGCAAGAAGCCCTCTACGACACCGCCTTCACCGGCCTGAACTTGTCGCTCCTCCGTGTCGGCAACTGGCTGCAGGACGAATCCAAGGGTGTAAGCAAGGACGACATCAAGATCGTAACCGCAGGCAAGAAACGCCTCGGGAGCCACATGAAAATTGAAATGTCCAGCTGGTCTGCACCGGCAAGCCTCAAACCGAGCGGAGACATCAACGGCAAAAAAGACGGTGTCTTCTACTCAGGCAAGAATTCCACATTAAAAGCATCATCTTCCGATCCCTACGGCAAGTACGCCTACCGCGAATTCGCCAGCTGGTGGAAGCGTTCCTACCAGGCCTACGAAGCAGCGGGCATCGCTCCCGACTACATCAGTTTCCAGAATGAGCCGGACATGTTCGCCGAATACGAAGAGACCCTGTTCACCCCGACGGAAAACGACACCTCCGCAGGTTACGCCCAGGCACTCAACGCCATGCGCGACACCATGAACACGCTCGCGAACCCGCCCAAAATTCTTGGCCCAGAACCCCTCGGCATCGGTTACAACAATTTCCAGAAATACGCCAAGGCACTCACCGATTCCAAACTGGACGGCTATGCCTACCACCTATACCATGCCGGCGACGGAAACGACAATTCCCTCGCGAACTACATGAGCCCCGAAAACTTCCGCAGTCCCATGAAGGCTATCGCCACCAGCTACGGTTCCGACGCACGCCCCATCATCATGACCGAATTCTGTTCCATGGCAGAAAACGGCAAGGAAGAATACATGACAGGCCTCGCACACATTATGCAGGTTGGCTTTACCGACGGCAAGCTCAACGGCTACATCGCCTGGGAACTTTTCTGGGGCGAAGGCAAGGGACAGCTGATCGGAGTCTGCACCAAGGGCTGGGGTAGCTGCACCGAAGACCAAATCAACATCAGCCCCGAATACCACGCCATGCGCCACTACTCCAAGTTCGTGAACCCGGGCTGGAAAGTAATTAGTTCCACGAGCGACAACAGCAATCTGTATACAGTCGCATTCCGCAGTGCAAGCGGCGACTCCATCACTGTGGTAGCCATCAACAAGTCCGCAGCAACGGAACTGAACATCCCCATCGACAACTACACCGCCCTCTACGCCGTGCAATCCGTCGAGAACGGCGACAAAAGCAAGGAAATTTCGCCCAAGGAATCAATTCCTGCCCCGGCAAAATCCATCACGACCGTCGTGTTCCTTTCGGACACCCCCAATAGCATCCGCACCCCTGCCGCATCGAACTTGGTCAACGACCAGAACGCCACCGCCAAGGTGTTCGACCTGAACGGCAACCTCGTGTGGAGTGGCCTCAAGGGCCAGGCTCTGAACGCCGACGGCACACTCCGCCTGAACCTCCGCCAGGGCATGTACCTCATAAAGACAAAGGATACGACGGCGAAGGCCATCAAGAAATAGCGCATTCGCTTCACCTACGCAACTTGCAAAAAGGCACCGGAAATATCCGGCGCCTTTTCATTTGAAATTTAAAAAGTAGTTACTTAAGCAGAATCTTCTGCGCAAGATTCACGGAGCCCGCGATGCGAACCATGTACACGCCCGCATCGAGACGGGAAAGGTCCATAGCCGCTGCGGCAGACCCCTTCAGCATAACTTGCCCCTGGAGATTCACGATTTCTACGCGTGAATTTCCACGGACGCCACTGAAGGAAAGCGTACGGTCCGTAAGGATTGCCTTGGCGGAATTTGCCCTAGCAACACTGGAGAACCCCGCAGAGATCACTGAACATTCGTCCTTCCAACCGAGCTCCTTCAGGATGAAGGTTCCCGAGACATCTTCGGCACGACTATTTTTCAGGCGAATCTTCAAACCGACGGACTTTTCCGTGGCGATGGTAATCGGTTTCTTGTCCCAACCGTATTGCTCGAAGTCGGACCAGGCAAAGTTAAGGGAATTATATCCATTAGGAAGCGTTGCAAACCAGGTGTCGTAGCCGTAGGCTTCTTCGTCCCAGGAAAGTTCCATCTCAAGAGGTTGCGAACCAGTCCAGTCGTAAAGAATACAGTAACCGTCGTGGCTTACAGAAATATCGATTTCGGTTTTGAGTTTGGTCCAATCGAAACCAATACCGGCAATTGCAGGAGCAGAAGCAGTTCCGCCCGCAGCAGACATGGTCACAACAAGGCCTACATCTTTAACAAGGTTTCCGTCGGGAATAATGTCGCCGTCGTCATCGGCCATAATCAACTTGTAGGTTCCGTCATCGTTTTTCGTAATGGGATCAAACGATACCACCTCGTTCTCGTTGCCGCTGGAATAGGCATACCACCAACCACCGTTATCTTCACAGAAGCCAACGCAAGGAATCTGAACTTCATAAGCGTCGACATACATATTCCAGAGACTGCCGGCGGCCATGGCAAAACCCGCTGCAGAAAGCACAACGGCGGGAAGAATAAATTTTGTCTGTTTCATAATCACTCCTTTACCTCAAGGGCAACAATCCAAATATACATTATTTTATACATAAAATAACAAGAAATCTTTTTTTGAAAAAAATCACACAAAAAAACCTCTGCATCATAGCAGAGGCTTTTCGCATCATTTCCTTATTCAGGAAACTAGAGAATTACCCTTCTTCGAGAGCTTCCTTGTATTCGTCGACCGTCGCGATGTATTCGTCGATCATGTCGTCCTTGGAATCCAGGTAAGAAAGAATCTGTTCCAGGTGTTCCTTCTTGAACACGGCCTTGAGCTGACGGCTGGCATGTCCGCGGTAGCCCCATTCCTTGAGGATTTCATCGGTCACCACGAAAGCATCGTTCATCGAGACAAAGCGCATCGGGCCATAGACAGCCCAGTTGTGTTCCATCTGCATGCATTCCGGTTCTTCAAGTTCCGGGTTCGCCATGTAGCGCTGGATGTGGCGGGTACGCACGTCCTTGATCTTGTCGATGCGCATATAACCCATAATCAAGTACTTGTTGCGGAGTTCGGAATCGCTCAGGCCTTCGTAACGGGTGCCGAACAGAATGTAACGGCTCTTAGCCTTGAGGATTGCATTGATCGCCTTCACGTTATAGCAGCTCATCAGGCCATAGGTGCTGGTTTCGTAGTTGGGTTCGTAAAGAAAACCCTTGCCGTTTTCGTTGAGCTGGTCGCGGACCGGCATTTCGGACTGGTGGCTGGTTTCGACGTAGAGCAGGCTACCGGCAGCGTTGCCGCGATAATCCTGCCAACCTTCGAGATTGATCTGTGTTTTAGGCATTTGTCATCCACTCTAGTTAGGTTAAACTTTGGGAACCCCGAATTTTTGGTCCAGGGTCCCCTTTTTATATAAATCTTACAAGCGGACTACTTGTGGTAGTCCGTTGCTTATTCCAATACGCAAGATACAAAAAAATAAGCTAGAAGGTAATCGATTCCGCCGAAAAACCGGTCATTCCAAAGAGCGATGCCCCTTTTTCGAAGAATTTCGCAGTATCGGTCGTCAAAAACCGGGTTTTTCCATTTTTTGTAAGACGATTTTCCATTTCAGGATGCCGTCTCAAGTAGTCCACCGTCTTTTCAGCCACGATATCCCCCTGGAAAACCAGACGGACCTTTTCGGGCAATGCAGCACGGATTGCCCCCTCGAGGAGCGGGTAATGCGTACAAGCCAACAGGAGCGTATCGATTTCGGGGTCTTCGGCAAGCAGGGAGTCTATATCCTTCTTCACAAAGAACTTCGCCCCCTCGGACTCCCTTTCTCCGTACTCGACCAGCGGAACCCACATGGGGCAGGCATGCTGCGTCACCTGCAGCTCCGGGTAGAAATGCTTGATTTCAATCAGGTAACTTCCCGAAGAGACCGTCCCCACCGTCCCGAAGATTCCAATATGACCCGAGTGGCTAAACTTGCCAATTTCTTCGGCAGTGGGTCGCACAATGCCAAGCACGCGCTTATCGGGGAATTCGTAAGGGAGAACATCCTGCTGGATGCTACGGAGAGCTTTCGCCGACGCCGTATTGCAGGCGAGAATCACCAGCGGGCATCCGCGGCTGAACAGCTCGCGCACCGCCTGCAGCGTATAACGGAAAATCGTCTCGAAACTGCGGGAGCCATAAGGGGCGCGGGCATTGTCGCCCAGGTAAAGGTAATCGTACTGTGGAAGCGCCTTCTGCAAATTCCGGAGAATCGTGAGGCCCCCAAAACCCGAATCGAACACGCCGATCACAGGGCGTCCTCCATCATCTTGTGGACCATGGGGAGCATGTGAACCTTGGGGTCGAACTTCTCGTTTTCCCTACGGCATTCCAGGACATCGACCGGAGCAAGAATCTTCACGTTCACCTTGCGGCGACCCCAATCCTTGCGGCGTTCCCACACGGGGCCGGAGCCCTTGATCACGAGCGGCAAAAGAATGGCGTCGTTTTCGCAAGCGAAACGGAAAACTCCGCTCTTGAAACTGCCGAGCGCACCGGTCTTGCTGCGCGTCCCTTCCGGGAAAATAAACACGCGTACCGCATTTCCCCTTTCGGCAATCGCCTCGCGCACCGCCTTGGCGGCACCGCCCTTTTCACGATTCACCAGGATGCAGCCAATCTTATGCATCCAGAAATGCAGAAACGGGATACGGCCAAGCGACTTTTTCGCGACAAAGCCCACCGTCTTCTGAATCGCCAAAAATACGATCGGGATATCGGCAAAGGAATTATGGTTCCCTACAATAAATACGGGACGGGTCCAATCCACCTTACCGAGCTGCGCCTGGTCTTCGATCGTCAAGTCCACCCGCAGCCGCCTCATGCAGAATCTCGAGAAATCCTGAATCTTATGGTCCAGCCACGCCCCGAAATTCTTACCATAGTAAGGCTTGGTAAACGGCAGAGTCAGTATATACATCAGCATATACCCAAGCACCGTCGCGGCTACATAAATCTTAAACAAAATAACAGGCATCTTGAAGTCCGAATCTTGATTCCGGACCTTTTCCGATACAACCGGCCACCCTTTAGCGGAGTGAGCAGGGGAAGTCATACCGCGGGGCAAAAAACGCGACCGTCTGAATCGACGAAGTTTACCCTTCCAGAATCTACATTTGCAATATAACAAAAATAGGCATGCCTCGGCACGGGTCACCCCCACATAATAAAGCCTCCGTTCCTCATCGAGTTGTTTCTTTCGCGCCTTACGGTCACCGGTACATTCGCCGGGAGTCAGTTTTTCACAGAGTCCCGCATAATACACCACCGCATACTGGAGTCCCTTGGATGCATGCACCGTCTCGATATGCACGCCATCTTCAAGAGTCACTTCGGGCGAAGCCTCTCCGTTTTCCGTCTCGCCCGCATCCGCCACGACATCACCTGCAATAGGAATCCCGTAGTCGCGGAGGGCCTGCTCATAGTAAAGCCGCTGCCGGTTGTAGCGCACAAGGATTGCAAAATTTTTCCACAGCAGATCATAACCCAGCCGGAGTTCCCTGATCGATTCGACAATCTTCTGGATTTCCTCGACAGGATTGTCGGACACCCAGACTTCGGGCTTACGGTTTTCCTTGTAAAGCGGATTGCCGCCGGAGCCGTTCAGGTTTCCCGCACGCAGCATCTTGCGCAAGTGAATTGGCTTATTCTTGAAGATATCGTTCGCCAGGTACAGCACATTCGGAACCGAACGGTAATTCCATTCCAGGCGAATCTGCGTCGATTCCTTGAAGTCCTCGCAGAAGCGCTCGATGTTTCCGATGTCGGCTCCGCGGAATCCGTAAATGGCCTGGTCGTCATCGCCTACGACAAACAGCTGCTTGCGGTCACCGAGCAAGCCTTTCACCAAACGGTACTGCGACGGGTTGATATCTTGGTATTCGTCCACCAGAATTTCTTTCCACTGTTCGCGAAAATAATCCCGAGCCGCCTCGTTGGTTTCGAGCAACTGAATCGCCGAATAAATCAGGTCTTCAAAAACGACTTGCCCCGATTCGAGTACCGCCTCGCGAAGCGACTGCAGCTTTGTCGACACCGCCGCACCGTAGCAATCCGAAAACAAGTTTTCCCGCGACACCTTGACTTTCAACTTGAGCTTCGAAAGCGCCTGCGAAAAATCCCGCTCCGAAAATTCCGTCGGTACGGGCATTTTCTTGAAGCCAAGGAGCTCGTAAGCCGGGCGCTCGCCGCCCGCACCACCCTCGCACGGGATCTTGCACTTAAGCATATGCAGCGCAAGCGAATGGAACGTACACAGTCGCACGCCCGCATTCGGAAACAGCTTCTGCACGCGTTCCCGCATCTCGGCGGCGGCCTTTGCGGTGAAGGTCAACGCCAGAATCTTTTCGGGTTCTACACCGCAAAGAATCCTGTACTGGATTCGCTTGGTCAAGACAGATGTCTTGCCCGAGCCGGCCCCTGCCAGAATCAATAGTTGCGCACCTTTCTCATGGTCGTGCAGCACCGCCGCACGCTGGTCAGAATTCAATCCCTTGAGGATCTCTTCGGCGTCCATAACGCCTCGTATGGAATGGGGCGAAGTACATGTACAGCGCCACCGCTATCTAATAACCGTCGCACGCCCAGGGATTTTCCAAGGCCTGCGACGTCGAATTATTTCGGCTCGCCTTCAGTCTTAGCCGGCGTATTTGCCACAGGCGTTCCGCCGAGCAAAAACACGAAAGCACCGAACAAGCTCAGTACCAGGCTCACAAAGTAAGCAAGCAACTGAATCACCACCGATTCAAGCCCCGGCACCCCGGCACGCGCAAACAGCGACTGAGCCAAAAGTTCACGCGGCCCAAAACCGCCAATCGAAATCGGGAGCGCGCTCACGATCGCGACCAGCGGGATGTAGTAAAAGTACCACGAAATCGAGAGGTCCACGCCGACAGCGATTCCGCAAAAATAGTGGACAAAAATGCGCAGCGACTGCGTCACTGCCGAAAGGCCGCTAATAAGCATCCAGAGTTTTGCCGAACGGAACTGCTGGAACCTTTCGAACATGTGAATCAGGCGTTCGTTAATCTTTTTCGGAAAAACTTTCGCGAGCACCTTGCACAAGAGGCGGCCAAGTCTACGGCTGCAAAGGGCGGCAAACAAAGCACAGAATCCAATAAAAATCCACACCGAAGGCCACATGAACGATCGTTGCGCTTCGTCGTGCATAAAGAACATCAGACCCATCGCAAGCGCAAACAAAGTAATAAAGAAAAGTCCGAACAGGCGATCAAAGAAAGTCGCCGTAAGTCCTGCGCCCACGGTATCCTGCCCGCCCTGCATACGGATGTCGTAAACCTTCTTGGCATCGCCACCCACATTGCCCGGCATAAAGTTGTTAAAAAACAGGCCTACGTAATAAAGCTTGAGCAAATGCCCGTAGCCCATTTTCACGTTCTGTTTTTCAAGCAAAAGTTTCCACTGCAGGCACGCCGTAAAATTCGAAAGTCCAAGGCACAAAAGCGCAATGAACAGGGGCCAAGCGCTATGCGCACTGAACAACGTGTACAAGTCATCGATGCTCCAGTCCGGAGCCATCACGATATTTCGGTACACAAAATAAGCCGGAACCGCGGTCACCACCAGTTTCAAGCAAAAGATCAGCACCGATTTCAGTCGGCCATTCACTTTACTCATTTCCTCCCCCCACCTGTCGCTCTATAACAGCGTCCTGCAAAAGGTCGAGAGTCTTCTCGGCTGCAATGTCCCAGCGGAACTCACCCGCATAACTCTTGGCCGCAGCAGAAAGCCTCGTACGCAAATCGTCGTCGCTATAAAGTCTGTCCATTTCGGACGCGCAAGTATGAAAATCCCCCACCGGGAACAGGAGTCCCGTTTCACCGTTCCTGACGCTGTCGCGGAGTCCCGGCACATCGCTTGCAATCGTCGTTGTCCCAAGCCTTGCAGCTTCTACAACAGTAAGCCCCCAGCCTTCCTTGAAGCTCGTCTGCAAGAGTGCCACCGCATTTCGCAGCAGGGCACGCTTTTTCGACGGCGATACAAATCCCAAAAGTTCAACGCGATCCGTAAGGCCGCGCTCCTTGAGCCATGCCGGAATCTTTTTCAGAAGCGGACCATCGCCCGCCACTACAAGCTTTACATCAGGGTGGTTCTCGGCAAATTCCTCGAACGCCTCAAGAGCAGTCCAAATTCCCTTGTAGCGGTGCACACGCGAAAGCCACAAGAAGTACGGCGTACTCGGCACCTCTTCGGTCGTCACGACCTGCGACGGATCTACATCGTCCGATCCATTATAGATTACAGAGATACGGTCTTCGGCAATTCCAATTTCTTCTAGTTCGTACTTGGTGCTCGGGCTCACCACCACAAACGGCTGCTTGCGGTAGAACCAAGGGATAACGCGTTCAAACGCCCACACCATGAAGGCAATCGGGAACGCCGCCTCGTGGAAAATCGAACCCCGCCACAAATGATGCATCTGCACCACCACGGGCTTCTTGGCCAGGAACGGCGTAAACAGCGGAAGCTTGTTCAGGTCCTCGACCACCACATCGAAATTGAATTCTCGGTCCAGCTTGCGGACATTCATCGCCGCCGTCAGCTGGAACAGCAAATCGCCCCCCTTGCGAACCACCTCGATTCCGTCGACAGTCTCGCGCGGTTTACAGCCAGCAAAAGCCGTCGTGAGGAGCACAACCTTATGCCCCGCCTCTACAATCTGCGAAAAAATACGGTGAAGGTGCTTTTCGGCGCCCCCTGCGGCGGGGTGCATCCGATCGCGATAATTGACTACAAGGATGTTCATCGGCTAGGGCTTCTTGCCCAAGACTCCAATGCACAACTGCGTGTAGTGCATAAGCGAATTGTTTTCGAGCGCATCCAGAATCGCATCCTTTGCCTTCTGGTAAGCCGTACCCTGCAGCGGATACTTCGGTAGTTCCACGCCCACCTTGAAGCCCACTTCGCGCACAATGCGGTAGAACAGGTTCGGACGCATCCAGTCGCCATAATCATAAACGCATTCAAAGCCCGCATCGGTCATGAGCTTCTTAAGCTGCGGCATGGTGAACTGCTTTTCCCAGCCGGCAAACCACTTATCCATCGCAATCAGAATATGCTTGATAACGGTGTACGGGTGAACGGTCTGCGGCACGTCGCACAGGCAATGACCGCCATGTTTTAGAATGCGGTAATTTTCCTTGATCAGCGGAAGCGAATCCTTGAAGTGTTCGGCCAGGCCCTGATGGAACACCAAGTCAAAAGTGCAATCCGGGAACGGAGCCTTGAACGCATCGCCACGCACGAGTTTCAGGTTATCGTAAAGATTATCCTTCGCGCGAATGGCGTCCACAATTTTCAAACTGTTTTCAGCGTAATCGAGCACATAGACGTCAGCACCCAGGCGGGCCAGTTCGGCACTATCGCGACCGGTACCGGCACCCACTTCCAAAACCTTGAGGCCTTCGAGCTTAAAATTCTTTTTAATCGTATTCAACACGGACGGGGACGAAGGGTAAACCTTGTCCATATCGTTCTTCTGTTGCCAAAATCGGTTCCACACCGACTGATCAGGTTCTTTAATAGACATAGCGTGGTAAATATACGAAATTTTTACCGTGAGTCGAAAGCGACTCGTATAAACGAGTCGTGACGACGAGAGTGAGGCGATATCACATTTTTTGTAGAAAATGAGCCGAACGGTCTGTAAAGGGGTAGGCATCCCCCTGGCGCAAGCCACGGCTCCGCCTAAACTCCACGCTCACATGGCCTCGGCCTTTGGCCGACGAATGTTCGCTTTGCAGTTCAGGCTGTCGCCGTGTCTTTTACCACCCCCTCGCCTAAGGGCTCTGCCCTTAAAAACCCTATTCTACTTAAAAGTCATCCTGGAGCGACCGCAGGGAGCGATAGGATCCAGGAAGCAGAGCGGTCTATTTGTCACAAATTTACGACAATAGTTGAATTTTAAAGACATATTTTCTATATTTTTAGACAAAATTCACAAAAATGTGACAATTTTTGTTAAATCTGATACAGTTTGCAAATTTTTTACACTTTTGGCACGCATCTTGCTTAAAAAAATACGATATTAAGGACATAAGGTTATAAAATGCATATTGACTCCACAGATACTACACTAAAAAGATACCTCGAAGACATTAGACGTACCGCTCCCCTCTCCCGTGAAGAAGAGCAAGTCCTTTTCCAGAAAGCTAAAGAAGGCGACAAGATCGCCCGTAAGAAGCTCATTTCTGCCAATATGCGCTTCGTGCTCAAGGTTGCCATCCAGTACCGCGGCTGCCCGATTCCGCTGCCGGACCTGGTGAGCGAAGGCGCCATGGGCCTCGTCCGCGCCATTGAATCTTTCGAACACACCCGCGGTCTTAAGTTCATCAGCTACGGCGTTTGGTGGATCAAGGCTTACATTACCCGCGCCATCAACGAACAGGGCAACCTGATCCGCCTTCCGGCGAACCAGCACCTGCGCGTGCGTAAGGCTTTGCACGAACAGAGCCGCGGTAAGGAAATCAACGAAGAAATCCGCGAACTTATCCAGATCGGTCAGCGCGGCGTTTCTTTCGATAGCCCGCTGAAGGCGGACTCCAAGGCAACTTACGCCGAAGTGCTCCCCGACGGCACCGCAACGAACCCGGAAAACGAATCTGAAATCCAGAGCGTCGAGGCTCTCGCCCGCGACCTTATGGAACAGCTCCCGGAACGCGAAGCCAAAGTGATTACCGGCATCTTCGGCATCAACCAGGAAGCTCCGCAGACGCTCCGTGAAGTGGGTGAATCTATGAACATTTCCCACGAACGTGTCCGTCAGTTGCGCGACCAGGCTCTCCGCCGTATCCGCAAGTACAACAGCAAGGAATTCCTGCAGGACAAGAAGGAAGCGTTCTTGGCAGCCATTAACAAATAATGGCTGCCCTATGACGCATGGGGCTCCGCCCCCTGGACCCCTTTCCCAATCGCAGCTTATAACAAATAGGGTTCACTTCGTTTCACCCCGCAAGCCACCCCGGTTTAAGAACCGGGGCGTTTTGCTTTTTATACTTGTTCACGCTCTCACCCGCCTTTAAGCACATACACAAAAAAAACATTCAGCAATAGCTGAATGTTTTTTCATATTCTACCCATAGGGTGCTTTGCACCCGGGCTCACACCTCAAAGGGCGAAGCCCGTGCTCAATGCTACTTCTTGTGTTTCTTGCGGCGCACGCCCCACTTGTCCTTGATCTGTTCCTCGATTTTACGATTTTCGTAACGGACGATCATCTTGAACTGAACATTGTAAATGCCGGTTCCCACGAAGCGTCCCTTGTGATCCTTGAAGTTCCAGTTCACAAAGACCTTCTTGTCAGTTTCCAAGCAGTTACCGCCGAACTTCGGGCTGTTACACGGAACAGTAATCACCGTATCGTTCACGTACTGGCCCAGGTGATCGAAGTAGTTCACGATGAAGGAGATGTACACATCTTCGGGCTTCAGGGAATCAAGCACCGACGGGTCATAGGAACCGTCCGCAGAAACCTGGGCTCGGTCGAGGAGCTGCGGCACGAAGCGTTCACCCAGCTGCACGAGCTGTCCCAGCGCTCCTTCCTTCTCCATATCTTCCTTCGTCGTGGTTCCAGGCACATAACGCAGGTTCACGGAGCTTACCGTCTGCAGGGTGTAGGTCTTGTTGCTGTCTTCATCTACGATGCGGTCATCGTTCACATCGAAGCTACCCATCTTGGTCGCCTCGACCAGGTGATTCAGCAGACCACCGATAATGACCGACTGCGGATTTTCACCAGCAATGTTGCCGTAGTTATCCTTGATAGCATCCTTGAGTCCCTTATGCACCACAAGCGAGTCGCCCGGCATAATGGTTCCCTGGCTACCATTGAACACCAGCTTCGCGGACAGACCATCCGGAGACCAGTCGATACGCGTCGGGTTGAGTTCAATCGTTTCTTCACCATGGATGTAAGAGAAGTAGTCGTTACTCTTGAGGTCCTTATGGTTGATCGGTTCAGAGAACACCACCAACAAGGTATCCGCCTTCTTGCCGTAATTCAGCGTAGCGCTTGCAACGACAGGAGACATCTTGTCGACCAGAGCAGCAGTCTCCTCATTCACGAACGTCTCGTCAAAGACCTTGTAGTAGGTATAGATGTTCGCTTCAGGCAGTTTGTCGCTGATGCTCGTGACACCTTCAGCCAAGCGAGTCGGAGACGCTACTTCCCAAATCACACGAGTGGAATCGTTCGGGTCGATCTTCAAGTCAGCGGGTTGCGCCTGCAGCTGGATCATCATTCCGCGATAGCTATACCACGGGAACGACATATAGAGCGTACTGTCAATATCTGCCTGAGTCAGCTTTCTGTCGAACACGGCCACGATCTTATCCAGGACACCGTTTCCGTCGGTATCCCAGTATTCCACGTTCTTGGAAGACGGGAAGCGATCCACCACCTTGACAGGCACTTCGCGTTCGTATTCGTCGGAGGTGATATACGGCAAGCTTTCAAAGGTTACGGTCGGATAGAGCGACACACTATCCTTGTAGGAGCCCTTGAGCTTGAAGGTCTTACCGACCAGGATTACAATATCCTTCGCGGGCATATAGACCTTAAGCACTTCGTCGAGTCCATACCTCGCCCCTTCCTGCTTGAGCATCACGAGCATGTCGGGCGAACCGACATCAACCGGCATCAGGTCGATATTGAACTGCAGGAACAGGGAATCAAGACCGTTCGAGCTGCGGATTGCATAAGCATCCTTAATCACGTTGCTACCCATTTCCACCACAGGAGCCTCACGTTGGTAAGTCGCTCCCGAGCCTTCCTTGTCGCCGTAAGTAATCAGCGCCTTGGCATCCTTCGGGAATTCGCCCACGCCCGGCAGATTTAGGCCACTCACATCCACCTGGATTCGGTCTCCCTTGATTGTCGGATTGACACAGTCATAGGTCTTTCCGCCAACAACAAGCTTGACACCTTCCAAGTAATAGCTTTCGGGCAAGGTATCCTTCAAGAGGATTTCCAGGTAGTCGAACGCCATGTCGTTATCGGAATCCTTGATGTAACCCATGCGGCTATCCGGAATCGGATCGTAGAAGTTGATGTTGTCGATAACAACCATCTCTCCACCGCCGTACACCTTGATAGTACCGCCCTTGACCACCTGATCGGCAGTCACAAAGAACGTAACACTACCATCGGCGTTCACGACCAGCTTATCGGTCTTTTCGCCATTGCTCGGGTCAATCAACTTTACATTCTGGCTCGGCAACAGCGTCAGGGAATCTGCAGAGCCGAAATATTCCTTCACCTTATCCGGGTTCAGCGTAATCGCAACGATGTCTCCGACCTTGGCAGAATCCAATCCCGCGTCAAAGCGCAGATCCATCGGAATACCCTTCGGATCGTCCGTCAGCAGGTAGCTGTTGCCCGCAATGACAACAATCTTCGGATTCTTCGGATCAGGATCCGTGGGTTCCAAAATCACAGTCTTCTTGACCAGGGAATCACCCTTCTCGAAGTCATCAGCAGACGGGTAGTTGTCCAGGCCAGAATCATCGTCATAATCAACATCATCTGCGCCATAGTACATTCTCGAAGAACTGGACTTCGTATCTACATCGTCGCCCGAACCATAGTAGCGGCTCGAAGAAGACGGATTATCGATATCTTCGCCACTACCGTTACCCTTCGAGGAACTGCTGCCACCGTCTTCGCTATCGGAGCTGTTGCCGGTGCTACCGCTACTGCCGCCATCTTCGCTGCCGGAGCTGTTACCCGTGCTACCACTGCTGCCGCCGTCTTCGCTACCGGAGCTGTTGCCCGTGCTATTGCTGCTGCCGCCGTCTTCGCTGCCGGAGCTATTGCCGGTGCTACCGCTGCTGCCGCCGTCTTCGCTGCCGGAGCTGTTGCCCGTGCTACCACTGCTGCCACCGTCTTCGCTGCCAGAGCTATTGCCCGTGCTATTGCTGCTGCCATTGTTTTCGCTACCGGAGCTGTTGCCGGTGCTATTGCTGCTACCGGTGCTGCTGCTGGACTTCGCGCTGCTTGACGATTCCTGGTATTCCACCAAGGACGAGCTACTCTGCGAAGCGCTAGAAATGTCGTCATCACCCGTATGGCCACCTTCACGAACGATGCCCACGCCCGAAAGCGGAGCCAAGTCATCCAGGTAGTTATCAATCCACTGCATGTGAACAAGCACATTGTCGTTGATCAGCTTTTTCGGGTTTGCCGCATAGTCCACAAAAATCATATGTCCCGTATTGGACGCCACGAACAAATGACCATATCCGTCAGTCGTACCCTGGTCCAGACGCCAGCCTACACCGGGCGTTCTCGGACCAGTCATGTTATCCTTGGTTTCGGTAAAGAAGAATTCGCGGAGGTCAATCGTCGCCACCACTTTTGCCCGCTGATTTCCCGCCACATCCTTATAAGGCTGGATCTGCACGATGCGAGAGCCACCGAACACGAAGATTGTCTTGGAGTAGGTATCGTAGGCACCACCGTGGGCACCTTCAAGGGAGTCAATCAAGATTTCCGTTCCAACCGACGTAATGACCGATTCACCAATTTCCCCACCAACAGTCGCCTGGTTTTCGCGAGTCACCGTGGTCCAAGTCGTATCGGTAAACCTACCGAAATAGGCATTCGCCGAGCTCGCCTTACGCTGTTCCGGAGTACAGGTCGCATAGCCACCGCCCGCTTCGCATCCACCTCCCGCATAATCGGAATAGGTAAAGTAAGCGTTTCCATCGCCATCCCAAATCACGGTCGACAGCTTGTAATCCTTACGACGGTTCGTAGATTTCGGGCGAAGGGTCACCTGGTAACCGGTCGACGCAAAGTTGCCCACAGCCGGGTCCGTTTTGGTCGAATAACGGAACAGGTACCCCGGAATACCAGCGGCCCACAACCATTTCTGGTTCGGATCCATCATGAGATGCCAAAAACCGTTTGTGTTTTGCTTAGGATACGACGTCTTGACCAGACACTGTTTACTGGAATCCTTCGCCGTCTTGCTCACCTTATGAATTTCCCTATTCTGGCCAGCAACAAGGAGGTCTCCATCAGGGTGGTGCACAATACCATCTGCACCGACAAGTCCGTCAGTCATCGTACAAAGAGTCTTCTTGTCCGACGGTTTCATGAGCAGGTAACCCGCACCGTCGTACTGGTAGCTGATACTCTTCACGCGGTCGTCCTTCTCGTACTTGGTATAGTACAAGGTCGCCTTCGTCGCTGCATGCGGCACGATATCGCCCACCTGCTGAATCCAAATACCCGTCGCCGGGTTTTCGGGAGGCGGCATCGAAGCCGACTGGGCCGCAGCTGCAGCGGCCATCGCGAGCAACATTGTCGATAAGTATTTCACAGTCTTCATCATGTTCGTACCCTCGGAAAGATTCCCCAGCTAGTGCTTCCTGGAAGAAATGCCCCATCTAAAGATTCTTTCAACTTTAAAATCATCCTTGGCGCCATAGACCTTAATCTTGAACTTCGCCAAATAAATTCCTGCGCCGACCCTGCGGCCGTTATCGGAGCGCATATTCCAGCGCACATAAAGCTTGTCCGGATTTTCGAGGCAGTTGCCTTCGAAGAACGGATCATCACAATCGATCTTACCCGAGGCGCCACCCACATAGGCGCCCAAGTTCGTGTAGACATACAGTTCCCAGGTCAAGCCGATCTTATCCATATTCGGAACAGACATTCCAACAGAATCATCCTTGGTCATGATGGTCGAGAAACCGACATCCATCAGCACTCCGAGCGAAGACTGGTCGGACGCTTCCTTGGCATTCTTCACATGTTCGATCGTAAACGGCTTTGCACGTTCGCTCAATTCCGCAGCCTTGTTCAAATCCGCAAATGAGTTCGTCTTCATAATCACACGCGGGTCACCTTCCACCATCACGGTCGGCGAGATTTCCGAGACCTTGTTTCCCTTGGTATCTGCAAGGCCACTCGTAAAGTTATCGAAGCGCACCGAATCCGCCGGGTTCATACGGGAGGCAAGGTCTTCGCCCGCTTCCATAAACAGCGTCACCGTACGGCCATTGTCGCTCCACTCCGCAGAGCTCAAGTTGTAATGCACCCACTGTCCATCGACATAGAACGCGAGGCAGTCATCCGTCAGTGTCGAGTTCTTGTAGTCCATCGCCTCGGAGAAAGTCACCTTGAACTTGTCCGGTTCCATTTCCTGGAATGATTCCGGATACAGGAACGTCGAAGAAATCACAGGCGGCATATAGTCGCGCATATTGTAATCCGCCGATTCCGTCGTATCCTTGCCATTGACAGAGAGCTTGTTCGAAATCGTCGCGTAACCGTATTCAATCTTTCCGCCCTTGGAATAGGACTTGTCGATGCCCGTCAGCATTTCCTTGACATCGTATTTTTCTGGATCGAGCGCATAGCCCAGCACGTGACCATCCGACGAAATCGTGAGGTCAGAGAGGTTCGGCTTGATTGCAAGCAACTCGCCATCGCCATCGAGCCAGTAGAACGTGATATCCATGTTCTTCAGGTCTACTTCGGTAATCGGAGTTTCAAAGCCGACCGAGGCACTATCCATCCGGCCATCGCCATTGCGGTCATAGAAGCCGTTATTGTCGTTGTCGACCAGGACACGCCCCGCATTCTGCACCGGGACTTCCTGGTTGTTCTTGCTAGTCGGAACTCCGTCGGCAGCAGTCAAGATTCCATCCGGGCATTCGGAACCACACACCGTCTCGATTTTGAGCATATCGCCCACATGCACGATGCCCGTATCCACGACAAACGCCCACAGGTTACCATCCTTCGAGAACGCCGTCACGTCAATCGAGGTTCCATTCAGCTTCAATCCACGACCGGTCGTCCACGATGTATCCATATCCTTGTTGAAACGAACGAGCAGAGTGTCGGTTGCGCTTCCCGTATTTCCCTTAATCAAGGTTGCTTCTTGAATAGCGGCTCCAATGCTATCGGCGAGAGCCGTCTGCAGTGTTTCGCAACGGTTTCCGACCGTTGTGCAGACAAAGGCCTTGACCACACCCGTCGCAGAATCTTTCTGCAATTCAACCTTCACGTCGGGGAGCCCGTACATGTCTTTTTTCTGCTTGACGTCACCGCTATACTTTTCAAAGGAATCATCGTTCGGCCAGCTGTAGTAGAACGAATCCACCGAGACCGAGTCCATCTTGCCGCCAAACCAGGTGGCAATGCTATCGCCAATACCATCGCCGTCGGTATCGTAAATTGCGGCGCTATCCAAAGTCGGCATGTCAGGATTGGTGAACTGGTATTCGCCGGGGAACGGATTTTTCAAGATGAACTCGTTATTGTTCAGGCTGTCCGGGAAGGCGTTCATCGTGAAGGTCGAACCGTCACTGATGGCCTTGGTAGACACAACCATAAACTTGCCCTTACCATCCTTGATATCCAGACGGATTGTTTCATCGGGCTGCTTCAGGTTCTTGCCGCCTTCGCTCAAGAACACCATCGATTCGCTCTGACCTTCCGCCGTAATGTAGAAGGTCCTCTGAAGCGCCGAGTCCACGCGGCCCTTCGAACGACCGATCGGGATAATGGCCTCGACATCGACATGCATCGTGTCGCCCACCTCGTAGGACATCTGCGACTTGCTGGTAATTTCCTTGCCTTCCACATAGTACTTCAGGTACGGGACATAGAAGCTGTAGACCAAGCTTACAATCGGATCCGAGCCAGCCGCGTCATCCGACGTGCCCAGCGGAAAATTGGTCATTTCGTAGCGGCTTCCGATTCGGACATTCACAAGGCCTTCTTCATCAGCCGTCACAGCCGTCAGATTCTTGATAAAGGCCTCTTCCTTGGAGAGTTTCGAATCGTTCAACTGAAGGGTCAATGAATCGCGACTCAGGCCCTCTTCTTTCGGGGCATACACGTAGAACGTCGCCCCCTTGATAGCCGCCGACTTGTTATAGGGATTTTCTCCGGGAGGAACCACCCACAACTGGGCGCCGCGGTCATCCCAGATACGGTAATACTTGCACAGGCCCTTTTCTTCATCGGGAACCGATTCGTAGTCACTACAGTCAGGATAATCCAACGCAAAAACACCTGTCGAAAAACTCAGCATCGACAGCAGAATCAGCGAAAGAAAATTTGTCTTGACTTGCAACATTACGACCTCGGCAAAAAACTGAACACACGCAAAAAAAACTTTGCATAACACACATTCCAAAGATATGATTTTTTTTTAGAAAACGAACAACAAAATTTATAGTTGTGACACGTATCTCACCCGCATTCCAAACTAGATTATTCCAAGTTGGAATATACGTTCGCAAGATCCGTTACGATTTCGTCCATAAAGATCCAACCACGGCCTTTTAAGCGGAGATTTCCGCCTTCATTTATTACAAAATCCTTACGCAGCCATTTGTCAACGCAAGCAGACGCCCGCAATTCGGCATCATCGATTCCCAAGGCACGAAGATCTTCAAAACGGAGCCCCTTCGACTGCCGAAGCGATAGCCAAATCAGCTCCATCAGTTCGTCATCGCGATTCAGGCGGTCAACCGTAAGCGCGTCACTAGGACACCCTGCAGCGACATAATCACTCCAGCGCGGGTAAATTTCGGGAGCATAAAAACGGGTTCCGCCAATGTAGCTGTGCGCCCCAGGACCAAAGCCCGCATATTCGCCCCGGTCCCAATAATTCTGGTTATGGGCACTTTCGAATCCCGGCTTCGCAAAGTTTGACACCTCGTAGCGTCCAAAGCCCTTTCGGCCAAGGATTTCGACTCCCCCCAGATACATTGGCTCGTACAGGTCCTCGTTTATGGAAAGCTCCCCCCGAGAAACCTTGTGTCCAAGTCTAGAACGCGGAGAGACATTCAGCCCGTAAAAACTGATATGGTTCAACGGGAAATCCGAAAGGCGATCGACATCGGCGAGAAAACCCTCTACGGTTTGCCCCGGAAGGTCAAACATCAGGTCGGCATTCACCTGCAAGTCCGGCACGGATGTCAACAGACGCAAGGCTTCCAGCCCCGTTTCCACCGAATGGGAACGCCCCACCAACTTAAGCAGGTCCGCGTCGAAAGTCTGCAGGCCCAAACTGATGCGGTTCACCCCCAATGACAGCGCCGATTCCACCATACATTCGTTCGTCGATTCCGGATTGAATTCCATCGAGACCTCGCGCAATCGGAGCGCATCAACGCCAACCGAAGCGAGGCATTCAAAAATTCGGCGCAGGTAGGCAGGGGGCAAAGCCGACGGAGTACCTCCTCCCAGGTAAAGAGTTTCTGCGGTCTTCAACAGTCCCGGATGCTCATTCTCAAAACATACAATTTGCTTACAAATTGTATCCATGAAACCCTCATAGAGCTTCGGCTGGGCAGGCATCACCCGAAAATCGCAATAGTCGCAAATCTTTTTGCAAAACGGAATGTGAAGATAAACACAAAACATCTCTTTACAACATAATTTTTTAATACGATGGAAACTTTTACCAAAATTTAGATTATATAAGAAGTATGCGCAACGAAGAAAACCTCACCTGGAAACAAAAACTGAAGAAGCGGCTCCCGCTCCTGATTTTTTTGACGATTTCCACCACAATTTTCTTCCTCGCATCGGCCCTACTCCTTGACGAATCGTATAAAGATATTATTATTATCGCCATGATCTGGGCTCTCCCCCTATTTATCCACTGAAGGTGCCATGGCCATTACTCGACTGACGCAACGTAAATGTAAGGCCGTATGCTTCTATATCCTTAGCTGGGTTATCGCAACCCTGTGTACATCCCTTTTGTTCCAATATGGTTCCGGCAACGGCATAGACTCCAGCCGAATGCTGTTCATGCTGCAGCTGTCCCTGTTTTGCGGACTTTCCCACGCCATCTACGACGTGATGATTCTGCAAGACGAGATGGACAGGCGCCCCGTCGCCACCGCCCTGCTGATCCGTTCCTGGTTCTTTTTGGCAAGCATATGCGCAAACCTCACCCTCTGCATCCTCATCTGGAAAATCGACAAAAGCGAAGGGCTGATCAACGAGGCTTCGTTAAAACAGGTCATCCAGTTTTTCAAGGACCCCAGCAGCCACATCCTGATCCTATCGCTGTTCCTGCTCGGCCATCTGATTACCTTTATCCGCTCGGTCCACAAGAAGTTCGGGACGCGCGTCTTTATGAACACGCTGCTTGGCAAGTACCAGGATCCCAAGGAAGAGGACCTGATTTTCATGTTCATCGACATGAAGCATTCCACCGAAATCGCCGAGGAACTGGGACACGTCACCTACAGCAACTTTATCCGCGACTACTACAAGCTCCTGTCGAACTGCTGCGAAGAAAACCACGGTGAAATCTACCAGATTGCGGGCGACGGCGTGTTCCTGACCTGGAAGACGAAAGACTGCCGCCGCAGAGCCCGTCCGCTGGAATGTTTCCACGACTTTGCCGAGTGTCTAGACAGAACAAAGGGGAAATTCCTCAAGCGCTACGGTATCTGCCCTGCATTCAAGGCCGCCGCCCACTGCGGGAAGGTCATCTCGACCGAGGTCGGAAACTTCGGCAGCGAAATGGCGTACCACGGCGACGTGCTGAACACCACGTCCCGAATCCAGACCCTCTGCTCCAAACTCGGACAGGATTTCTTGATTTCGGAAGACCTCTTCGCCAAGCTTCCGCTCCCCCTTCCCCATGGATTTTTGTGCGTAAAAGCGGGATTTTTCGAGCTTCGGGGCAAAAAAAACAGAATTTTAATTTTTTCTTTGCACCAACCCTTGACATAGCCGCCCAATTATTCTATAATTGGGTCACCCCGCGGGAATAGCTCAGTTGGTAGAGCACGACCTTGCCAAGGTCGGGGTCGAGGGTCCGAGTCCCTTTTCCCGCTCTAAAACAAAAAGAACCACTTCAAAGTGGTTCTTTTTTGTTTTACAAGTTGAGATATGGGACCGGACCCGAGACCCCTTGGGGGAGAGGGTGCGGCATAATTTGGCTCATGCACGAAGTGCGAAGAGGCAAATTATGAGCTTGAGGCAAGCGCAGCTTGCATCGAGCCCGTAGGGTTAGACCGCAACCTTGCGCAAGCAAGGAATATTGCGGGCTAACAATCCCTTTTCCCGCTCGAATACAAAAGAAGCCTAGCATAAAGCTAGGCCTTTTTTGCATTCGAATGATAATGGGTCGGACCCGAGACCCCTTGGGGGAGAGGGTGCGGCATAATTTGGCTCATGCACGAAGTGCGAAGAGGCAAATTATGAGCTTAACGCGAACGAAGTGAGTGTTGAGCCCGTAGGGCGGCAAGCCAGCCGCGTAGCGGAGACTGGCGCAGCCGCAATCCCTTTTCCCGCCATTTCACCCATAATTTTATATATTATCCCCAAAAATTGAAGGACTATTTATGAAGATTGCAGTTATCGGCGGCGCAGGCTACATCGGCAGCCACACCATTATTGAACTTTACAAGGCTGGCCACACCGTAGTCGCAGTCGACAACCTCGTGAACTCCTGCGATGAATCCATCCGCAGAGTCTCCGAGATCGTCGGACAGGAAGTCCCCTTCATCAAGGCGGACGCCCGCGATGCCGCCGCCATGGACAAGATTTTCAAGGAAAACCATTTTGACGCCTGCATCCATTTCGCAGGCCTCAAGGCCGTGGGCGAATCGGTCGCCAAGCCGCTCGAATACTACGAGAACAATATGAACGCGACGTTCGTGCTCCTGAACGCCATGCGCAACAACGGCTGCAAGAACTTCATCTTCTCGTCTTCGGCCACCGTGTACGGCAATCCCGCCGAAATTCCCATCACCGAGAACTGCCCGAAGGGCGCCATCACCAACCCCTACGGCCAGACAAAGTCGATGCTGGAACAGGTGCTGATCGACGTGCAGAAGGCAGACCCCGAATGGAACGTGGTGCTGCTCCGCTACTTTAACCCGATTGGCGCACACCCGAGCGGCAAGATCGGCGAAGACCCGAACGGCATTCCGAACAACCTAATGCCTTACATCACGCAGACCGCCGTAGGTATCCGCAAGGAACTTGGCGTATTCGGTAACGACTACGACACCCCCGATGGAACTGGCGTTCGCGACTACATTCACGTTTGCGACCTCGCCTCGGGCCACGTGAGCGCCCTCAAAGCTATCGAAAACAAGTGCGGACTCGCCATTTACAACCTGGGTACAGGCCACGGCTACTCCGTGCTCGACGTGGTGCACGCCTTTGAAAAGGTGAACGGAGTCAAGGTACCCTACAGCATCAAGCCCCGCCGCGCAGGCGACATCGCCACCTGCTACTGCAATCCCGAAAAGGCATTCAAGGAACTCGGCTGGAAGGCCAAGTACGGCATCGAGGAAATGTGCCGCGACGCCTGGAACTGGCAAAAGAACAACCCTAACGGTTACCGCCGCGGTTAATCCAGCCCCAACAAACAAGGGGAAAGCAAAAAAATTCATTTTTTGCGCACCCTCCCCTTGACACCCCCGCTCAATTATTCTATAATTGGGCAACCTCGCGGGAATAGCTCAGTTGGTAGAGCACGACCTTGCCAAGGTCGGGGTCGAGGGTCCGAGTCCCTTTTCCCGCTCTAAAAACGAAAGAACCACCTAACAGGTGGTTCTTTCGTTTTTACAAGTAGGCGATGGACACGGACACTCGAAGAGGGGCCGACTAAACAACGAGGCGCACGAAGTGCTTGCGAGTTGTTTAGGACTTTGAGCGCAGCGATAAGCCCGTCAGGGCAGCAAGTCAGCCGCGCAGCGGAGACTGACGCAGCTGTCAATCCCTTTTCCCTATACGCCAAATCACATAATTTGTCTCATGCACGAAGTGCGAAGAGGCAAATTATGAGCTTAACGCGAACGAAGTGAGTGTTGAGCCCGTAGGGCGGCAAGCCAGCCGCATAGCGGAGACTGGCGCAGCCGCAATCCCTTTGACAACTAAAAAGCCTAGTTTAAAGCTAGGCTCGCATTTATTTGAATGTTAACGGGTCAAAAATAATCGTTCTTTTGAAAAACTACAACTTGCCGAGTTCGCGAAGCATTTTCTCGTACCTGTCGGCGCGAGCCTCCGCTTCATCAGCACGGGCCTTTTCCGCATCAGCCTGCTTTTGGATTTCATTTGCACGCTGGCGCTCACGGTATACAGCGATGTCAATTTCCTGTTGCCAAGTCATATAGCGTTTCCTCGTTTCGTTGTCCGTCTGGTACCACTTCACCATCCTGTCAATCTTCTTGGTTTCTGGAGAACTCGGATTCCTTGTTGCGAAGTACTCCAGATACTCCCTGATAGATTTCTCAGCGACGTCGCGGTACTTATTGAATATATAAAAATTTTTGTAGCAGAGGTCCCCCAATTCAATTTTCGGGTTATCGACCTCAAGATTCTTGAACCTATAGACTGCTTTTCCCTGACCAAAAATATCTTCGGGACACAGGAACACGATATAGAGTTCCTTCAGGTTGTAGTACACCTCGCCCTTGTTCAAGGCCTCGCTATCGCACATCGCTTGGTAGTAGCGAGTCCTCTTGGGGATTTCCTTGGTGTCTTCCATCTGCATCTCGATATCGAAACTGCGGAGAGTTTCTCCGTTCGGCCCCGATTCCTTTACAAAGACATCGTAGCGGATACCCTTGTAGAACGGGCTTACATCAATAGTCTTTTCGGGCTCGGGATCCTTGAGCTCGTGAATCCTAATGCCAAGTACAGCCTCAAGGAACGGCTTTGCAATTTCCTTGTGGCCAAACACCATTGCAAACATGAACCTGTTCGTAATGGGGAGCTGTTCAAAAGGAATGCGTTTTGCATCCATATTTATTTTATAACTGAAACGCGTCAGTTTTCGCGAATAGAGAACTGCCCCTATCTATACTATACACGTAATTTTCAGTCGCCCAACGCCGATTTTTTGAAAAATATATTTCTTTTTACAAAGCAGAGAGGGAGAAGCCTCTCCCTAGCGTTCGCCTTGCCTGTGTCACCCAGAGCGAAATCAAAGGATCTAGACAAGGCTTCCGCTACCTACTCGCCTAGGGGTTCCACCCCTAAAACCTCAAAAATAAATCGTCGTGCACACCGCAAGATCTCTTTTCGAGAAGCAAATAATGTATATTTCTCATAGACATAGCCCCGTACCGAATGGTTCGGAGCGAACGGAATTTTTGAGTTTTCGACTCTTGTTCTTGGAAAGGAAAATCTGGTAAATTTTTCAAATTACGTAAGAACAAGTCGGACGCTCACGCACCCTGTGCGTGGGCCGTTCGGTTTTGTTGCGTAATGGGTTTACCAGAGCCTCCTTTCCAGCAAGCCTTCGGTCCCACGCTTTTTTATTGGGTTGGAACTAGTTCAAGCTTCTAACAAAGTGTCGAAAATGCACACTTTTGAAATAAGGAGTCTTGAATGAAACGTCTTGGCATCATTGAAACTGTCGGCAAAGGTTTTCTTACAGAAAATATCGAAGGTGGAGAGTTCAGTTATATACAGGCTCTTGGTCGGAAAATCAAAGGACATTTCAAAATAGATTTACGCTTTTATAGCGAAGAATCTCATGTCGCAATTTTAGTAGAAACTAAAACAATCTATAAAAATAAGGACGTCAAGCAACTGTTTAGTTATGTAGAATTGGAGCAAGAATTAGACAACAAGACGAAAATTATTGCCATTCTTGCAAATACAGATAATAATATGTTCAAGATTTGGAAAATCGAGAACGATGATTGTTGCGAATTAGACGACCGTAAAATCAAGTCCATGGAAGAATACATTGCTTACTTTAAAAAGCAAAATTCAAATGATAAAACCGCAGTTCTTGAAAACACATCAAAATTAAACAGAATTCTACATGACAACGGCATTCCAGAAAAACTAAGGAGTCAGTTCGTTGGAACATGCCTGCTGGCTCTCAAAAATGGTTTAGTGTATAAGGATTTGGAAACGGATCAGATTATTTCGGGAATCAAAAACAAACTAGGCAAGCTCCTGCAAGAAAGTATGGACAAAGCAAAGAAATTGTCCGTACTTCAGACCAAGGTTCTCGAGAGTCAAAATGTAGAGGCAATCGAAGGAAAGAATTTTGAGAAAATCCTCACATTCATAGAGCAAAGTATTTTACCATATATTAACGAAGCCAGTTTTGAAGGACAAGATATTCTCAGTTATTTCTTTACGACCTTCAATAAATATGTAGCTCGCGAAGACAAAAATCAAGCATTCACGCCAAATCACATCTGTCATTTTATGAGTAAAGTTGCTGGCATTGACAGGAAAACTCGTGTTCTAGACCCAACATGCGGCTCGGGGACATTTCTTGTGCAAGCAATGACGATGGAACTTGCTCAATGTGAAACAGAAAAAGAACGATTCGATGTTAAATCCGAACAGATATATGGCATTGAATTTGATGAAAGTGTTTTTGGTCTTTCAACAACAAATATGCTGATACATGGAGACGGGAACTCCAATATCCGGTGCGGTTCTTGTTTTGAAAATGATAAATGGATTGAACACGCGTCTATTGATGTTGTATTGATGAATCCTCCTTACAATGCGTCAAAAAGCCAAATGCCTAAAACATTTGCACCTAAATTTGGGAAAAGCACAACCGACCCGTCAAAAGGACTTTATTTTGTCAATCATATTCTGAAATGTGTAAAAGGACAAAAAGGGCGCCTATTGGCTTTGCTTCCGATGTCCTGCGCAATAACGACCAAAGGAGTCATTCAAGAATTAAAGAAAGAAATCCTCGAAAATAACACCTTGGATGCCGTTTTCTCTTTCCCCGATGAAATGTTTTATCCGGGAGCTAGCGCTGTTGCCTGTTGTATGGTGTTCAATGTCGGGAAACCCCATCCAAAAGATTATGAGACCTTCTTCGGATATTTTAAGAACGATGGTTTTGAAAAACGTAAAGGGGTTGGACGAGTAGATGTTCGCAACAAATGGGAAAATATAGAAAAAGAATGGCTTGATTTATACCATCATAGAAAATCTCTTCCAGGAAAATCGGTTACAAAGCATGTTTCTGACGAAGACGAATGGTGTGCAGAAGCCTATATGGAGACGGATTACAGTACACTTTGTGATGAAGATTTTATTCAAAAAATAAGAGATTATGCGGCATTTCTTGTACAAAGCGAGGATTTCTAAAATGGATTGTCGGAACTGGAAATTCTTCGGATTCAAGAAGCTCTTTGATATTCGGAAAGGGAAAAGATTGACCAAAGCGGATATGGTCGACGGCGATATTCCTTATATAGGTGCGACGGATTCGAATAATGGTGTAACTGCAAGAATATCAAATGATGAATATCTGCATTCAGCAAACACGATTTCCGTTTCGTATAATGGCTCCATTGCAGAAGCTTTTTACCAAACAAAAGATTTTTGGGCAACAGATGATGTAAATGTCCTTTATCCAAAGTTTGAATTAAATAAAGAGATTGCTTTGTTTTTGACGACAATTATAAATCGGGAAAAGTATCGCTTTAATTATGGAAGAAAGTGGGACAAGGAGTCAATGGAATTGTCTCAAATAAAACTTCCTGCGCTTAAGACGGCGAATGGAGTTTATGAACCAGATTGGATATGGATAGAGAATTATGTGAAAAACGATTTGGTTAAGAAATTACCGAAAAGAGCAAAAGATGTATGGCAAAAAAGATATGATCCAAAGCCATTGTCTCAAAAGAAAGTGATTTTTAATACGAATGATTGGAAATGGTTTGAAATAGGAACGTTGTTTGATGTTGAATTGACGAAGGGGGACATAAAAGCCGAAAGGATTGAAAAAGGAGTCATTCTGGACCATGCAGGAGTTTAATAAGAGGGTAGCATAAGCTACTATATTCATTGCGCAA
>LVAE01000062.1 GCA_001603905.1 Fibrobacterales bacterium Fibro_02
TATTATCTTTCCTAATTCTCATTGTTTCTGCCCACAAAATCTTTTGCCTAGAAAAATCCTCCATATAAGCGCAGTTTCTTAAATTGTAGGGCGTGTGTCCTTTGTCAGATCTGTCTTTGATGTCGTCCCAGAATTCATCAAGATGTTTTTTTACTGCGGGGTATTCTTTAATATCTATAGGAGGAATTTTTTTGTTGCTATTATCAGTATATCCGTTATGGGTGGTTATTAGATAAAGATTGGCAAAGTCATATCCATATAATCGGTCGTATAAGTTCATCAGTTCTTTTGCGTTCTTCCGTCGTTGCACAATTATTTAGAATCTCTTTACGTTTGTCGGCACTGATAATAAAAGCGTCGTTAAATCCAGTCTTAATTCCATAGTTAATTTGGACATCCCATTTTTTTAGTGGAATTCCTACAGCTTCGATTTTTGCTTTTATACTTTGCTCAATAGGAGAAAGTATAACCCACGAGTCAGATGTTTTGAAACAACAGGGGCAACCATTTTGCTGAATATAATCGCTCGTTTTACATCATTCTATTGTCCTTTAAAAATTTGTAGAGAGTATTCCTGTCAACATCCATTTTTCGAGCAATTTGTATTTTCGGAATTTTTGCCATTAATAGTACTTTTATCTCTTTTTCACGGCCCGTAAGTTTTACTTTTGCACTCCGTTTACCTATAGGGCGTCCTAGCACAACTCCTTCCGCTTTTTTTCTCGCTAAAGCTTCTTTGGTTCTCTGACTGATAAGATTTCGTTCGATCTCTGCGCTCAGTCCAAAAGCAAAAGCTAGCACCTTGCTTGCAATATTGTCTCCAAGTTCATAGCCGTCCTTCACCGTATAGAGTTTCACTCCCTTGTTCATGCACTCTTCAAGGATTCGCATAATCATAAAAAGATTACGTCCTAGACGACTTATCTCGCTAGCAATAATCACATCCCCTTCTTTGAGTTCTCTTAAAAGATCTCCGAGTTTCCGTTTACCGGGTTCCTTTGTGCCTGACACACCCTCATCGTCAACATATCTATCAATATGTAGATTCTTCTTCCTGCACAGAGATTCAATACCGATTTTTTGATTTGCTCCGTCTTGCTTGTCCGTACTCACACGAATGTATGCATAAACCATGCTAATTACCTCTTGTTGGTAATTGCAAATATTGTGACTTTCCGCTTCATATGTGAGTCATAAAAGATTCTCAGCCTGTCGAAACAGGAGCCAGGGGGATCCATCCCCCTCAATATTCAAAAAACGCCCCAAACGCGTCAAAATAGCAGACTGTCATATTCTGACATTTGCAGCATGTATATTTGTAAGGGCGAGGTTCTATGCTGGTAACTTTCCTTATCGTGCTTGGCATATTGGCTCTTTTCGGGGCTGGCGACGCAGGGGATGCCTGCGCCATCACGCTGCTGTTGAAGGGTCTGCCGTTCCTGATTTTCGTGGGGATTTTCGCATCTTTAATGTTCTGTAGCGGGTAAAAAAGAAACAAAAACTTGCCTTTTCAACCATTTTATTATATATTTAGTTTGAAATGCAAGAAACAAACGAGAAGAAACTGGAAAAAATGCTGAACGCAAACAGCGGCTATATCACGCGAAAGCAAGTCGACACCCACAAGATTCCTTCGTGGTTCTTGACGGATTTTGTACGAAGGCAGGGTCTTGTCAAGATAGATAAGGGTTTTTACGCCCAGGAGCAATGGATCCGGGACGATTACCTTGTGTTTCAATACAAGTATCCCAAATTCATCTTTTCATACGTTTCCGCACTATTCTTGCATGGGCTAACGGACCAGCTCCCGGATTACTTCGAAGTGACCGGACCCAAGAATTACAGGCCATTTTCTCCGAACTCTTCCGTCGCAATCCACACGGATTCACACGACGAAACATATAAGCTAGGAGTCCACGAAATCAAGACTTCGCTTGGGCATCTGGTGGAAAGCTACGACATGGAACGAACACTTTGCGACATCATCAAGAACAGTCAAAAGATCGATGCCGAAATTTACGGTAAGGCGCTCAGGCTTTACGCAAAATCAAAAGACAAGGACATACGCAAACTTCTCCGCTATGCCAAGATACTGAAAATAGAGAACAAAGTGGCGGAACTTATGACGGTGGTACTGAATGAAGATTAACTACGCGAAAAAAACTTCGTTTGCAAAAGATGTTCCATTTGAAGCGACAATTGAATCCTACAAAGAGATTCTTGATTGTGTTTTCTAACATTTCGGGGCTGGGGACATTTTCCAATAAAATTGCCAAAACCTCTTGACAACCGCTTCTAAAATTTATACATTTGAGCAGTAATTTCTGTTTTTTTTTGCCTGTAAGCAGATGGAGTTGATATGAAAAAAGAATTGATACGTTGGAAAGTTTCCCCTATTGCGGGATTTTGCCATTTAGTGTATATTCAGGCTATGGCCTGGCAACACGATATTGACTTTCTCAGGAAATTAATGTATATTGGTTATTGTCGAGATATCGGCAACAAGTGCGTGGTCCTGCCTCAGTGGACAGAAACAAAAGGCGAGTGGTCCTACCTTAGTGGACAGACTCAAAAGGTGCGAGGTCCTGCCTTAGTGGACAATTTTAAAAGGTTACAATCCCTATCTAGGGGTTGTAATCTTTTTTGTTAAGGAGGCCTGCATGAAAAACACGAATCAAACACGCCTAGTTTTCGTCAGAGAAGAATACCTCGATATGCTTCGCTTGGCAGAGCCAAAAGTCAGCACAAAGAAGAGACCCTATGTATTTTTGGCGGTCAAGATTGCAGAGCAGTTCTACTGCATTCCGCTGACTTCACAAACAAACAATGTACGACAGAAGAAAGGACGCAGTAAACGCCCCAATACTTTCACGATGACGATATCCGGCCCTAAAGGGAACGAGATTGCAGTGCTTTTGTTCGGTAACATGGTCCCCGTTAGCGAGAGCCTAATCGATACATGCGTCATCAACAGCGAAATGCTCAAGGACGAATGGATTTTCATCCGTAAGAATCTTGACTCCATTGTCGAAAAGGCCCAGAATGTGTACCGGAGCCGCACTGAAGGCAAGAACGATTTTGCAAACCTCTGGTGTTGCGACTTCAAGAAGTTGGAAGCCCTTTTATCCGAATGGTTACAAGACAATCATTCCGAAGTTCAAGACGCCATAGCCGAAGCAGATGAAATCGCCTCAGGCAAACGTGAGTCAAAAGCCTACAAGAACGCAAACGCAATGATTAAGGATATTCTTGATAAATAAATAATTTCGGGCGATGCGCTCATATTGACGCTGACGCGAACAGGTTCGCACAGCGATTTGTTCAAGAAATAGGAAGAAGGCGTTGCCATTGGCAACGCCTAATTTTCGCAAAAGACACCAAAAGAGTTATCTTTGCAAAGTCCGTTTAGTCAGATGTGAAATTTTCGCCGATTCCAGTCTGTTAGGCGGACTTTTTATTTGCGAGGATTGTTGTTCCCGCGGCCACCGCCGGAAGGGCCTTTGCCTCCGCCGTGTCCCGTGGGCCATCCTGCGCCATTGGGGTCGTTTTGTGGTTGTGCCATATTGGGCCTCCTTTTACTTGGTCTTACCATTGTCTCTGATTACTCGTGATATGCCAGCCACCGCCTTCGGGGCAGCGGTAAACGTGCATCGTGATGCCCGTTGCGAACCTGCGCTCATTGGCGACCACGCCAGCTTCGTATTCGGTAAGATAAAGATTCTTTTTCTTACCGTCTTTACCGTAGCATGAACACATGGCTACTTCCTCCTTCCTTGGAATTTGACATCTTCGGAATTGCAGAGACGCGATTTATTGTTCATCGCATCCACATACTGTTTGTTGAATCCCGAAGTGCCCTTGTTAGAGTTGTTCATATTGGAGACGTTATTCTCTGGTTTCATTTTCTTATCCTTTTTTCAAGAAACGGAATTGTTTCCTGCCTGACAAGAAAAATATCTATTCCGTTTCTAAAAGGCAATATTGAGAAGCCGTCGAGTTACGTCAAAAAAATACGACGAAAAAAAATCAGTTGAATTTATCCCGATTTTCTTCGAGATATTTCAAGATGTGACTTGAATTACGCAGAAAGGCAAACTCCCAGCATGAAATCTCCGCAGCATTTTCGTGAAGTGCTTTTTGGTTCGGGTTTCCTCCATGCTCAACCATCATTTTGAAAAGCATGATGTTATCGGATTCTGCGGCAAGCATTAGAGGGGTATAACCTCTAATGCCCTTGATTTCAAGGGGGTAATTTGGATTGGCACCTTTTTTCAGCAAGATTTCCGCAATCTTGTATAAATTTTCATTTTTTGAATATTTTAGGAACTGCTCATAAATTAAATGTTGCTTACGCTCAATATACAACCTTGCCGCCGTATTTTTTTCTGAGTTCCAGGTTTTTATGATTTGGTCATTAGACAGACCCCTAAAAGTATCAATTTGACGGCGCAGGCTATCTATCATTTCTGGGCTCCAAAATGTCGAAGGAAATGCGTTTAGAATAAATTCCGGCATAAACATCTTTGCGACGGTAAACAAAGGAGTCTCTCTGTCTGGCGAATGCATTCCATCAACATCAGCCCCCATATTCAGAACATCATTAACTACACTTGGATTTTCGCTTAGTACGGAAAGACCCAAGCAGGTTAATTTCATTTTGTCAGATTGAGTGTTTATTGTAGTCGTATCGTGAGGAAGATCCTTTAAAATATTGAATAGTTTCATCCCCAATTCTGGTTCATAGGGCATGCCTGTAAGATTCATTTTATGAATAGCGAACAACAGAGCCGAATCCCTTGATGAAGTCATTTCATTTGCGTTTACTTTTGCATCAACAAGTTCTTTGACCGCTTCAATATTTCCAATCATAGTGAAATAAGCTAATTGAGGAAATTGCTTGTATTGAACAGTAAATTTCTTTGTATACGGTTCCTGAGGCTTTTGAGGTAAATCATCCTCGCAAAACAAAAGAGGCCCATTTATACCCGTTTCTATTTTTTTTAGTTGATTCGCATTTTTTATACAGTCTTTGGGGAAATAGAGAAAGAAATAATCTGCCCATGCTTTTTCTTCCCAATCCTCTATTTCCGTAGTCGTTGTTCTCGAATCTTTGTTGACTGGTGGATAATTTTTTTCGTAAGATGATTTGGGTGCATCAATTTTTTTACTATAGATACCGAAAACGATGCAGTAGCTTTTTATCAATTTTTGAAAAGTTCTGTTTTTTAGAACAGCACCTAATGCGAGTGCAGGCTGATAGATTGTTGCTGTTTTATCGTCTGCTGTAATAAAAGCAGTATCTTGCAGATTGAATGTATAGAACAGATTTGGCAAAACTTCCTTGAAAATTTCAAGTGCAGTTTTAAATTCGCCTGAATAAACATTTGCGATTGCAGCAAGCGTTGGGCGAGTCCATTCGCTAATAAAGCTTTCCTTGCCATAAATATTGCAGAACTCATCGAAATCATCTAATATTTTTTTGAAGTTGTAATCGCCAAGTTCAGCCTGTTTTCTAATGGCTCTTTGAGCCACTACAAATTGTGTTCCGATGGTTTTGTATTGATTGAATGCTTCTGGCGTTGTGTTTTGCAGCGTATAATCAGGATTCTTTTTTAACTGGGCAAAAACATCTTGCAAGTTACAGGGGCTTGCCATTTTTTCTGCTTTCTGTAAAAGACAGGCAATAAATAAAATTTCACAACAGTAGATGTAATTGTTGGGTATGCATTTTTCATTAATAGTCTCAAAAAGTTCCCCCATTGATGGAACTTGTATTCCTTTTGTCCATCGAACAACCTTGTCTCTTTCGCTATCTTTAAAACATTTTAATAAATCAGGATTTTTTTGCTTGACAATTTCAAAGCCATATTTTAATGGCGTTGATGTTTGATACAGTTCATCAAGAATCGTTTTGTCCTTGCAAGAAATATGGTTTTTAAGGTCGTATATCCAACATGCAGCCAATTCTATACGATATCGCGTAATGAAGTCTCGACTAGGGGTGACGTGCGCAGGAGTCCACCAAATAGTATGAGCGTTTCTAGCGTAAAAGTCGTCCTTCCAAAGTTGCATTTCTCGTTCAAGATTGTCTTTGGGAAACGGCTCGATTATAAAAGATGATTTTGGATATTCAAAAGGGAGTTTGAAGATTTCATCTTTAAGTTTTTCCAACACTTCAAAATCAATCTTGGGTTCTCTTGCCATTTGATCGAGCTTTACTGCAAAATCAGCATTTGGCCTGGTGTCGAGTACAGTTGATATAATTTGCAACTGCCTCGCCAAGCTGGGATGCGGTGGATTGAATTCCATATACTTATAATCGGCCATATAATTTTCCTTTTTAACGGAATATAAAAAAGACCTTCCGTCGTTTCACGTTATTTTTTTACAGCCCCATTTGAGCAATGTAAAATCACCCCCTTTTTTCCGTTTTTTCTTCATTTTTCGCACTTTATCCATGAATTATTAGTACACAAATAAACACTGTCAGACAGAGCTTAAGCCTGGGCGTTACGGGCGCGGCGACTGAGCGCCCGTTAGAAAGGGTAGCGGCCCTTCGACAAGCTCAGGGACCTTGGGACCTGTGATTGACGAAGGAAAGCGAGGGGAAGCCTTTCCCCTCTATACAAAAAGGCATTCCGTAAGGAACGCCTTTAATGCTTTTGGATCCTATCGCGTCCTCACGGACGGCTCCAGGATGACAGTCGCGGAATTATGCCGGCTTGACGACAATGTTGACCAACTTACCCGGCACAACAATCGACTTGACAACCTGCATGCCCTTGGTAAATTCCTTCACTCGGTCGTTGTCCATGGCGAGCTTTTCCAAAGCGGCCTTGTCCATGTCCTTGGCGACGGATGCCTTGGCGCGGACCTTGCCGTTCACCTGGAACACGACTTCCACGGTGTTTTCCACGGCCTTGGAGTGGTCGGCTTCGGGCCAGGCGACGTTCGTGAGCGATTCGTTGTGTCCGAGGATGCTCCACATTTCTTCGGCGATATGCGGGGCAAACGGGTGCAGCAACTTGACGAACGTTTCGCACGGTTCGCGGTAGCGCTTGTCCATCTTCATCATTTCGTTGTTGAAGATCATCAGCTGGCTAATCGCGGTGTTGAAGCTCATGTTCTCGATGTCGCTCGTGACCTTGATGACGGTCTGGTGCATCACCTTCTCGATAGCTTCCGGAGCGGTTTCATCCACAAAGACCGGGGCTTCGTCAGAATCGCCCACCACGGAACGCCAGGCGCGGCCGAGGAAGCGGTTCATGCCTTCGATGCCCTTGGTCTGCCACGGCTTCACGGCATCGAGCGGGCCCATGAACATTTCGTACAAGCGAAGGCTATCAGCACCGTAATCGCGAACAACGTCATCGGGGTTCACGACGTTCTTGAGGGACTTACTCATCTTAGCCACAATCTGCTTGAGTTCGATGTCAGTACCCTTCTTGAAGAACTTGCCGTTCTTTTCTTCAACTTCGTCGGTCGGGACCTTGGAGCCAGCGGCGTCTTCGTAAGCGAAGGCGAGAATCATGCCCTGGTTGAAGAGCTTCTGGAACGGTTCGTCGGTAGAGACGAGGCCGAGGTCAAAGAGCACCTTGTGCCAAAAGCGGCTGTAGAGCAAGTGAAGCACGGCGTGTTCGGCACCACCCACATAGAGGTCAACCGGCATCCAATACTTTTCAAGTTCCTTTGCCACAAATGCGTCGCCGTTGCAAGCATCGATGTAGCGGAGGTAATACCAGCAAGAGCCAGCCCACTGCGGCATGGTGTTCGTTTCGCGGATACCCTTGCGGCCGTTCTTGTCCGTGACCTGGAGCCATTCGGTAGCGTTGGCGAGCGGAGACTGTCCGCCGTCACCCGGCTTGTAATCCTTGAGTTCCGGCAAGAGCACCGGAAGTTCGGCGTCGTCCACCGTAGAGATTTCACCATCTTCCCAGTGGATAATCGGGAACGGTTCGCCCCAGTAACGCTGACGACTGAAGAGCCAGTCGCGGAGCTTGTAGTTCACGGTAGCCTTACCGATCTTGTTGGCTTCGAGCCATTCGATCACCTTAGCGATACCCTGTTTCTTGTTGAGACCGTTCAGGCAGAGCGTTGCATTTTCGCTATTGATGTAGGTACCGTCAGCAGCCCAGCAGGCTTCGCCCTTGAGCACGAGAGGCTTAACATCTTCGGGGCAGCTTGCGTCCGGTTCCATAATGCAGATCACCGGCAGGTTGAATTTCTTTGCAAAATCGAAGTCGCGAGTATCGTGAGCAGGCACGGCCATGATAGCGCCGGTGCCATAGCCCGTCAAAACGTAGTCAGCGACCCACACCGGAATCTTCGTGCCGGTGAGCGGGTTCACGGCATAGCTACCGGTGAACACGCCGGTCTTTTCCTTGGCGAGTTCGGTACGGTCAAGGTCGCTCTTGAGAGCGGCAGCGTGCACGTATTCTTCCACGGCGGCCTTCTGTTCGGCAGTCGTGAGTTCCGGCACCATCGCATGTTCCGGGGCAACGACCATGTAGGTGGCACCAAACAGCGTATCGCAACGGGTCGTGTAAACGCGGAGCTTCTTTTCGGTCGGCTTGCCGTTAGCATCGGCAATGGCAAAGTCCACTTCGGCACCGTAGCTCTTGCCGATCCAGTTCTTCTGCATGTCCTTCACGCCCTGCGGCCAGTCGAGCTTGTCGAGACCCTTCAGCAGGCGATCGCCATACAGCGGGATGCGCATGAGCCACTGCTTGAGGTTACGGCGTTCCACTTCCTTGGTGCCGCACTTTTCGTGGCTGCCGTCGTTCAAGACTTCTTCGTTCGCACAGACAATCTTGCAGTGCTTGCACCACCACACCTGAGCGTCGGCGTAGTAAGCGAGGCGCTTAGAATCCTTGTACTTGCGGACTTCGGCAGCACCCTTGCTTTCGACATCGGCAGGAATCGGGAGTTCTTCGATGGGGCGGCCCTTCTGCTGGGTTTCATCGAACCAGGTGCCGTAAAGGCGCTTGAAAATCCACTGCGTCCACTTGTAATACTTCGGGTCGGTGGTGTTGACTTCCTTGTTCCAGTCGTAGCTAAGGCCGAGGCACTTGATCTGGCGGCGGAAATTGTCACAGTTCTTCTTGGTCGTGATGGCCGGATGCGTACCGGTCTGAATGGCGTACTGTTCAGCGGGGAGGCCGAAAGCGTCCCAACCCATCGGGTGGAGCACGTTGAAACCGCGGCTGCGCTTGTAGCGGCAGATGATATCGGTGGCGGTGTAACCTTCGGGGTGGCCCACATGCAGGCCCGCGCCACTCGGGTACGGGAACATATCCAGGCAGTAATACTTGGGCTTGGACTTATCGGTGCCCGTCTTGAAAGTCTGATGTTCTTCCCAGTAGGCTTGCCACTTGGTTTCGATCTCTTGCGGATTGTACTTTGCCATTTTTTCCTCTAATGCCACGGCGGAGCCGCCGCGGCCTCATTAAATTTTCGGGCTAAAATTTAGAAAATTCATTTCCAAAATCATTTGACAATTTCCTCATTCGTATCGATATATAGACGTAACAAAGAAGGAAACGTCACATGAAAAATCAAGCAACCAACACCCAATTCGGCAAAGAAAAGAACCTCAGCGAAGAAGAAATCGTGGAATCGCTCCGTTCGTCAACCTCCTGCGCCTACATGTTTTCCGCAAACCATAGCGACATCGATACAAGCAACCTGATCAACATCGTCAAGACCGACGACAAGACCATCCTGCGGCACACCGTCAACATCGCGGGCATTCCGACCGACACCTCCATCCGTTTCGAAATCAACCACGGCAAGGGTGGCCCCCGCTACAACATTTTCGGGCACCACAACAGGTTGAGCTATATCCGTCGCACATCCGACGCCGAGATCGCTCTCCAGCACTTCGCAAGCACCGTAAACGAAATCGTGGGCTACTGTTTCGTACCCCCAGCCTCGCACAGCGCCATTTGGCCCTAAATGGCGCAAGGCGGTGCCAATGCCCCTAGAGTCGCTATTTCTTGAGGCAACGGACAAGATAGCCGTTCTTCTTCGCCTCTACCCTCTTCTTTCCGCTACCATTTTCCCAGAAGATGAATGCTTCGGCCGTAGTATCGGCAGGCTGCACCGTGGTCCAATATCCCGTAAGTTCCATGTTGAGTTCTTCAGTATAGTCTATTCCGTTCCTGTAGAAAATCTTGATATAGCCTACCGGCATCGACGAGAAACCGCAAGCATCCGTATGCAGGGTATCGTACCCCGTCATCTTCTTGCTCAACCCGCCAACAATGCATTCTCCAAGAAGTTCATTCCATTCCGACTGCAGCGGCAGTCTCCACCCGTCGGGACACAGGCCCTGATACGATGCCGAATCCTTCATATCAATCACAGTCGTATTGGCACTCGCCGGAAGGTTCATGGCCGTATGCCAGTTGTAAAGGCGACCGTATTCCGAACAACCGTTCTGGGTTCCTGCGCACCAGCTACCTGAAACTTCAAGTTTCAGGTTTTCCGCCATCCACGTCCGTTCTCCGATTTTAATTGTCTTGTACTTCGTCCCGTCCCTGGAATCCGTCAAGCTTCCGTAATCAGACGGACTCCTGCGCCAGTTACCATCATAACATTCCATATTATAGCCCTGGAACTTGCCCACGGCACCTGCATTTGTGGCATCGCATATACCAAGATACTGATCCGGCCGAGTCGCTGCAATCCACACATACACATTGTTCTTATTCAAACCGCAATAATATTGCGTGTCCTGATAAGATACGGTATCGCCGACATGGGCTCCCTTGCAAATTCCGTCAACAATGGATTTCTTCCCCTTTGCTGCAGCGCTATCTATCGGAGAAATCGTATGCCAAGCAGTCGTCGTATTCGAAAGAGAGAAGTCGTCATCACAATAGAGGCGTTTTCCCTCGTAACCAACGATGAGTCCGTATTTCCATGCATAGCGATCGTCGCAGGCACCATACATTGCCCACTCCGAAGTGTGCGTCCAAGTCTTGTTACCATCGCCACAGACGACATCAACGCCTGCATATTCCTTCCATGTAAAGCCAGATCCGTCGCAGAAACCCAGGGCTTCGTCGGCAGCAGTCACCTCTCTCCAGCGGCTAGGCGAGCATCCATATTTTTTGCCGTTATGCGTTACAATCTCTCCTCGTATCTTTGAGTCGCACTCCCCATACTTTTCTTCCATTTCGGTAAATCTCTGCCACAAGCCGGATTTTGCACAGAAGAAAGTTACACCATCAAGAACTTCCTTCTGCCCAAGGTTCGACGAATTGCACGAACCTAAGCCCTCCCACAATCCAGCCGAATTCCACGACCCCTTCACGCACTTGAACCCAGATCCCTCGTAATAAAGGACAAATTCGCCTTCCCTTTCAGGAGTGCAGTAACCCGCCTTCGCGGCAATTCCACCCAGCTGAACCCACTTCTGGTTTCGGCAACCATATTTATCACCATTGAACTCAACGACTTCGTATTCGCGCGCAGTGGTACACGAATCATGCACCGCAATAAGAGTCGTCACCGCCCAGCCGGTTTCGCCACAGATGTAATCCTTGGAGCCATACTTTGCAATTTTCTTGTGGATAGCCTTTGAGCAGATTCCAAGCGAATCATCCAACGTCGTCGACTTACGCCACGCTTCAAAGGCGCAGACATACTTCGTCGTGCCAAACCATTTCTTTTCTCCGTCACGGGCTTCGGTGCATGTTCCGAGAACTTCATCCTGTGTCGCTACGCGCCACTTGGTATCGCAGATATAGTCCTTCGCATACTCGTCAATCCTGATTTCACCCTTGAGGTCAGGAGTACAGTAGCCGAGATCGCTTTCCGGATACTCAAGGTATTTCCAGTCAGGGCCGCCTTCGCAACCGTACAGATGCATCTTGAAGAACTTGGTCGTATAAAGGAGAGTGGAATCGCATGCTCCATAATAGTCCCTCACCTTTGTAGATCTCCATCCAGTCGTATCGCAGTAGTAATCGGCCTTGGAAGCCGTTGAATCAATTTTGCCCAAACGGCTAGGCGTACACACGCCGATATCCTTTTCGGTAGTGGTCAGCGATTCCCAGCGACTGGTCGTGCGGCAAGTATAGGAGTCGCCCATGAAATCCGCCACCTTATAGAACTTGGAGCTATCGCATATACCAAGCACATCGGACAAGGTAGCCTTTCGCCAATACGTTGTATCGCAATAATAGAGAACCGTATCAAGCTTCGTCTTGAGAGTGTCCATCTTCCCAGCAATCTTGGGAGAGCACACGCCAAGGCTATCTTCCATCCAGTCCAGGAGATCCCACTTATCTGTCGTGCGGCAAGTATAACGGCGACCCCTGTAATTGTCCACCTTGTAATACCGGGCACTGTCGCATTTTCCAATAAAGTCCGTCAGCTGGGCCTTGCGCCAACCATTCACGCTGCAGAAATACAGGACTGTATCCGAACCTACCAGGGAATCGATCTTGGCGACGCGTTCCGGAGTGCAGAGGCCAAGGCTATCTTCGATAGATGTCGGCAGGCGCCATTCCTTGTTCTCGCAGATATAGCTTTTCCCGTTCAGTTTCTTGACAGTCCATTCATTTTCGCTGGTGCACTTTTCCTCAAGATCGTTCATGGATGCTTCTTTCCAGGAATCGTCGCAAACATACAGGATATCATTGTAGTAATACCGCTGTCCCCGTTCGGAACTCGGACAATAGGAATCCACGATATCCACCCACTTGCCATTCTTGCAGCGGAAATTACTTCCTTCGCTCGCCACGAAAATATCAGCCATCCTGGTAGAGGACTCATCACAAGTCGGAAGAAGCTTCTTGTTTTCCACAAAGTACGTGTACTTTATGCAGCGTACGGAATAATAGGCCTTAGGATCGACTTTGCCGAATATGGCCCCCGCCTTGTTCTTGATGCGGACATAGCTGTAATCGTCCGTGATAAGATCAGCGGACTCGCCCAGGTTGGAGCAGGTCAACTGCCCCTTTTCTTCGACGCAGTTGCCGCCCATCTGCAAGTTAAATCCGAACTTTGAATCTGTCAGGGATCCCGCAAAACGGATGATGTACTTGTAGTCCTCTTCCGAAGGCAACACAAAACCCTGCGGGCAGACATACGCCGCATCTTCTTCCTTATAAAGTTTACCGTAAGTCTCGCATAGCAACGAGTCATTTAAATAGCACTCGCCATAGGACGAATGGATTCCATCATTCACGTTCTCGGCCATCCAGACATAAGGACCGAACTGGATTGTCTTGTAATCCCTTCCGCTTCTGGAATCGCTCACCTCACTCTTGACAATCGATGCGGTTCCCATCCCCGAATTAAAGTCACTACCCAGTGCGGCAGAATCCAGATATTCATCAGGATTGAGCTCATCAAGGACCGAGCTGGAGGAGGAATCCAATTCTTCATTGCCACCCCCCGTCGAGCCACTGTTCCCGCCGCAAGCAATCAAGAAAAACGAAACACTTATTGTCAAAAATAAGGATAAACTCTTCATACTCTTAAGATAAAAAAAGAAAAGGCCCCGCAGGGCCTTGGGTTTCTATTTCTTGATGCAACGGAGCGCGTTTCCGTTTTCCTTCCAGATGTAAGACCGCTTTCCATTATATACATCGATCACATAGATCGCATTACCTGTATTTCTAATTTCATAGGTATTTTGCGAAGTCGTCCAATATCGTGTGGGAGTCTTAAATTCTTCCACGCGATCGATGCCGTTTCTGTACCAGACATATACATACCCCACGTTCTTCGCAGAAAAACCATACTTATTCGTACTCACGGTATCAAGGTAATTGGTGGGCAACCTCAAATCCTCAAGGGCGCGGCCTTCCGCGAGTTCTTCCCAATCCGTTTCCGTAGGAACCCTCCAGCCATCGGGACAGATTCCCTGGTGGTTAGCCGTGTCAGCCAAATCATATATGATCGAATTCGCCTCGCTCGGCAGCGCCAGAGCGGTCGCCCAGTCGTACAAGACACCATCGGTTTCGCATGCCGCAGCACTGAAGTTATTGTCCGGGCACCAGGTATTTCCTGTAGCCTTGTACCTCAAGTTTTCCGCCATCCATACCTGATCTCCAATCTGGATTGTCTTGTAAACACGGCCATCTCTTGAATCCTTGAACGAGCCATAGTCCGCCGCATCACGGCTCCACACGCCATCGATACATTGCAAGTTAAGTCCATCAAACGTGATTCGCACTCCTGCATTGGACGTGCCGCATTTTCCGTAGAAATCAACCACCTTCGTAGCCTTAATCCATTCATACTTCGAGCTCTTATTCAGTCCACAGAAATAGCGTTCGTCCTTGACCGTGATGGTATCACCCGCAATCCCCTTCTTACAGATGCCTGCAATGAGATCGCCCTTCCTCAATCCCGCCGCACTGTCAATCTCCGTAATCCGATGCCAGCCAACGAGACTTCTCGAGGAATCTTCCAGCGCCCCGTCACAATAGAAATGTTCACCCTGCATCCCGACAATGGTTCCATATTTCCATGTCGCACGGTCATCGCAGTAGGTATAGTAGCCCCAGAAGAATCCCGGAGTCACCCTCACCCAGGCATCTTCTTCATCTCCACAGAGATAATCATTTCCACCTGCTTCATGCCATTCATACATATAGCCGTCGCAGAATCCGAAAGTGGAATCCAGGCCGTCCACCTGACGCCATCTCGGAGTACTTTTACGCCTATTATAGGTACAGCCGTATTCAACCCCGTTCCGTTTCTTAATCGTTCCGCGTTTCGACTTCTCGCAGAATCCCAGTTCCTGATCTAAAGTCGTATACGGCAACCAGCCTTCACTTTCACTGCAGAAATACGGTTGGGTGCCAACGGTATCGATAACTCCCAGTCTTGCCTTCGTGCAGGAACCCAGAAGGTCGCTCACCGTGCCTTCCGTCCAATTCGGCGGCACGCACTTGAACACCTTATTGCCATACACGACCAGGTTGCCAGATTCCGCAGAAGTACACAATCCATATTTGGATTCAACTCCAGTCAAAGCCACCCATGCCTTGTTGCGGCAAACATACTTCTTGGACTGGAATTCTACTACTGTTTCCGCCCTTTCCGCCGTGCAGGAATCATGGGCGTCAATAATCGTATAGGTGACCCAGCCTTCCTGCTTGCAGATGTATTCCGTGGAACCCACCTCGCCCACTTTCTTCAAGGTCTTCTTGCTGCAGACACCGAGCGAATCATCCTGCTTCGTTGACGTACGCCAAGCTTCAAAGGAACAGACATACCGGGTCGTCCCATACGTCTTTCTCTCCCCTTCGCGGGCTTCAGAACATGTACCGAGAACTTCATCCTTTGTCGCGGCACGCCATACGGAATCGCAAATGTAATCCTTCGCAGTGTGGTCAATCCTTATGGTTCCCTTGATTGCAGGAATGCAGTAGCCGAGATCGCTTTCGGGGAAGTCGAGGAGAGTCCACTTCGGTCCCTTTTCACAGCCATAGTCGCTTCCCTTGAAATAAAGCGTCGTGTACTTCTGTTTTTCATCGCATTCCCCGAAGTAGTCCTCGACAACCGTCGAGCGCCATCCTGTCGAATCGCAGTAGTAATCGGCCTTGGAGGTCGTCGTGTCAATCTTGCCCAAACGGCTAGGCGTACAAACGCCGATATCCTTTTCGGTAGAGGTCAGCGATTCCCAGCGCCCATTCTTGCGGCAGGTATAGGTGTACCCCATGAAATCCACCACCTTGTAGGACTTGGTACTATCGCATTCACCATACGCATCGGTCAAAGTCGCCTCTCGCCAAGAAGTCGTATCGCAATAGTAGAGCGTCGTGTCGAATTTCATCTTGAGGGTATCCATCTTCCCTGCAATCTTGGGAGAGCACACACCAAGGCTATCTTCAATTCTATCCAAGAGATCCCACTTATCTGTCGTGCGGCAAGTATAATGGCGGCCCCTGTAACGGTCCACCTTGTAATACCGGGTACTGTCGCATTTTCCCATAAAGTCCGACAGCTGCGCCTTGCGCCAACCATTCGCACCGCAGTAATACAAGGTCGTATCCGGTTCTACCAAGGAATCAATTTTACCTAGACGCTCAGGAGTGCAGAGGCCAAGGCTATCCTCGATTTCCGTCGGCAGGCGCCATTCCTTGTTTTCGCAGATATAGCTTTTCCCGTTCAGTTTCTTGACGGTCCACTCGTTCGTGCTATCGCACTTTTCGTCAAGATCGTTCATGGATGCTTCTTGCCAGGAACCGTCACAAACATACAAGATGTCATTGTAGTAATAACGCTGTCCCCGTTCGGAACTCGGGCAATAGGAATCTACGACATCCACCCACTTGCCATCCTTGCAACGGAAATTGCTTCCTTCGCTCGCCACGAAAATATCGCCAAACCTGTAGGCCGAGGAATCGCAATCCGGCAAAAGATTCTTGGTCTCCACAAAATACGTGAACTTCATACAACGGACAGAATAATAGCCCTTCGGACTGACCTTTCCCAAAAGCGCACCCGCCTTGTTCTTGATACGCACATAGCTGTAATCGCCCGTAACCAAGTCCGACGAAAGCCCCGCATTGGAGCAAACGATAGTCCCCTTTTCCTCGACACAGCTTCCACCCATTTGCGGATTGAACCCGAATTCCGGATCCGTAAGGGATCCCGCAAAACGGATCATATACTTGTAGTCATCTTCCGAAGGCAAGCCAAATCCTTGCGGGCACACGTACGCGGCATCCTCTTCCAGATACAGCTTTCCGTAGAGTTCGCACAGCAGCGAATCATTGTTATAACATTCGCCATAGGACGAATGAATCCCGTCATTCACGTTCTCGGCCATCCAGACATAAGGTCCGAACTGGATTGTCTTGTAATCCTTTCCGCTTCTGGAATCGTTCAGAACGCCCCTGACGATTGTTGAGGCTCCCATTCCCGAATTGAAGCCGCTTCCGATCGCGGCAGAATCCAGATAGTCATCGACATTGAAATCGTCAACCGACGAACTAGAGAAATCGACTTCGTTGCCACCTGTCGAGCCGCTGTTTCCGCCGCAGGCGAACAGGAAGAAGGAAAAACCTAATATGCAAATTAAGGATAAATTCTTCATACAAAGAAAATAATAAAATCTGGGCGTCCCATGACAGGTCCGCTTGACAACTCGCTAGAATTTATTTTTCTTGGCTAGAACTTATTCTTCTTGCGGGCAAATTTCACGCCAAACCACAACGTATTGGCAATATCGGACTTGCTGACATCCTGGGTATCGGACGATTCCCACTGCCCTTCGATATCCATCGACCAGGCAACACCCACGCCGACATTCCATGTCTTGCCGATGGGGAACAGTTTTCCCATTTCAAACTTCAGGAACAACGGCCCCGAAAATTCGTGGTCCACCAAAGAAGCGTAGTTATCATCGTAGTAATGCAGGCCGACGCCAGCCGAGACTTCGATATACGAATTATACAGCGGGGAGTCCGAACCGTTCAGAGGGAAGAACGTCCCCTTGATACCGAAACGGATATCCGTTACATCTGTATTTACGCCTTTGCAAACGGAATCAATTTCATCGCCCTTATAGGAACTTTCACCCGACTGGCTTCCAATATTTAAAAATCCACGGGCACCCACGACATCCTTAATCAAGACGCCCAAAGAAAATTCACCGAAAAAACCGCTGCCGTCAAATTCAGACGACTGGACAATCCTTCCTTCGCCATCCCCGTAATCACTATCCTCGTCATAGCTCTGCCATGTCATATTGTAGCCGAGATCGGCACCCATGAACAGCGACACCTTGGATTCGCGTTCTACCGTGGGTGCCGGCGTATACGGGACCTGCTGGGTGGTGTATACAGGCGCTCCGCCATACTGCGCAAAAGCGTCAGAAGTAAAAGCGAGTACCAATGCGGCACTCGCGAGATATTTTGACATTGTCATTTTTCTTTGTCTCCTATTACCCTATAGAATTCCAAAAACTGCGCGGGGGAAAGTTCCTCGGCGCGAACCGTCGTCGGATAATCCAGCAGCTCGATGGCTTCCTGGATTTTTTTCTTGTCGTAGGCGCGGCCGAACGAATTGGCGAGTGTCTTGCGTTTCTGCGTAAACGCGGCGCGGACAAAGTCGAAGAAGCCTTCGGGGGCCTGCAGCGCATCCGCCTTGGGCGTAAGCAGCATGGTGGCGCTATCGACATTCGGGCGCGGCGTAAAATGTTCGGGGCCAATCTTCCTCAAAATCTGCGTGTCGGCGTAAGCGGATACAAGTACAGACAAACTACCGTAGTTGCTGCTGCAAGGGGCGGCGCAGATGCGTTCGGCAACTTCAAGCTGCACCATTCCCATAAAGCCCTTGGTCAGATGCAGTTTTGGCATGAGGCCAGCGATAATGGCGGTCGATACATTGTACGGAAGGTTTCCCGTCACCCACGGTTTTTCGTGCGCCTCGAGAAATGCCTGAAGGTCAAACTTGAGAAAGTCAATATTCTCGATGTGGAAATTCTCGCGGCCCTGGAATTTTTGTTCCAAAAATTCGACACACTGCTCGTCGATCTCGACAGCAGTGAGTTGCACGGCGCGGTCGAGCAAGTGTTCCGTCAATGCGCCGTGCCCAGGGCCAATCTCCAGCACGGCCTCGCCCGCCTGCGCAGGCAAATCACCCGCGATCATCTGCGCGGTAGGAACATCCAAGAAATTCTGACCAAACTTACGGCGACGTGCTCTATCCATATCGTCAAAGATAGCAAATACCGACGCTCCGCCTATCCGCGCCTGCGGCTAGAAGCACGCCTTAAGAGCCCCGTCAGGAATTGGTAAAACCGCTCCGCACGGGAATTGTCCTGCTTGTTCTTGCGGAGCGTTATCACGATATCGCGCTTGAATTCGGCATCCGTAATCTTCAACAGACGAATTCGGCGATTATTGATGCGCCCCCACGAAAACTCCGGCCAGAATCCCACGCCGATTCCGCTCGCAATGGCATCCTTCACGGCAAGCGCATTGTCGCTTTCGAAGGTGATGTGCGTCTTGAAACCGATGCGTTCGCAATACTCGTTAAAAATGCTGCGCAACTGCTTGGAACCGTAAAGGCCGATAAAATTAGTCTCCTGCAATTCCTTGAGGCTGATACTGTCGCGCTTTCGGTACTGGGCCGTATTCGGCACCGCCAGGTAGATATTCTCGGTGCAGACAAAATTTTCCTCTTCGGAATCTTCACCACCGTAGTGGCGGGCAGAAGCCTTGTAATTGGCGTAGGTGCGCACGCAGATATCGTAGAGCGTCGTTTCTTCGTTCTGCACCAGGTTAAAGCGCAAATCAGGATCGTTCCGCTTGTAAAGAATCACCGCATTCGTCACAAAAGAGGACGCCGCAAGCACATTCAGGTTGACCGTCGCGGACTGCTCATTTTCCATGGCACGGAGCTGCGCCGGCAACGACTCGATATCTTCGTAAAGGGGCTTGACTTTCTTATAAAAATATTCCCCGATTTCGGTCAGCTTGATGTTTCGTCCCTGCGTCTTGAAAAGCTTTACGCCAAGTTCCTCTTCAAGCTTGTGGAGGGCGTGCGTGAGCGCAGGCTGCACAATGCAAAGGGTTTTGGCACTCTGCGTCACGTGCTCGGTGCGGGCGACTTCCAGAAAATACTTGAGATGCGTCAATTCCATACGATTTTATTACCAAGAAGAATTCATCAATTTTATTGATGAATTAAATATAAATAATCTATTAGACAATATGAATCGGCAGTTCTAAATTTGCTCGCGAAAACAAAGGAGTACTTATGAAAAAGATTTTCAAGACCATCACGACCATCGCCGCCACCCTGTGCGCCGTAGCCACCTTTACCGCCTGCGAACAGGCCAACACCTGCAACTACGACGAAGCTTCCAACACGCTTTCGTGCCCCGACAAGGTCTACAAAACCGTCAAGATCGCCAACAAAATCTGGACCGCCGAAAACATGGCCGTCTACATTCCCGATTCCAGCTCCTGCTACGACAACAACCACGCAAACTGCGAGTCGACCGGCCGACTCTACACCTGGAACGCCGCCAATAACAACCTCTGCCCCACCGGCTGGACGCTCCCGACCCTCGAAGACTACAAGGCCGCTTTCGCCGACAAGAACGCCGATGCCCTCAAGGATGCCGCCGGATTCAATCTCCAGTTCGCCGGCTTCAAGTACTACGACGGCAAATTCGCCGACAAGGATGCCAGCGCAAGTTTCTGGACCAGCGACAAGTATGACGATTCCAGGGCTTATCTTGCACGCGTCACCGACACCCTCACGACTTTCGAACATTACAACAAGAATATCTTCGCCTCTGTCCGCTGCATTAAGAAATAATTCAGAATTCATGAATCAGAATTAGATGAAATAAAGTAATATTATTTCAAAAAACATTCGGAAAGAGGAAATAATGACCTGGCTCATCGACTTATTCACAAAGCCCTCCGTCGCCCAGCAAGTTATCGCCATCGCCCTCACGGCATCCATCGGCCTCATGGTCGGCAAGATCAAGGTCAAGGGAATCAGCCTCGGGGGCGCAGGGGCTCTCTTCGTGGGCATCCTGCTCGGACACCTCGGCCTCCGCGTTGAAGGCAACGTTCTCCACTTTATCCAGGAATTCGGCCTCATCCTCTTCGTTTACACGATCGGCATGCAGGTAGGCCCCGGCTTTATGGATTCCATACGCCGCCACGGCCTGGTGCTGAACGTCCTTTCGACAGGCATCGTTCTCCTCGGCGTCATCACGACGCTCTGTCTGTATTTCTTTACTGATATGCATAACAACGTACCCGTGCTCATCGGAATGCTCTGTGGCGCTGTCACGAATACGCCCTCCCTTGGAGCCGCTAATTCAGCCTTTGCCGCGGCCGGGGTGGACACATCCCTTACGGGTATCGGGTACGCTGTTGCATATCCGTTCGGCGTCATCGGCATCATTCTGGTAATGATTCTGATGCGAGTCATCTTTAGGCAGAATCCGGCCAAGGCTGCCGAAAACTACGCCAAGGACATCGCGGCGAACGCCAAGGAAATCGAATCCTGCAGCCTTACGGTTGACAATCCCAACCTGTTCGGAGTGACGCTCAAGGACATTCCCGACCTGATTTCAAGCGGAGTCGTGGTCACGCGCCTCCTGCGCAACGGGAACATCACTACCCCGAACGGAAATACCATCATCGTGGAAGGCGACAAGCTGCACATCGTGGGCATGCCCGAAGCGGTCGCCGCCATGGAAAAGATTATCGGACACCGCCTCGAAAAGCCCATCACGCAAGAAACGAGCAATGCCGACAAGCCGATAGTCGTCAAGACGATCCTCGTCACCAACAAGAAAATTCTCGGCCGCACCATTGAATCGCTTGCACTCGCGGAACGCTACGGAGTCAACATCAGCCGCGTGGTCCGCAGCGGATTCAAGTTCACGGGACGCCTCGATCTACGCATCAAATTCGCAGACAAATTAAGAGTCGTCGGTACCGCAGAAGGCATCGAAGCCGCCGAAAAGGAACTAGGCAACTCGCTCACCGCGCTCGACCACCCCGAAATACTGCCCGCATTCCTGGGCATCTTCCTCGGAGTCATCGTCGGAAGCATCCCGCTCGCCCTCCCCGGAATGCCGACACCGCTGAAGCTCGGTCTCGCCGGCGGCCCGCTGATCGTGGCCATCCTCCTCAGCCGCAAACGCAAGATCGGCCCGCTGAACTTCTTCATGGCGAACAGCGCAAACCTCATGCTCCGCGAATTCGGCCTCACGCTCTTCCTCAGCTGCGTCGGCCTGAATGCAGGCATCAAGTTCTTCGACGTGCTCCTGAACGGCGACGGACTCTACTACATGGGACTCGCCGCCATCATCACCTTCGTTCCGCTCGCCATCATGGCAACCGTCGGGCACCTGGTCTTCAAGGTCAACTTCCTCTCGCTCTGCGGTGTACTCGCAGGCGCCACCACCGACCCGCCCGCCCTCGCCTTCGCGAACAGCCAGGCTGACAGCGAAGCAGTGAACATCGGCTACGCCTCGGTCTACCCGCTCACCATGCTACTACGAATCCTGAGTGGACAAGTGCTCGCCATACTCCTGCTACAGGCGATGTAGGCGAAACGAATAGCTGAACAGCCTTTAAACTTTTAAAGTACTCCATCTAGAAACAGCAAAGGCTCCCCGCAAGGGGAGCCTTTTTAAGATTCACCTACAAATTAAAAGAACTGAGGGGGCCAACGCGGGTTCTTGGAACTCATGTCGATCTTGTAGAAGTCCTTCTCGAAGCGACCGTCATCCAAGCCGTACATCTGCATCACGTGGCGTGCGATCCACTTGCCGAGCTTCATCACGGTGAGCTTCTTGCGGAGGCGGCCCTGGCAGTCGCGGTTCATGATATCCGGGAGCGTAGACGTCGTGAGGATTTCGTCGATGGCCGGGCTGTTGAGCTTTTCACGGGCTTCGGGGCTCGTGTGGAAGTGCGTCACGCCGAAGCAAACGCGGTTGGGGTTACCCTTCTTGATGTGTTCGCAGCACTGCACGATCGTCGTACCGGTACGGACCATGTCGTCGAACACGATTACGTCCTTGCCCTGAATTTCTTCGATACTGATGTCGGAGAGTTCCGGGTTGAAGGTCATGCTGATTTCGCGTTCACCGGTACGAACCTTGTCCATCACCACGCGCTTGCATTCGGGCAGGTCGAGCGCTTCGTAAACGGCGTTCATGAACGGGCGTGCGCCCTTGTCCGGGGAAACGATCACGAGGTTGTTGCCGTCCTTGCCGGTCTGAACAAAGTTGCTGTTCTTGATGTAGTGGGCGTAGACGTCGGTCGGGATCAGGTTGTGGAAGTTGTTTTCGCCGAAGATTTCAGCAAAGAGCTTCTGCACCTTGACGCTGTGGTTGTGCACCGTGACCACGGCATCGACGCCGGAGGTCTTCAAAAGCTGGGCGTAAAGGAGGCTCGTGAAGGCCTGGCCATCGAACTTCTTGAGGTCGACATCCGGACGGTCCTTTTCGAGTTCGCCGATGCGGTGGGGGCCTCTGTCCTGAGCGCTGTAGAACAGGTCGGGTTCAACAAGCACCACCTGCTCGGCACCGTTGTCCTTGGCGGCACGGGCCAAAATGCAGTTACGCATGGCGTAGTCGTTACGGCTGCGTTCATGGTTCGAAACCGAGCAAATCAGCACGATCTTGCCTTCCAGGCGGCGGCCGATATGTTCCATATCGTCCACGTCCAGCATGTAGCGGGGGCAGAATTCGGAGTTTGCGAAGGTCTTCAAGGAGACCACGTCGGAAATATCTTCACGGAGTCCGATGTACTGGGCCATGTCGATGGCAAACGGATCATCGGTGAAGTTGCCGGTCACGATAAAACGATCTGACATTTTGTTGCCTTGATTTAAGGGTTGAACCATTGGGTAGGTACAAATATAGAATAATTCAATACCCGAATTCAAGGCTGTCTTACAATAGGCGACATTTCAAAAAAAGACTTTCGCCATTTCTGACGAAAGCCTTAAAATCATAACGAAGTCATGCGAAGCTTATAGTTCGATAATCCTGTCGTTCTGGAGAAGCTGCTCGAAAGTCTGCCTTTCGCGGATGACCTTGAGTTCGCCGTTCGTGTACATGGTCTCGGCGGCGTAGCGGCGGCTGTTGTAGTTGCTGCTCATGGCGGCACCGTAGGCACCGGCGTCATGGAGAATCAGCAAGTCACCGACCTTGGCCTTCGGGAGCTTGCGGGTCACCACAAAGCCACCTTCTTCCTGCGTGAACACGTCACCGGATTCGCAGAGCGGACCTGCGACAACGGCGTCCACCGTTTCGTTCAGTTCGCGACCGTCGCGGGCGATGATGGAAATGGCATGATAGCTACCGTAAAAACTCGGACGAACGAGATCGGTAAAGCCGGCGTCCACCAGGTAGAACAAGTTGTCGCCCTGCTTCTTGACGGCGCGGATTTCAGCCATCAGGTAACCGCTTTCGGCCACCAGGTAGCGACCGGGTTCCACTTCAAGGTGTACCTCGTGGCCGATGCTCTGCTGGATGCGCTTGCGGGCATCGTCCCACAGCTTGTAGTAGGCGTTCACGTCGATGCGGTTGCCCTTGTCTTCTTCGTGGTACGGAATCGGGAGGCCGCCCCCTGCACTGATGGTGCGCAAATGAGAACCCAGGCGGCGGCTAGCGTCGACCATGGCATCGCACACCTGAGCGAGGTGTTCAAAGTCCGTGCCGGAACCGATATGCATATGCAGTCCCGTAATCCACATGCCGTTGGCCTGCGCGAGCTTGATACAATCCTTGATCTGTTCGTGCCAGATGCCGTGCTTGGAAAGATCGCCACCGGTGTTGGTCTTGCGGGAATGACCGTGGCCAAAACCCGGGTTCACGCGGATAGTGAGTTCGGACTTCACACCGAAATCGGCAAGCTGCTGGATCATGTCCGGCGAACCCACGTTCACGGCGATGTTGTGTTCCTTCACGAGTTCAAGAGCATCCTTGTCGAAGATATCTGCGGTGTAGACAATTTCAGGAGCCTTGCCCTTCTGCTGGCCGCCCTTGAATCCGGCCTTGAGGGCGCGCACGATTTCGCCTGCAGAAACGGCGTCGACGACGCAGCCGAGCTTGCGGATGAGCGAAACCACGGAAAGGTTCGGGCATGCCTTCTGGGCAAAGCGAACGGTGTCGAAAACCTGGACATCCTTCACGCACTTTTCAATCGTGGCGCGGTCATAAATCCAGAGCGGAGTGCCGTACTGTTCGGCAGCCTTCACAAAAACTTCTTGAGGGATGGAATAATTTGTCATACGGAGAAAATTTAGAAAATGGCTATGAGGTATGAGGTCGCACTGACGTGCTTTGGGGTCACTTCGCTTTGGGGAAAGAGAAATGGATGGCGTGGGATTTGTGCTGACTTTACACAAAATGAAAAAGGCTTCGGCAAACCGAAACCTCTCTCGTCTTTCGTCTGTAGGGCCGAAGGCCCGTCCTTTCATCTAGATTAGACGTGCTTGACCTTGTTGTCGCCTTCGTCCCAGTACTGGCCATCGCAAACGAACTTGTATTCGTAATCGCCAGCATCAAGGGTGATCTTGCCAGTCCAAAGACCGGTCTTCTTGTCCTTCTTGAGCATGTCCTTGTCAACAGCCCAGTTGTTGAAGGAACCGGCAACGGACACGGTCGTTGCGAGCGGGCAGTTGGCTTCGAACACAACCGTCACCTTCTTGGGAGCCTTAGCGGCAGCCTTCGGAGCGGCGGGCTTGGCGGCAGCCTTAGGAGCGGCCTTCTTAGCAGCCGGCTTGGCTGCAGCAACTTTCTTTTCGACGACAGGCTTTGCAGCAACGGCCTTCTTGGCCGGGGCCTTCTTTTCGGCAGCCGGCTTAGCGGCAGCCGGCTTAGCGGCAGCCTTAGGAGCGGCCTTCGGGGCAGCCTTCTTGGTAGCGGGCTTAGCTACAACAGTCTTTGTTCCTTTGGACATATTCATCTCCTTGCTTTGTTTTTGCGCGCAAAGATAGTAAAAAAAACAGAATTTGTCTAATAAAAATTTACTATCCCGACTAATCAGCAATTTTGTGTGATGAACGTTTTTCTATATTTGGGTTATGCTTAAGCAAATTATCGCCCCTAGCGTATTGAACGCAAACTTCCTCGAACTCGGTAACGGTCTCAAGGCCATCGAAAACGGTGGTGCAGGCCTCGTCCACCTCGACATCATGGACGGACACTTTGTTCCAAACATCAGCTTTGGCCCGGGCATTTCCGCCTGCGTGGGCAAGGGCACCAACCTCCCGCTCGATTGCCACCTGATGATCGAAAACCCCGAGAACTACGTGGGCGAATTTGCAAAAGCCGGCGCAAGCATCATCAGCGTGCACGCTGAAACTACGAACCACCTCGACCGTCTGCTGCACCAGATTGCAGAACTCGGCGTCAAGCCCGCCGTGGCCATCAACCCGGCAACTCCGCTCGAAAGCATCAAGTACGTGCTTGACATCGTGGACATGGTACTCATTATGTCGGTGAACCCGGGATTCGGCGGCCAGAGTCTCATCCCCTATTGCCTCGACAAGATTCGCGAACTGCGCGCCATGAAGCCGGAACTCAACATCCAGATCGACGGCGGCGTGAAACTCGACAACATCCTCGCCTGCAAAGAAGCCGGTGCAAATATCTTTGTGGTCGGTTCCGCCATCTTCGGCAAGAGCGATCCCGAAGCCGTTTGCCACGAATTCGCAGTCAAGGTAGGAGCCTACCAAATAGACGAGCGCCGTTAAGCGCCATCGAAAAAAATCTACCTAAGCGTAGCTCCATTTACTTTATAGCGTTTTTCGCCATCGCGGATAATCGCATTATGCCGCTCCCTTTGAATGAAGGGGGCGTTTTTCTTTTGGGCACCCAATGAACCAGCCGAAGGCTCGCGAGCCGCAAAGCCCGTCGTCTTCACACTTTCATCGACATAGATCTTGCCCAAATAAACGGCAGGCTGTTCTTCGCCGCAAGACCCTATGCCAGTAGGCACGCGGTTGGCAAATTCGATTTCACCGATTTTCAGATACACCTGATAACGATTCCTATCGTTCCCCTTTATCTTGACCGAAATTTCAAGTTCATTGTTCCCGTCGAATGTCATCACGGTATCGCCGCCCGCAACCGAGATTGTGCGGCTATGGATATTGCGGGAATCGATATCCGACAACTCATAATAAGTCGGCATCGGACACATGTCCAAACCGCTCCCATCCAAATCCTCTAGAACAGCAAGCTTCACAGGAGCTTTCCATGTCAGGTTGCCAAAGCCCACATTCTGTATACGGAGCTTCGCACGCAGCATATGGTCTTCGCCCACCGTATCGCTCAACCACGATTCACGCAGAACAAAGCGATAACCAAGATGGTCGTTGATGTACTTGAAGCCTGTAAGGTCCACGTCGCGCGACGGGTCATAGTCAAAATCCTTCTGCTTGAACGGAGTCTTTTTCCAGCTATCAATCAAATTGTTGTTCCACTGAATATTCAGATAACTTGTATGCGTTCGGAAGCCCTCGTACGCCAAGAACTCCGGCGTATTGATGACCTGGTAGCCGTTCGCCGTCGTTAGCGCCTCGCCGCCGTAGGGAGTATTGATGCCGTACTTCTCGAGCCACGCCACACCCTCCTCGCGGCAGATAGAAGTCTTGCAATCCGCGCCCCAGGTGCCGTAATCGTACTGCGTTCCCAAGTAGCCATCATTGAACATTCCCACGCGGTACATGGTGTCGCCCTTCGCCTTCGCAATCTCCGCAAACTTCTCGCCGTCGATATGGAAGTCGACGCCCCAGTTGTTGAAGCCCAAAACCTTCGCGGAATAGTTTCCCGTGCGCGTAAGGATTTTCAATTCGGGTGGAGTGTTGCGCAACATCAGATTTACCGCTTCGGCCACGCGATCGTAAGTGATGCTCGTATCGGAATGCATCTCGCCGTAGGCGCCATGCATGCCCATCTCGAGCGCCACAATCACGTCGGTGTTTTTCGAAAGCACAGGCGCCAACTGCTTCACATGCTTTAGCACCCACTCGTGGGCCGGAGTCACGTTGCTACGGCCATTGTACCACGGGTCGTAACAGATTCGCACAATCACGTGCCCGCCAAAGTCGCGAATGTTGTCGAAGGTCTGCTGCAAAACATTCAGGGCGTCTTCGGTCAGGTCCCGGCTCACGCCGCGCACCGTATCGCGTATCCCTCCCGTCGTGTCAATCGAAAGCCAGGCGTTACTGCTGAATTCCGAAATTTCCGCGCGCAGGTGTAACAACTTGCCATACGGCTTTTCAATCGGCTTGCCTCCCGAAGGTTTCAAATGCAACACCTGCGGCGTATAGAACCCGCGGTCGAAATTTTCGAGTGTCGCCATCGCGTCGGTCGTATCGACACCCTGCTTCACGAGGCCAGCCGCCAAAACGGGCGTATGCAAAAATGCAAACGACAGGGCCACAAGAGCCAGCCGCTTCAAACTGAAAAAATGGGATCCATTTATAGACATACCTTCAATATATACTTTTTTCGCCACTTTTCACAAATAATCCAAATAAAAACATTCCATATTGAAATATAGACATCGCAAAAAAAATTCCCCTTCGCCTTTTTTCAAGGTATATTCCTTATTATAACGTTTCAAAACGGGAGGGAATTATGAAGAACATTTACCTAAAAATCTTTGCTGCTACGATAGCCCTTGGAATTACAGGGTGTCTTGAAGATATGGCGGCAAACACGAATGCGAATACGAACGCAAACGCCAATGCCGAAAGCAACAGCTCAACCACACCTCAAGAGACAACGCCGACCGTCACGCCCCCCGCTGCGGATAACACAGTGATCAATCCGACAACTACGCCCGATCCGTTAGTTACTCCCGACCCGGTCAACGTAGATCCGGCAGGAACTCCCACAGAGGTGCCCAGTACACCGGCAACTACGCCGCAAGTTATCGTCACGGCAAGTGGGGACATATACATGATTCAAGGAGGCGACACCACCCTTGTACAAAAAGGAACAATAACCCCATATGACGAAGACGATGAAACATCGTTCACTCCGTTGGTTGTCGGTGACGCTATGTCTGCATCACAGCTTCAACCCTCTGACTGCAAGAACGAGTTCTGGTGCGGAGCAAAAAAGGATGCAACGATAGAGGCCGGCTTCGGTCCAGGCGAATGGTTCGCCTACACAGACGAACGTGACGATGGCAACTCCTACTGGACATGGCCTGCCGCAGACTGGGAAGGCATTGTCAGTGCCTGTAATGGTATATGCGGAGTCTCTACGTTGGGGCCTGCCTATATGTACCCCTACATGGGCTTCGGATTCTTCTTGACGGAAAATCACGATGCCGTAGACATCACCGACTGGGGTGGAATCTGCGTTACCTATTCTACGGACACCAAGATGAGAATAGGCTTGCATCCCAATGAAGAAGGGCAAGCGGCTATGGAATATAACGATTTCCGAGTCGCCCTGCCCCCCGGCAAGAATATCACGAAGAACTTTGCCTGGTCTGATTTTAAGCAGGATATAGGATGGGGTAAAGCATATGACCGAGATCTACTCCTGACGCAGATTGTCGAGATAGTCTTCGCCTATCAGGATATGGGTGCCGGCTCCGTTTCCTCCTTCAACATTTCGAAGATCGGAAAATACGGAACCTGCAATTAGAATTCCCTCCCACAAAAGAGAAGCCCGCACACTTGTGCGGGCTTTTCTAATTTGCGTTTCTAATTTGTCCTAGAAGTCAAAGTTACTTCTTGAAATATTTCTTCACGGCCGGGTGATGCGGCTGCAGCTTTTTCAGCTTCTTGTAAGACGCCTTGGCTTCGGCAGCCATACCGAGCGCTTCCTGAATAGCCGCCATGTGTTCCCAATAGACAAAATCTTCATCGAAACGCGGACTCTTGATTTGCTTCATGGTTTCAAGCGCCTCGGCAAACTTACCCTTGCGGTAAAGGCCCCACGCCCAGGAATCCACATAGGCCTCCGATGGTTCCGAATCCTTGTACTTAGCCGACTGCAAAAGTGCCTTTTCAACCAAAGCAATTCCCTTGTCCAATTCCTCGGGAGTACGGTTCAGGTCAATCAAAGTATAGCCGTAGTAGTTCTGGACTTCGGCCACGTCAACCTGTGGCTCCGCAAATCCCAGAATATAGTCGAACATCGCGAAGGCTTCGTCGTAGCGGTCCATACGTTCCAGGTTCATCGCCATCAGCACGCGAATTCCGAGATCCGCAGAATCCTTCGCAGCCAAGTCACGGTAAAATACGTCCGCGCGTTCACGCAGGGCAAGCGCCTTCTTGATCCTTGCGGAATCGCCGATATCCTTCTGCCAAATTTCCTGCGCTTCCACGCACAGAATCCGCGCATACACGCTGCGGAACTGGCGACGGTTGCGTTCCACGTCATAAGCCATGCGTTTCATCGAGGCGGAATCGGCAATGCCCTCCATCGGAGTCCACTTATCCCACACCGCAATCAGAGAATCCAGCATCTTGTAGGCCTTGCCGTACATTCCTGCAGTACCGTAGGTCAAGGCCAGCTGCGCCTTGTCGCCACCGAGCGCAACGGAGTCCGCCTTCTCGGCATAACGCACAGCATCCTTCGGTTTGTTTTCCTTAAAAGCAATCGCCGAAAGCGTATGATAGGCACTCGTCACATAGACGCGCTGGTCTACAATATTCTCGGCGGCATACTTTAAATGGACCTTCGCGCTGTCCAGGCCGCCAAACAGATACTCGTAATGTCCCAGGAAATTAGCAAGTAGCGGAGTACGCACGCCATCTTCGATGTACTTTTTCTTCAGCAGCTCATAGGCGGCCTTGCGGTCCGTCTCGGCGAGAGTGCTCATCAGGAGCACCACCATCGATTCGTCATCGGGCGTAGATTCCGTAAGCGTATCGACAACCGCACGGACTTCCTTCAGGCGCTTCTGGAACACAAGCCCCTGCACCATCTGCAAAAGCATTTTCTTGTCGCCGGTCGCCTCGTGGCCCTTCGCAAAAAGTTCCACGACTGCAGAATCCTTATGCTGGTCCAGCAGCAGTTTCAGCTGGCGCTGGAAAAGCGTCGGCATATAATTCACCTGCGGCAGAAGCAGGTCATAGATGCGCACGAGTTCCTTACCGTCCTGCACCGCTTCCAAGAAAAGGCTATAGTCATACAGGAGCGTCATGTCCTGATAGCGGGAGGTATCGAGTGCCGCATTGAAATACTTGCGGGCGGAATCGGCGCGGCCATCCTTCACATACAAATGAGCGAGCAAGCCGAGCTGGAATGCCGTCGGGCGACCCTTCAGGCGATTAGCACGCTGGGCCTGCAACAGGGCAACAGAATCCGCACCCTGCGCCGCCATAATCTCGGCAAGCTTAAAGGCAAGGAAACGGCTGTTCGGGTCCGATTCAGCAGCGTGCTGCCAGAACACGTTCGCAAGGGCGCGTTCGCCACGCAGTTCCATTTCCTGGGCGCGGATAAAAGATTCATGAGCCGCATCAATATTCTGCGGCAAGGCAGGTTCCTCGGCGGAAGCCTTCTTGATAGAATCAAGCTTCGCATTCACCGCCTTTGCAATCGCAACGGAGTCATCGGCCGTCAGGACTTCGCCCTTTTTCGCAGACGAGGCGCAACCGCCAAACGACAGCGCCATCACCGAAAGCGCTACCATAGCCGCAAGCGAAAGGAACCGAGACTTCATCATCAATCCTAGTCCGCGATTACAAAGTCAATCTTGGAATCGGGCGGCAGATAGTCGCCATGCTTCGGCATCGTCTCGATAACCGTACCCGGCTGACGGCCTTCTTCGTCTTTCTTGCGCTTGATCTTGCCGACCTTGAAGCCGAGGTTTTCAACTTTAGAATAAACGTTATCGATGAGCTCGCCGCTAAAATCGGGGAGCAGAGTCTTGCCCTGCGTTGCACCCGCCGAAATAACGACCTTCACCGTATCGCCCACGCGGACCTTCTGTCCTGCAAACGGGATCGTACGAATCACGACTCCGCGAGGAATGCTCTGGTGGGCGCCCTTCACAATCGCGCCCTGCACGAGGCCCGCGCGGCTAAGGGAAATAGAGGCCTGCTTCTGGCTCTTGCCACGAAGATCAGGAATTTCCACTTCGCGAAGTCCCATACTCTTGGTCAGCTTGACGGTACGCCCGAGCTTTGCGGTGCGTCCGGCAGCAGGCATCTGCACCAGCACGAGGCCTTCCGGGATCTGTGCGCTGTAGCGGCCTTCTTCGAGCCATTCGTACTTGAAACCCGCCGAGTCCAGGGCCTTTTCAGCAGCTTCCTGCGACATACCTTCAAGATTCGGGACTTCACCCGTCGAGGCGAAATGACCCGAGAAAATCGGCATCAGCAGCTTGTCGACGGCAAAGGCAAGCACAATCAAGAGAACAATCCAGACAGCAATCGCCTTCACGATCGGCGCCGTCTTGAACCACGTCAGAACTTTGTTCAAAATACTTTTTACTTTATCCATATTAGGTAAGGCTACCCTTTAGTAGCTTTCTCCTGCAGGGCGCTTTCGTCGAAGATCACAATATCCTTGCCGGTCATGGCGATTGCGTTTGCCTTCACCAGCAGAGAACAGATGCGGCTCACCGTTTCGCGAGTCGTACCCGACATATCGGCCAACTGCTGCTGGGTCGGGCGGTTGTGAATCACCGTCACCATCTGGCCGTTGTCCGTATGGATACGCATGCCGCGTTCTTCCATCAGGTTCAGGAGAGTACCCGCCACGCGGCCACTCACCGACATCGTCGACAAGGAACCGATCTGCTTGTTCGCCTTACGCAGTCTCTTGCTCATTTCGGACAAAAGAGACATCGCAATTTCAGGCGTCTGGCGAATAAGCGTCAGGAACGGTTCGCGGTGAATGATCATCAGCTGCGCATCGGTGACGGTGCGCACCGAGGCAGACCTCGGTTCGCCGTCGATGAGCGACATTTCACCAAAGAAGTCGCCGCGTTCCAAAAAACTGAGGATCGTCTCGCGCCCATCGACGCCGGTCATGTAGACCTGCACCGTCCCCGATGCAATCAGGTACAGCGCCTTCATCGAGCAGTCGCCTTCGAGCACCACAGTTTCGTCGCGGTTGAAGTCCTGGACAACAACCAAATTGGCCAGCAAGCCAAGTTGTTCTTCCGTCAATTCAGAGAAAAGGTCAACCCCTTTCAAGAGTCCACATACATCGTTGTCCATATTCTTCTCCTTCGTTAGATCCTAGTCCAAATCCACGATAATGCTCTGGTCACGCTTTGCACCGATCGAGATCATGCCGATCTTCACGCCCACGAGTTCCGCCATGCGGTTCAGGTACTTACGGGCATTTTCCGGCAGTTCTTCGAGCTTGCGGCACTTGGTGGTATCGCACTTCCAGCCCGGCATTTCTTCGTAGACCGGCACGCAACGACCGACCTTGGAAAGCTGGTTCGGGAAGTTCTCGATCTTTTCGCCGTCGCATTCGTAGTGAGTGCAAATCTTGATGGTATCGAAGGTGTCGAGCACGTCGAGCTTGGTGATGGCGAGGTGAGTCAGGCCGTTCACCACAGCAGCCTTGCGGACCACCGGAGCGTCGAACCAACCGCAGCGGCGGTTACGACCGGTCGTTGCACCATATTCGTTACCAATCTTGCGGAGCGTGTCGCCCGTTTCGTCCAAGAGTTCAGTCGGGAACGGACCGTTACCCACGCGGGTCGTGTAAGCCTTGACGACACCGACAACCTGGTCGATAGCCGTGGGGCCAATGCCAGCGCCGCAGCTTGCATAGCCTGCGACCGTGTTGCTGGAGGTCACGAACGGGTAAGTACCCTGGTCGACGTCGAGGATGGTACCCTGGGCACCTTCGAACACCAGGCGCTTGCCAGCCTTCACGGCAGCATAGAGCATAGCGCTCACATCGCGCACGAACGGCTTGATCTTCTGGCCGAGTTCGAGGTAGTCCTTGATGACCTGTTCCGGATCGATTTCGGGAACATCGTACATCACCTTAAATTCTTCGTTGTGGACCTTGGCCATCGCTTCGACGCGGGGGCGAAGTTCGCGTTCGTCCATGAGATCACCCACGCGGACGCCGATACGGTTCACCTTGTCGCTGTAGCAGGGGCCAATGCCGCGGCCCGTCGTGCCGATAGCGCCCTTGCCAGCCTTCTTTTCCTTGGCCTTGTCGAGGGTAGAATGGTACGGGAGCACCACGTGTGCGTTGTCGGCAATGAACAGGCGACCTTCCGGGTTAATTCCCTTGGTGTGGAGGTCAGCGATTTCGGCAAGAGTCTGCACCGGGTCGAGCACAACGCCGTTACCGATCACGCAAATCTTGTCATCATGCATAATGCCCGAAGGAATCAGGTGGAACACGAACTTCTTGTCGCCCACTTCCACGGTATGGCCGGCATTTGCGCCGCCCTGGAAACGCACAATGTAGTCTGCGTCCAGAGTCAGAAAATCAACAACTTTGGCCTTGCCTTCGTCACCCCACTGGGAACCGATTACAACACGATTTGCCATATATCCTTCATTTTTTTGACCCGGCGAACGAAACCCGAACAGGCAGTCCGCAGGTCGATTGCTTGTTAAACGACGAAATTCAAACGCAGGGGACTTCCCTGCGCCCTTTTTCGCCATAAAGATAGCAAAGAGTGACAAATCGCACACTATCTAAAAGTGCCGATTTGCATAAATCAAGGGCTATTTTTCAGCAGGGAATCCAGTCGGGCCGACAGGCGCTCCGCCCCCAAGGCACTCAAGTGGTCGAAATCGTAGGCCATCGAGTCCGTATAGTCGTGCGCGCCAAACTTATTTTCGTCCACCAGAATAAAATGGGGATACTCCCTAGACAGGGAATCGAAATAGTCAAGAGTCTGCTTCGCGAGGCTCCTCTGGGTTCCATGACGGCCAAAGCTTCCTGTAGACGCATACTGCGGTGATTGCGGATAAACTAATCCAATAACCTTAAAGCCCTTATTTTGTGTCGTATCAATAAAGGTCGTCAAGCTATCTACAACTTTCTTGTATATTTTTTCATCCATCTGTGAAAGAATCGTATCGCGCATTACCTGCACATCGCTCCCCCAGCCACGCGACTCAAGTTTCAGCAAACCTAACGTATTCACATATTCCAAAGAATCTTCTACAGTATAACGATTGTTCTCGTCAACGATACGAATAAATTCTGCAGGAACGCTATCCTTCCAAAATTGATGGTTACGGTCATAAATATAACCCGGAGCCTGTTCAAACAAAGTAAACATTCTCGCGCTGCGGCTATTACTCATCAAGTCAGGAGAAATCTCGATGACGAGGTACTTGAGATTCTTTGCATGGGGTAAGACATAGTTGTTCGCCATATAAAGTTCAGCCCACAAGTCCCCACCCACAGAGCCAAAATTAAACGAGGGCATCGAGAACTGCAGAGGGTCAACTCCCCTTTCGGTCCTGGAGCTTCCTAATGCAATCAACTCAAAGGAATCCTTATTGTCCCAGAACATGCGCATCTTCACTGACATCGCCTTTTCGCCTTCCTGGTATACGGCATCGCGATACACGCCTGCACTATCCAGCTCAAGATTCCCCGCCACACTCTTCGACATCGCCCATAGACACGGATGCCACAATTCTTCACCTTCGACAAGATCGACAATGCTGGAATCGCCTACATCCACCAACGCAATCTTCCGATGTGCACCTGCAGAATTGACGATGGTGACCACCGCCAAATCTTCGCGGTCCGCCCACTCGGAATGATCAAAGGTATAGCCGTCAGGCGCAGGAATCGCACGCACTAGTTTTCCGCTGCTGTCAGCGACAATCAGGCGCTCGTGCGTCGCATATTTCTTACCCGCAAAATTCCTACCTGCAGCACTACCAAAATCAAGGAACAAAGTCCTATCGGTGCCGTCGCCAGAAAGAGAGGCGTTACAGGCCTGCGCGCCATCAAGCCAAATATCATCCTTTCCATCCACATTCACGCGAAGCCGCTTGGAACCTGACACGGCGCGATGGATGCCGTCGCTATGTCCCTCGCGAGAAACGCCGCCATGATACGCCCCGGAGAGAATCTTTTTCGGTTTACCGAATCGGCCCTGCGAAAAAGGCACACTCCAGGTCGCTTTCGTAAAGAAAGCCGCATCGTCACTATTGTCTCCCGCATCATCCACATAGACAATCGACGTATCCCCCGACGCATCCACATACCAGCGCGGAATGGCTGCACTTTCAACATCAAGCTTTACCAGGCCGCTTCCATCGGCATCTAGGTTGCGCACATAAAGAGCGGACTTTCCCGACACGCCCTCGATTCCCGTACAGAAGGCAACCTTCATCCCGTCCGGAGAAATTTCCGGATGGAACACGGGCAAGGTATCGAAAATTTCAGCCACATTCACGCGGCCATCCTTGTAATCTACAAAAGCGAGATTACCCGTCTGGTTGTTCCTGAAAGCAAGCTTGACTCGAGTCGTTCCAACTTTCTGGCGGATATCTGCAGAGGACGCCTTGATCACAGGCAAGTCACCTACGGCGCTGCCGTTCGACGCCATCCACGACGCATGGGGAATCGCTCCAAACGCCAGGCGAAATCCCATATACCCCGTTGTCGTCGACGTCGACACCGTATAGACATCACCCCGACTATATAAAGTCATATCGCTAGCCGGCTGAATGATAGACCCGCCCTTGACAACTTTTTCTAGCAGCGAATTTCCAACCGGAGCCCCCGCATAATTCGTCACGGCGGTATCCCGTAAATTTCCGAGCCAGTCATTCGTCAATTCCAGCACATTCCCCGCTAGGTCGCAAAAACCAACGGAGTCCACAAAATCGCAGATTTCACGCCGAACGATACCGGAATTCGCGGCATTCCAGCTTTGCTCTGGATTCCAGGCCGCGGAAGCTGCCACGACCCATTCGGCCTCTGTCGGCAGGCGGAACCCCTCAACTTCTGGGTGAAAAGTCAGCCCCTCCAAATAGGCGCAATTCCCATTCTGATCAAACAGCCGATTCAAGTAAGTATAGGCGGTGTCTACCCCCTTCGCCTTTCCATAAGCATTTGCAATAAGAACCGCATCGTAATACGATACATTGACCTTGGGCACGTTTCCCGCAACACATTCTAGATCTGCGCGCAAGCCATCATCCATTTGAGACGCCAACTCATAATCGGCGCAGCTAAATTCGTGAACGCCCAGCGAAAAATCGTAGTCCAAGGTCACCTTCATCCGCGGCTTTTCGGAGGCTTTTGCCCGTTCGTCATCGCTACCGAGGAAAATGGAAGCGCCCATGGGCTGTACACGCAACATTCCCTCATGAGCAGAATCCGCAACAATCTTTACCTGTACGGGGGCATCCTCTGCAGGGGCAACTTCCGCGGAGCTTGAATCATCTCGCTCCTCGCCGATTTCCGAAACGGAATTCGAGCACGCCCCGCAAAATAGAGCGGTCAGCAGCATGCAAAGCGAAAGTAATCTGAAACGCACATTATTCACAATTCCAAAAATAATCAAAAAACGGAGCGATTACGCCCAAACCATTTAAAATACGCCCAGCCTATTTGTTTTTCACGCCACCGGCAAAATAAGGCACCTATAAATTTCCCAATTCGCACCGATTTATAGGTCGCCAAAGAGTACTTTGAATACCCCGTACCTATAAATAGCTCCATTCGCCTACATTTATAGGTACATTTAAAAGACAGTTTCAAGCCCCATACCTATAAGCAGACTTTTCTCATTCATTTTATAGGTACATTTCGCCAAAATTTACAACAAATTATCATTTATTTGATCGCGGGCACCCCAATTCGGAGCGTTTTGGTACCTATAACAGGCACAACAGCTCCATTTTATAGGTACACCCCACTTCAACCAATCGCAATCATACCTATAAATTTCACCCAACCAGGCACTTTATAGGTACGCACCTCCCAAAACAACCATTTAATCGCTCTATCCATCTACAAACAGGATTATCTATCGAGAAAACAACCTGTTTTGCAAACAGTTGCTAGCAAAATTCACTTTTTTTCGCCATTTGACTCTTTTTTAAATAAAACATTTTATATTACCCATCTTCGCAAAAGGATATTTTATGCAAACACATTTCGAAGACAACAACGCCTTAAACGATCCTCTTATTGAAATGCTGATTTCGCGGCAAGAAGAAAATCTCTCCTTACTCACGCAGATTGGAAAGACAAAAAACATCAGCGGAAATCTACGCGTTGACAAATGCAGACAATCCTACCAGTATTACATCGTTACGCAAAAGGGAGACACGAAAGGGACCTACCTCCCGCGCAAAGAAATCCGCAAGGCAAAGGCCCTTGCGCAGCGTGACTACAACAGGGCGGCGGAGACCATCATCAAGAAGCAGCTCGCGGCCATCGACACTTTCCTCAAGGCATATCGGCCAAACGCACTTGACCAGGCCTTCACCAAGCAGCATCCGGGCCGCCGCGCACTCATCGCACCGGTGCGTGAACCCGATAGCGAGTTCATCGAAGCGTGGCGGCACTTGCCCTACACGGGCAAGGCCTTCGAAATCAATGCCCCCGAGTTTTACACCGCAAACGGCGTCCGCGTCCGCTCGAAATCCGAAGTCATCATCGCGGACGCCCTCGACCGTGCAGGCATCCCTTACCGCTATGAATTTCCCACAAGCGTCAAGGGCTGGGGCACGCTCTACCCGGACTTCACCTGTCTGCGCCCCAGCGCCCGCGAAGAAGTCATCTGGGAACACTTCGGCCTGATGGGCGAGCCGGACTACGCCGAGAACGCCGTCCAAAAGCTCGCCCACTACGCCGCAAGCGGGTACACCATCGGCAAAAACCTCATTGCCACCTTCGAAAGCGCAGCAACCCCTCTCTCCGTCAAGCAGGTGCAGGCATACATCAAGGCGCTGCTAATGTAACATCAAGTTCCCAAACACCCTCTGCCTAATAATGTATATTACCGATATGAAATCTTCCACCATCGCCAAAATACTCGTCTTAGCATTGCCCCTGCTCTTTTGCCAATGCGAACGCTTTCCCGACGCAGACTACGATGAAGTCTATGTTGGTATCCATACGGAACATCCGCCTATCGCCGATTCTCTAAAAATAACCGTTCTTCACGACAAAGACACTGTATTACAACAGATTGGAACAAAGGACCTAAAAACAACCCTCGCTGGAAACAGGCTTGAATCCAATTACGTGCTCCAAATTGAATTTTTCTGCAATGATCAATGGCTGAAGGCAATCCCATACACCCTAGATGTCGGCAGCGGAGTTACGGCCATTTATCTGACCAAACGGCCGGACGGTTTCACACTGTTCAACACACCGCCCTCGAAAGAATGCAGCGAACTAGCCGATTACAAGCTAGTAGAAAAAAACAGTTGATGATCCTTATGCGCATTTTGATTACCTTTCTGCTCCTTGCGCTTTGTTCCTGCGATCTGGATACAATCCTTTTTGGTGAGTTATTATGCAGAAGCGGAATTAGCGTTCACGCATCCGCAGATACGGACTCCCTATATGTTGAAATCGTAGCCGGAGATTCCCTAATCTATTCAAAGAAGGACACCAGTAAGTATTTTTATTGGGGAATAGACAGCCGCGACCTAGAAAATTTCAACTGGACTATAAATATCACATCATACAGGCAACCTGATTCCACTAATACCGAGACCTACCAATTTTTCATCAAGCGGCACAGCAACTCCGAAATTTTCGTAGGCTACGACAACAAAATTTGCGAAGACTGCCCTCCGTTTGTTCAAATACAATACGACAATTTCTGCGACGACTAGAGGACGCAAAAAAATATTCCGTCTCCCTGGATCACAGTCCAGGGCAGGCTCTGGCCGGAATGACAATGAGTGAAGGCTGCGACTCTCGCGACCCGCGACGTTCCCAGCCCGCGACTACGGCACTTCCACAGAATCCAGAATCTTCTGCACCACAGTCTCGGCAGAGACTTCTTCCGCTTCGGCCTCGTAGCTCAAGATAATGCGGTGGCGGAGCACTTCCATGGCGACGGCCTTCACGTCTTCGGGCGTCACGTAGGCACGGCCCTGAATAAACGCATGAGCCTTCGATGCCTGGGCAAGGCCGATGGATGCACGCGGAGAGGCGCCCACTTCCACAAAGCCCACCAGGTCGCTACGCTTGATGCTGCCCGGATCGCGGGTCGCAAGCACCAGGTTCACGATGTATTCGCGCACGCGTTCGTCCACGTACACCTGCTTCACCAGCTGGCGGGCGGCGAGGATATCTTCCTTCGTGGCGACGGCCTGCGGCTGGCGCAGTCCCGCACCGGCGACGGCATCGAGAATCTTCATTTCGTCGGCCTTGTTCGGGTAGCTGACCTTCACCTTCAACAGGAAACGGTCCACCTGGGCTTCGGGCAGCGGATACGTGCCTTCCTGCTCGATGGGGTTCTGCGTGGCAAGCACCAGGAACGGTTCGTCCAGCTTGAACGTCTCGTCACCAATGGTGATGTGGCGTTCCTGCATGGCTTCGAGCAAGGCGCTTTGCACCTTCGACGGTGCACGGTTGATTTCATCGGCCAGCACCAGGTTCGTAAACAGCGGGCCCTTGCGGGTCTCGAACTTCGCTTCCTTCGCGTTGTAAATCGTGGTACCCAGCAAGTCAGCCGGCAACAGGTCAGGCGTAAACTGGATGCGCTTGAAATCGAGTGACACCGCATCAGCAAAAGCCTTCACCGCAGTCGTCTTGGCAAGGCCCGGCAGACCTTCCAGCAGCACGTGACCGTCCGCTAAAATACCCGTCAGAATGCTTTCAACAAGAGCCTTCTGGCCAATCACCGTACCTTCCACTTCACGCAGCAAATTCATGCAAAAAGCACTCTGCTGTCTAACCTTTTCCGAAAGTTCCTGAATATCCATGCGATTTTACCTCTATGTATATTTTACAAAATTTCAACGACCTCCGTTTTTCGAATATCATCGTTCGTCAGCAAGACGAGAGACGAGAGACGAGAGACGAGAGCTTTTTTTGGATTTTAAGATACAAAATTCCACGGAAAAAGGCAAATGAGTTATCAAAAGGGGTAAGAATCCCCCTAGCTTTAGCCACTGCTCAGCCTGCTCCGCACGCGGACAAATTACGGCCTTCGGCCTTTACTGTCCGCTTTGCGGCCAGGCTATCGCCGTGTCTGCCGCTACCCCCTCACCTAGGGGGCCACCCCCTAACACCCCCGCAATCAATCACTCTTCTGCACCATTCTGTCTTTTCTCGTATTCTTCCAAGGACTCCAAATCCCTTTCCTTTTGGCGTTCTTCCGCAGCCTTCATTTCGGTTTGCGTTTTTTCTTGTTTCTTTATTGAAAAAGCCATAGACTCAAACGTACTTATAATACTTATCGTTACAGAAAACCTGTCCATTTTTGAGAATTTTTCGTACTTTTCAGGATAGTTGCTATATTCCCTGCGTTTATATGTCAAGTCCCTTCCATAGCGGAATTCTACACCTATCCTTAGTGATTCATTCGGCATAAAGGAAGCATAACCACCACAACCAATCTCGTCATAAAAGACAGGTGCCGACCTGCCCATTCCAATAACCATAGCCCCATGCTGAGCCGTATTGGCTTCACGACCATTTCTAGACAAATGCTGAGTCAAGCCTATCCGGAAATTATCCCCTATAGGCAATTGCTCAATAAGTGATATACCGCCGCCCCATTGAAAATATTTGTGTTCCACTTTTTCCAATTGCCACAGCCATAAATTGCTCCAACCCATCACACCAAAATAATCCGAAACAAAACCTGCCTGCACGTAAGGCGTCAAAAAATCAAACCCCAATCCGTACTTGAAATACCCTTTATTTCTCTGAAGAGAGAACATGCCACCTATGGGCCATTCCTTGCTTTTATAGTACCATTCGTCATTCCAATCATCTGACCTTTCTACTTCCTTGATACCGTCGGCAACATAATCAACGCCAGCTTCATCATCGACAAGATCTCCAAAAAACGCCGAAGCAGAGGCCCCCATCACATAATCTCCGTCACTTTTCTCCATAAACGTAGCAGCAGATGGCGGACGTATAATGGCAACACTGCACCCCACCAAGAGCAGGGCGTACACCGCCAAGACAATCCATAAAATTCCGCGAGCCATTATCTACAAAATAGAATATCCAGGCAAAACCCGGATTCATTCCATCTGCCAATTCGCAAACTTTATCAAATAAAATAGACCACTTTGCTTCTAGGAAGGAGATTCCGGGTCAAGCCCGGAATGACATTTAGGGCAAAAAAAAAGACCATATTCTCGGCGCCGGGAATATGGTCCACTCTATCATTTTCCCCACGCGGGGAAAATGCTTCTACTTTTTCTTCTTTTGTGGTTTCAGAAGAGCAGCATCAGCCCTTTTCAACCGACGCGCCACCTTCTTGACATCTTCGCTTGCGGGCAACTTCTCGGGAACAATGCCACGGTCAAGAAGCATCTTACGAACGGCGAGATTGTTGTCCACATGTTCTTTTTCAATTTTCTTTTGTCCAAAAAGATTCTTCGTCTGCGTCTTAACAGAAGTCATCTCGGCAGCAAGATCCTTCGCCTTGATACTTACCGTAGGCAAGAAGTCTGCCAGCGGCCGACTTGCGGGAACGTTGTACTTACGCTTCAAGAGGTTCGTATCGATATTAAACAACGCTTGGTCTCCCTTGGAACGGATAACGGCAAACCCCTTGCTATCTACGCCATGTTCAAACAATACTCCCGAAAGAACCTTTTCCGTATGAGCAAGCTTTTCCCTCGCCTGCACACGTTCTAGTTCGAGGATGCGACCTTCAACAATTTCTGCCACACGAGTCTGCACAGCAAAGTAATTCTGTGCAAAAGAAATTTCGGCCTTATGAGAATCCCCGTTCTGCGCAACCAGATAACAAGCATAACGAGTGAGCATATAATCATCAACTTCGCGAACAGAACCACTTCCGAGAGAGACCATTTTCCCCACTCGGGGAAAATGGTCCTCGGTTTCTTCTCCTGCATTATTACAAGCTTCCCGAGCCTTGCAAATGACATTCTGGAACTTATCCCACTTGTTATACCCAAGCAGTTCACTCAGGTCACGAGCACTCCAGCATTCCACTCCTTGGTAATCGCAAGCAATAGCCTCAAACTTCTCGAAGAGGGTCTTGATTTCTTCGGACTTCATAGTAGTCTCCTTTTGGTCGCATTCTGCGACCAGTTAATGTTTAGAGACGTCCTTGCAAAATCGAAATCCAATTAAAACAAGAACGCACCTCGCCTTTGTATAGCGAGATGCGTTCAGCGGTAATGTACCTAATAATCAAAAAACTGGCAAGGGGCTTACGAAAATTTTACATAGACTAAATTGGGTAAGCAGTGCTTGCCCAATCTTAAAAAATCAAAAGTCAAAGCGTTTTGCGTTTTTTAATTCTCGAACTTTCATTTTCTGCTGATCCGCAGCCTTTCTCAATTCCTGAAGCTGCCGTTTCTCTTCTTCAATCTCTTCTTCGGTAACAGACCCCTGATTCTCCTTTGTTCGAATAAGCCACTTCACTTTTTCCTTTCGCACATTCAATTCCGAACGCAACACCTCGTACCGTTTCAATGCACTTTTCAATTCCCGACGACGTTGTTTTTCTTCTGGAGTTTTTTCCTTCAAACCAAACAAGTAATTCAACGTAAAATAAAAACGATTGTTGGATTTCCCTATTTCCCGCCCATAACGGTATTCTAGCGAAGCACCCCAGAAGGAAACATAAGCACCGACACCATATTCCCCAAAAGCATCCGCAGACCAAAAACTAAGACCACCCAAATTTTCATCGACCTTATAGACATTACGCGAAATATGTTCACTGGCACCTATTCTAAACTTTTCAGTTATCGGCAGTTCCTCTATTAGCATTACACCCCCATAAAACGAGCCTCCGCGTCCATAGCGTTCTTCCACTGCTCCCATCCCAGTCCAAGCCCATCCTTGCAATCCGACATACTGACTAAGAAAACCTGCATGCAAATTGGGAGTAAAATTTTCAAGAGATAAACCGAACACACCATAATGGATGCGATAAAAAAATGCAAGATCTAAATCCCTTGCTTCTTCAACACAAAAATAATCATTATGATCATAATTATTGCATTTTCCATCATAAAGATTACCTGTTCGCAGCGTTCCTCCAGAACCAAAGCCAAAACTTTTATTTTTCATATTCATGAACTGTGCGGCAGAAGGCGGATGACTTGAGCACCCCGCAAGCAGCAGGGCGCACGCCATTAACACAATCCATAAAATTCCACGAGCCATTATCTACAAAATAGAATATCTAGGCAAAAACCGAATTCATTCCATCTGCCAATTCGCAAACTTTATCAAATAAAATAGACCACTTTGCTTCTAGGAAGGAGATTCCGGGTCAAGTCCGGAATGACAAGCGTAGCAGCGGACACGACAGGGTAAGAAAACAGATCATTTTTCCGGCTACCGGAAAATGATCATCTAATACATGTAAGACAAAGAGAAATGGGTTTGCCAGATGTTATTGGCCGAGGCGGGAGAACGAGTGTAGTAATAGGTTTCCCCTACAGACAACAGAACATGATCAAACAGAGATATGGTCGCCCCGGCGTATTGCGAGAGAAAATACGGGAAATCTATGGTTATGTCGTAATCCCCAGGAACCTCGATATTATCCAATTGGAGCGAACTCCTGAATAACCAAGGCTGATAATAGCCCGTAGAAAAATTCAACGAAAAATGTTCCGTCACAAAGAGACTTGAATAGGCGTACAATCCGAAATTGGCGTTGCTGTAAGAATGCGTTTCTTCAAATTTTCCCTTGACGACGGTATTGAAAAGAACATCATCATCCAAGCTGCCATTTTCTACGTACAAGTACTTTCCAGAATAAGTAGCTTTATCCTTGGAATAACCCAGACGAGCACCCAATCCAAATTCACCAAAGAGTGAATTCAGCCCCGCAAAAAGAGTCACGGAAGGATAAGGGTCCATCTCTACTCGTCCTCCTCCCAGAAAAATCCATCTCTTTACAAAAACATCCATAGAGCCGCTAAAGGGACTGTCCTTCAGTCGATATTCAATGTTCGCATCTTCGTCCGGAAGCGATTCACCACGAGGTCGCCTATACCCTTCATTTGTTAGACCGTCTAGAGGAACAATTTCTTTGTCCCCAACGGTATACGCAATATTTCCCCTAAAGTAGACGGTATTCGGCATTACCCAGACGCCAGTTCCCCAAAACGGTTCGGGAACATCCACATCAAATGTGCCCTTCGTTATATTCGCCTTGTGAACGGAACAGCCATACAACAGGAACACCAATATAATGAGGAATACGACTTTCATACATTACAATGATACCTTTTTCCAAAGGAAATCGAGCGCATTCCATCTGCTTGTTTATGGGTTTCGTCAAAAAAAACAGACAAATTTACTTCTGAAAAGGAGATGCCCGCGGACATGACTAGTAAAGTGTAGAGAATAGCACTGCGCAAACCATCGTTTATTTCTTCTTCGCTTTCGCAGCGGGTAGTTCCGGCAACATGGCTTCGAGCAAGCGAACCAGCAAAGCGCTATCTTCAATCTGTTCTGTAGTGACACGCAACATCGGCTTTGCGCCTTCGTAGGGCAACTGCTTTTTTGCGCCGGGGAGCATCGCCACCGCAGCAGGTACGGACTTCACCAGCAGACGGTCATCGTAAATCCCGCCGAAGATTTTCCCGTCGGCATAGAGGATGTATTCGCCCATCATCTTGCGGGTCGTCACGCGGAAACCACCTTCAAGCAGTTTTCCATTGAACTGTTCCAAAACATGATCACGGAATTTTTCAGAACTCGGCATAGTTTTAAATATAAATAAAGCACGGTCAAAAAACTTTTGCCGCGCACCCTTACATACTAAAAGCTCTAATTTTGCACTCCAGTATGTAAAAAAATCCGCAAAACACCCTTTTTGAGAGCATTTTCCCTATTTCAGACAACTTTTCTTCCCTAAAAGCCCCAAAAAGTGACTTTTTTCGGGAAAAATTACATACTAATCAACACAAAACAAACATTCAGTATGTAAGCCTCTCGCGCAAGCATCAAAAACATCGTCGATAGCAGGCCGTACTATTAATTTGTATATTAACCCTATGCTCAACTACGTATTCCTTATCCTCGCCATTGTCGCAGAGGCCGCCGGCACCACGCTCCTCAAGATGTCGGAGCAGTTTACCAAGCTCGTCCCGTCCATCGCCTTGCTCGTCTGCTACGTGGCGTCGCTCTACCTGTTGAGCCTCTGCCTGCGAACCATCCCCATCGGCATCGCGTACGCCACCTGGTCGGCGCTCGGCATCGCCCTAATTACAATAAGCGGCATCTTCTTTTTCAAGCAGATGCCGGATTTGGGCGCCATTATCGGGCTCGTCCTGATTATTTCAGGCGTTGCCGTGCTGAATCTTTTCTCGAAAATGGATATCCACTAGGTTCACAGAACCTTTTCCATATACACGCACTGAAACGTATCATGATGGGCTTTACCGTTTTCATTGAAGCGGTAGCCCATTTTTTCATAGAAGCCCGCGACATTCACGCGGCTAGAGATTTCGACTTTCTTGAAGCCCGCTTCGCGCATCCACTTTTCCGCTTCGGCAACGACAGCCTGGCCTAGATGCTTTCCGCGGTATTCCGGTAGCACTACGACGCGCCCGATTTCGGCAACACCTTCGGCGGCATCGCCCACCTCGAACCAACGGCACGTGGCAACCGGGTAAATATCATCCAGAGCAAGAATGTAATGGCATTTTTCACCGTCATGCGAATCGATTTCGGCATCGAGCGGAATCTGGTATTTACGCATCATTGCGGCGATGCGCACGTAATAGGCTCCCGCCCGTTCACATTCCTTTGTAACGCGGATGATATCCATGCGTTTAATCGGACATCAATTCTTCAAAAGTGATCTGACCGGCAAGATAGGCCTTGCATTCACCAATCATATCTTCATAAATGGCGGCACGTTCAGCCGGTGTCACGTTTTCCCTGCGGGTCTGTTCCACAAGCGTAAGCTTGCTTCCGTTGCATTTTGTCACAGAACTGACAACGGTTCCATAAAGTTCGTCATCTTCGTCTTCTTCATCTTCACTGTCTTCTTCGGCGGCAAGCATGCCCCTGCATGCAGACGCAGAACCGACATCCATCGCAATGTTTTGATTCATGATGAAATTATTTCCGTCAAAGGTAAGGTCACCATCTATCGTTGTTGTCAGTCCGTTAAAGACGCCCGTACCGACAATTTTCCAGTAGCTGCCATTCAGTTCACCTTCGCAGATGACGTCAAGCGAATTGTTGTTCGGATCTAGATTCGACAACATGGTGATAACGGCCAGCAGGTCTTCCCTGGTAATTCCAAGTCGATCAAGTTCCGGCTTCAAATATTCGTCAGGAATCAGCGCATACACCTTGTCGAGCCCTTCAGTGGGAATCCAATCCTCGAACATGCAGGTAAACGTGATTTCCTGCCCCAAGGCGAAAGTTTTCTTAACTGCGCCCGTCTGACAGGTTTCTTCGATTACAAAGTTGGGATCCGCTTCGCTCAGTTTATCTTCAAGAACCCTGAGCATCATCTTCTGTTCCGGAGTAATTACCGCCTCTGCGCTAGCACTAGAGCCGGGGTTTACTCCGCCCGCACTTGACACGGGGGCGTCGGAATTGGAAGAGGTTGAACTGTCGCAGGCAACCATGGCAAAGGACATGGCTATGGCGATGGCAAGAATTTTTGTTCTCATAATAGGTCTCCTTTTTTATTAACAACATAATAAAAAAGGAATAACCCGTCAACTCCCTCTTTTCCGACCCTATTCGTCTTCGGAAATACCCATCAGGTTCATGGCCGCTTTCCAGGTTTCCTTATTTTCGAAACCGTCGCGTTTTCCACCGCCGTAGCGGGCGTGCGCGAATTCCTCGACGAGAGCTTCCCAGCCTTCCAGCTTGCCATCCTTCACTAACGCATCCAAATTGACCGCGGAGGCGGCGGAAGCTTCCCCTGCAGCAGGCCCTTCGGCAAGCTCAGGGACCTTGGCAGCGACATATTCCTTGCAGATGCTTTCGAGCTCCAGGAGCCATTCGCGGCTGTCCGCCGTATTCACACGCTGCTTGAGCACCAACATTTTCGCACGAAGGGCACTTTCGGCGGCATTCTTGGCTGCAACGGCCTCACGGGCGGCATTGCGGCGTTTCACGCGCCACAGCCCCGCCAAAAGCACACAAATCGCCACGATGAAACCCACCGCAAACGGAAGCGGATTGAACGGTTCGTTCACATGCACATCCACACTCTCGCTACGCAAATCGAGCGGCTGGCCCATGGGAGTCGGGATTTCGAAGCGCATCGCAGGCACATGCAGGTCGCCCGTATCGCCCGCAACGATCTTGTAGGTAAACGTAATCGAGGCGATTTCCTTGCCGTCCTTGACGGAACGAGCCGATTCCTGCGACATTCCCACCTGGGTAAGGCCTTTTGCGTTTGCATAACCCGTCGGCACCACCAGAAGGGCGCTCCCCTGCACACTCCAGGAGACCGTCACCGGGAATTCAAACGTATCGCCCACGGTAACTGCGGGCATTCCGCCCTGCGGACCCGCCACAATCGAGATTCCGAGCTGCTCCGCAGAAGGCATCTGGATTTCAGGTGTTGCCACGGCGCTATCAACCGCCACGGAATCAGCACCATTCACATTCAAAGAATCATTTTCCATACGCCGACAATATACAAAAGCCGAGAGTTGTGAGCAAGCTCGCTTGCTCATAACCGAGGCGCCAATTATGAATCTGCGCAGCAGATTCCATATACAAAAAGCCGAGTGTCGTGATGGGGTGCTTGCACACCAGCATGACCGAGGCGCACGTATATGAATTTGCGCAGCAAATTCCATATACCAAAAGCCGAGCGAATACATTCATCACTGGATCCCCTCCGTCGCTTCGCTCTGTCGAGGATGACAAGAGGGGGACACTCATGTGCTTTTATGATATCGAGGATGACATAAGGGGGAGCACGCTTGTGCTCGAGGATGACGGAAGGGAGAGGGCTGGCTGGCTCATAACCGAGGCGCAACCATGGCGAGGACGACGAGTGACTTCTTCTTTGGATCCCCTCCGTCGCTTCGCTCCGTCGAGGATGACAAGAGGGGGACACTCATGTGCTTTTATGATGTCGAGGATGACAAGAGGGGGACACTCATGTGCTTTTATGATATCGAGGATGACATAAGGGGGGGCAGGCTTGTGCTAGAGGATGACGGAAGGGAGAGGGCTGGCTCGTGACCGAGGCGCAACTATGGCGAGGACGACGAGTGACTTCTGCTCTGGATCCCCTCCGTCGCTTCGCTCTGTCGAGGATGACGTAAGGGCGGGGCACGCTTGTGCTCGAGGATGACGTAAGAAAAAAGGTCGAGGATGACTTTAGACAAAAAATGCCGGGGGGAGCCCGGCATTCAATCTTTTTGCGTTATGGAGCTTTATTCCGTCACCTTGAACTGCAGGGATTTCTGTCCCTTCGCGCCGCTCAAAACGGCCATATACACGCCCTTCTTGACCGAGCGATCCAGTTCTACGTTGGCCTTGCCCTGCACGTCGACCGAGTAAACCTTGCGGCCCTTCACGGTGAACAGGGAGAGACGTTCGTAGCCAGCCGGAATCATGAAGGTGCTGTTCCTGGAATCAAAGCGGAACTGGTCAGACATAGCGGTCTTTGCAGAACCGATCGAGACAATCTGTTCGCCCGCCTTGATGCCCAGATCCACACTGTCCGCAGAGTCAGCTACAACAACGGAGAACACGTCCAGCGCGACATCGCCCTTCCAGGAGACGCGGATATTGGAAGTTCCTTCAGTCGGCAGAGCAATCTTGTTATAGAAGCCCTTGATGGTCGTGAGGCCACCCGTAGACGTGTATTTCACGGAATCCACGGTTGCTCCTTCATCGACACTGTAGCGGAGGTAGCCATCGCTGTTGGCACCAACCTTGGCATAGAACACATAGTAACCGGCAGCCGGAATATCCATCAACGTATATTCCGCCCAAGCTTCAGATCCGCTATTCTGTGAAGTCAGGTACATTTCATTCTGCACGCCCTTGGCATCCGTTTCGACAGTCTTTGCGTTGGAGGAATCCATGTAGTTTTCACCCTGGATTGCATAGCCGAAGTTTCCCACACCGTTTCGAACAAACTCATACTCTCCGCCACCTTCAAGGATAGAGCAATCGGTATTCGCCGGGCTCAGCCCCACACTCGAAAGGCCCTTACCGGCATTCAGGTTCTTCATCAGGTTCTTGACATACTTGCCCGAAGCGGTCAAATTACCGTCGTTCCAGCCACCATTAGGACTTGCGCCACCCGTCAACGCGGCAGAAGTTTCACCCTTGTCGCTAATGGACCAGTTGGCCCAGCTCACGCCAATGGTCTCAATCCAAGAAATCCAAGTGTCATTCATGGACTTCGTGAAATTGCCGTCGCCGCTAGATTCGGAGACACCCCATTCGGTAATGATGACTGGGAAATCGTTGCACTTCGCACGGAGTACGTTGTAACGCAGAGAACCATGTCCACTGGTAGATGCATAGAAATGCAGCGTGTAGGCGATGTTCTTCTGGCCGGTAATGGGATTGGCACGTGCCGCTTCGGTACCCTGGGAGTAGTTCGGGGTACCCACGATAATGATACCGTTCGGGTCGTTCGCACGGATCTTCGGAATCACCGATTCGGCATACTGCTTAATCGTGTTCCAGCTCGTGAGGGAGCCGCCGGCATAGGTGTCACTCGCACTGCTGCAGTTTTCATAAAGCGGTTCGTTGTAGAGTTCATAGAGAACGTGTACATAGTTCTTCTGCTTTACATAACTTGAGATATTGCCAAAGAACGACTGCGCTCCGGATGCATTCTTGTGGGCGCAATGGGAATGGTAGTCCACGATAATATAGATACCTGCCGAGGCAGCATAGTCAATCATCGCCTTTGCACGGGATTCGTTCAAGTCGTGGATCGGCGTACGAACCACGTTTCCGCCCCAATCATTGGCGATGGTCTTTACGGCACCTTCGGTAAAGAACTTTTCGAAGCCCCAGTCGTCCCAGAAGAAGCTCATGCCGCGCAAAACATACGGCTGACCATTCTTGTCGACGACGTCAAAACCTTTAAGAGATAACTGCCCATGCTCCGAAATTGGAGTCGCCAAAGCACAGGCAGAAAACACCAGCAATCCCGTTAAAAGTTTTTTAAGCATCATTTCACTACCTTTTTAATAATTAGTAATTCCAGTATTTGATGAAGTAACCATTCAGGAACAGCGAATAAAGCAGCTGCATGGACGGTTCAAAATAGAGCGAGTTCGTTGTCTTGAACGGAGTGTTGACGATGAGTTCGTTGCAAGCCGGAGTATAGGCAGACAACGTAGCATTAACAGTCCACAGCGAGCAGAATGCACCGCGGAAGTGAGCGCCACCCTGACCGGCCTTGGGCTGTTCACCCTGGTAGATATACTTGATCAGGGTCTTGGTGATATCGCCACCCGTCGAGGTGAAGGCGAAGTTGCCAGCCGTTTCGGCGAGGGTCTTTGCACGGTCGTCACCATACCAGTTGTAGTCCCACATCACGCGCAGCGGAATACGGACACCTTCAAGACCAAAGTAGTCACAGAGCTTACCCGTAGAAGAGTTGTTCTCCGGATTCGTCGGAATGCCATCCGCATTGCTCCAGTCCGGCCAGAGGCCGTTACCAGCAGCCTGAACCTTGAGCATATAGGCGTAGGTTGCGTCGAGAACCTGCTGCCAGGCGGCACTGCGTTCCGTATCGTACTTAATAGCGAGACGGATACCCACCAGCGAGAAGTAGCTGGTATTGTAGACATAGCCGTCGTTCATGTGCAAGCCATCGTTACCCGGCATAAACAGGTGCGTGGTCGGGTTGACTTCGGTACTGTAAATGGCGCCAGCAATGCCCTTTGCATAGTTCAGGTACTCAACATTTCCCGTTTCGCCATAAGCAAGGAACAAGGCCGTCATCACGTCCAGGTCAGCATCCGTAGCAGAGCCACCCGTTGCATCGGCAGAGAAACCGCCCTTGAATTCGTCGCCCTTGACCATCCACTTCATAAAGAAGAGACCGTCTGCAGCGCTCACCGGGTACGCCTGGTAATACTTAAACAACCTGTTAAATTTTTCCCAGTCCTTCATGAAGTAGGTAATCAGCATACCGTAGCCGATACCTTCGGACACCGTGTTCAGCGGAGAGTCGAACTTGATACGGGCGGAACCCTTCAGTTTTTCCACCATCGCGCCAAGGTAAGGTTCTTCCGAGGCAGGGACTTCTTCTTCGTAGGTCACGTAGAACTTGGCAATCCAGTTGTTGTACATGGTCTGCACAGCCAGCTGATTCGGAGTCGGGAACACGGCGTAGTACGTCGAAGCACCGGGATCCACCACGGGAGTAGAACTTTCGCTAGACAAAACCAGTCCGGAATTTGCGTCGCTCGAAACAGCGGGAAGGCCCGGATCAACAGATGCGCTGGAAGCAATACCGGGATCAACCGCGTTGGACGGCGAAGAAGAGGAATCGTCGGAACATGCCATCAGCATAGCCGTAGTAACACCCAATACCGGCAGAAGATATTTTTTCATAAATAGCCTCGAAAAAATGGTCTAAACACTCAACCTACAATTTAAATAAAAATACCGAAAAAATAAAGTAAAAACGCGTTTGCATGTATACAAATGGAACCGGTGTGAAGAATCGCACATCACTTTCAGCACCATGGAACTTTACGGCACAAAAAAAGAACCCCGTCCGAAGACGGGGTCCTAAAAGTCTACTTCAAGTAAGAATTACTTGACGAGGATCTTCTGAGTGAGGTTTGCAGAACCGGCAACGCGAACCATGTACACACCAGCGTCGAGGCCAGCGAGGTTCATAGCGGAAGCGGTAGAGCCCTGGAGGACAACCTGACCCTGGAGGTTCATCACTTCAGCCTTAGCAGCGCTGTTGATGCCGCTGAAGGAGAGAGTACGACCAGAGAGGATAGCCTTGGCAGAAGAAGCCTTGGCGAAGTTACCGATAGAGTTAGTGCCACCGGCACCGCATTCACCAGACCAACCGAGTTCGGCGATGGTGAGGGTACCTTCCACCTTAGCGGCGGTAGCGTTCTTCAGACGGATCTTCAGAGAGACAGCCTTGGTCTGAGCAACGGTGATCGGCTGCTTAGCCTTGTCCCAACCGTCCTGCTTGAACTTTGCCCACGGAAGGTCGAGGCTAGAGGTAGAACCCTTGGTTTCCGGCATAGAGGTGTACCAGGAGTCGTAACCGTTAGCAGCTTCGTCCCAGCCGAGTTCCATCTGGAGGGCCTGAGAACCAGTCCAAGAATAGACAATGCAGTAACCGTTATTAGCGGAAATGTCGATCGGGGTTTCAGCCTTGGTCCAGTTGAAGCCGATACCAGCGATAGCCGGAGTAGAGGAAGCACCACCAGCGGCAGACATCGTCACCTGGAGGCCAACATTTTCAATGAGGTTACCGCCCGGGATGATGGAACCATCGGTTTCATCGGTGGTGATGAGCTTGTAGGTACCGTCGGTGTTGTAGTCAATCGGTTCGAAAGACATTTCCTGACCGTCCTTGGTGTCACCAACGTAGGCGAACCACCAACCACCAGTGGACTGGTAGCAAGCTGCACCGTAGTCGTCACCAGTCTTGTCGCAAGCAACCGTTTCCGGGACCTGGACCTGGTAAGCATCGACGTTCATGTTCCACAGGGAACCTGTAGCCATGGAAACGCTAGCGGCAGCGAGGCCGAAGATAGCAAGATTTTTCATAATTCTCTCTCTTTGTTAGGGTTTATTGTTTATGTGGCTATAATATAACACTAAAAATGACTTTTGTCTTGCAAAAAAAACTTTACAGCGTTGTTTGTGGGCAAAATCACTTTTTCTTGGCGTTGTACTTAATCTCGGGTCTCAGGACCTGACCGACCGTCACCAACAGGGAGACGATGGGGGCCTTGTGGTCGCCCGAAATGTCATAAAGCGCCATTCCGCCAAATCCGTTGTCCTTGACAAAAGTCGCCAAAGACTTCATTGAAGGAATTCCGTTGAAGACGATCGTTTCGGAGGAGCTCACCGCCACCTCGCTCTGGGTCGCCTCGTCGAACGTGACCTGATAGTCAGGAGCGTCGAACACGTTCATCAATTCTTTATAGGTCAGGTAGCCTTCGTTACCACTTCCGGAACCCTGATGGCTAGAACCGAGACCCGTTGCCCCGAGGAAGGTCTTTCCGTACATGGGAACGACCGGGACCACGTTTTCGGAGGAAATTCCCGCTTCGGCGTAGGCCTTCAGGACTTCCTGGGCGTAGGAGAAATCGGAATTGGGCTTGACGCTGGATTCCTCTTCGCTCATCTGGTCGGTCAACATGACCATCGCCGTGGTGAGCTTGGCAAGGGCTTCAGCCGGGTAGAGCTTTGCGGCATCAGACGAACCGGCCACCGTCGCAGAGACATTCACGCCGGCATCGGCAAGGGCCGTCACGAGGGCACCCCAGGAGGCGTATTCTTCCTCTTCGGCGGGTATCCAGTCAATTTCGATACCGGCAAGGCCGTACTGGTCCACCAGGGACTTCGCGGCTTCGGCCAGGGCGGCACGGGCTTCTTCGCTAGAAGCGACAGCCTTCATGGCCTCTTCGTTACCGACGCCACCCACGTTCACCGTGAGGCTCACCTTCTTTTCCTTGGAAAGGCTAGCGAGCTTCTCGAAGTTGGGATTGTCGTTTTCGTCCGAGTTCGTGATGCTGGAACCGTCTTCGCTAGGAATAAAGTAGCCGTAATGGATGTGCGTCAGGAATTCGTAACGGACATCATCGGGGGTAAACTGGGAATACTGGAGCCAGTTCGGGAAATATGTTCCTACCTGAAATTCAGCTGCAAAAAGCAGCGCAGCGGAGCATCCTAATGTTGCAATAAATTTCTTAAACATATCGTCACCCTTTCTTAAGTTTCAGAAGTTTCACCGGACTCTTCAGCGGCAGCCTCTCCGGACTCCGCCGGTTCCTCTGCAGCAGGTTCTTCAGTGGAAGGTTCTTCCGTAGACGGAGTTTCCGCAGCAGGATCTTCTGCGGCAGGTTCGGTCACTTCGGGTTCAGGCGGATTTGCCACCAGGAGGCTGTCCTGAACGACGCGGATTCGAACAAGGCGTTCGCCACCTTCATCGTTCCAAATCGGATAGACCAGGCCATCTGCCGCATTCTTGCAGAAGTAGTAGGCGCTATAGTCCATAATTCTCGGGCGTGCGCCCAAGGTGTCGGCCAGGTTCACAATCTTTGCGAGCGTGGCATCGGAAGAAGCGTCCTTCGAAACGACCGTCTTACCCGCCTGGGCGTTCCCAGCCGGAATCGTAATATCGGCAGCGGCGCAGGCACGATAGGCACGACCTTCAAGGATTCCGAACGCAGAATAATGCTTTTCGTAAAGATCCGGGTCGTACTGGAAGTTATTGAGATAGGCAAGGTCTTCGGCAGAATTGGGCGCACCGCCGATCTGCTGCTTGTTGAAGCGGATCACCATCGCCTTCTGTTCCTTGTTGAGCTCGGCAGAACCGGCCCACATAGCTTCCGGGTATCCAGACATCAGGAAGGCCATCTTTGCCAGGGCTTCGTCAGCGAGGAAAGCTTCGTTGTCGGCATTGTAAAGTGCCGTAGCGTCGGCCTTGGTCGCAGCATCCTGCATCGAGTCCAGACGCGGCTTGTTGTCTTGAATGCGAAGCCTATTGATAATCTGGTAATACTTGACATCAGGATTCAAGGTGAGGTAAGTGTCAAGATCAAAATCCGAAGGCAGCTGATAGTAGGCAACGTCACGAGTACCGTTACCGGGGTTGGAGGTCTTGACCACCATATCACCGGAATCAACGGAGTAATCTGCGCAGGCACCAAGAACCAGGGCCGTTCCGATCAGTGCGAATTTTACTTTTTTATTCATATTCAAATTCCCCTTAGAAGTTGACCGTCACGTCAGCCATGATAATGTTCTTGGAAATATCGAGCTTGGCGGAGCTGATTGCACCGGTAGCCATATCCATATTCTTGTAGTCGATGGAGTTCGTCAGGCGGCCGTACTGCACGGTAGCGTAAGCACCGGCACCCAGCTTGTAACGAAGACCCGTCAAGAGCAACATTTCAGAGGACTTGTCCAGGACGCCCATGTAAGGCACGCCGAAGTCGAGGCTCAACATCTGGAAACCAGTCAGCAAGGCAATCTGCTTCCAGGAGAGGTCAAGGCCTGCCATGATGCGGGAGCTAGAACGTTCCAGGCCATCCTTTTCGTTAGCCATCTCGTAGGAACCACCCAGCTTGACGCCGAGGTCCTTGGAGAGGTTTGCGAGGCGGGCCACGTCGACATTGAGGCCACCGCCTACGCGCATATACTGCGTGCCGGTGCCGAAGTCGTACGGATTTTCGAGAAGGTTGACCGAGTCGGCCATATAGAGACCGAAGACCACGCGAAGGGCGATGGCGTCGTTCCACTTGCCGTTCAAGTCGATATCGCCACCGGTACGGTTCGGAGTTGCATAACCGTAGGGCATCGCGATGTTCGTAGACGGATCAAGCACCGTCGTCGTAGCGAGCAAGTCGGTACGCTTCAGGGACATGTTGTTGTAGCCGTTACGATAGTACTGTGCATACTTGAAGTTGTTGTAGAGGCGGTAGTATTCCGATTCGTAGATGGTCGGATCCTTCACCATCATGTTCGAGGAGTTCAGCGGAACCGATTCGTACATGGTGAAGTAGAGGTTTTCGAGAGAACCCGAACGGACACCGGAAAGCAGCTCGTCTGCCATGGGGGTAGAGAAGCTTGCGTCACTGTTGAGCACCGGGATGTTCGACAGCACGGCAGGAGTCATGGCGAGTTCAGCCTGGAAATCCTTGTCGACCTTGATCACGTTCGCCTTGGCATCGAAATCGATGGAGCCCATGGAAGCGTCGGCATAGAGGTTCACCCTGAGGGCGCCCTTGTTATGAGCGGCGGCAATCTGGTCCATGGTAGCCTTTGTTTCGGCCACGTTCTTGTAGCTGAAATAACCACGGTCCGTATTGAGCGTGCCGTCGGCATTCACAGCGGTGTCGTTAACGACAACCATCGACTGCTTCTCGGTCGTCACGTATGCGTCGCGGTAGTAGCTCCAGTAAGACAGAGCGTATTCCACATCGAGACCGAAGTGGAAGTCACCCGGCATCAGACGCTTGGAATCGAAACCGAGTTCAAAGCTGAGCACGTTATCGAGATCGTAGTAGAGAGTATCGAGGGCCGTATACATGTTGGTCGAACGGGAGCTACGGACGCGGTCGAAGGTGTAGACTTCGTTCACGCCAAGCGTAATGCCGCTCAGGTCCACACTACCGGCGATAGCCGTCATGTAGCGGTCAGACTGGTCAAAGTCGAAGAAGACCTGGTCCTTTTTCTTGGCCACGTTACGAATACGGGCCAAAGTACCGTGGAGCTTCACGTCATCGAAGGCACCGAGCTCACCAGTGGTCACCTCGACGTTGGCACCCTGCATCAGGCGATCATTAGAACCATCCAGATTCTTGTCGGCCATGACTTCTGCACGGTGTTCGGCAAGGATCGTCGGCTCAAAAATGAGATCAGGCATCGGCTGGTAAACGGTCAACGGGGTGTAACCCACGCGCATGTGGCCCAAGTTGAACTTCATGTGCTTATTCAGGCTATAGCCGTCATAAGACCACCAAGTCGTGATGGGAGAGTTGTTGCCTTCGCGGTGAGCATTCTGCCAGTCCTTGTGGAAGCGCAGATTGAACTTCGCGACACTTTCGGAACTCGGGCGAACGGAGAACACCATGTTCATGCGGGTGTAGGCCGAGGCTTCGTCCAGCTGAGAATCCTTAGTCAGGTCGTCAGAAGAAATTGTCGAGTGCAGGTAGCCCGCCTTGGCGTTACCGTTGATGGCAAAGCCGAGCGCGTTGGCTTCGTAGTTCGTCAGCTTTTCGAGCAAGCTCAGCTGGCGACCTTCGACAGAAGTGGTATCCTTGGCTTCTTCCTGAGCGAACGCCACAGAAGCAACCAGCAAGGAAGAAAGGAGGACCGATTTATAACCCATAAGCTTCAAATCTTTATACATTGTTTGCCTCCCTTAGAACTCTACGTTGATAGTAGCCTGAAGGATGCTACGGGTGAATTCATGTTCAAGTTCGGTCGCCTGAGATTCGCGGTTCTCGATGGCGACATAGTCAGGAAGGTTCGTCTCGGTTGCCGGCACAAAGCTGTTGTCGCTGGCACTGTATTCGCCACCCAGCAAGGTACCACCCAGGCCCACGACCGAGTAGGTATTCTTGACAGTAGCCTGTCCGTAGTTGATGGCCAACCAGGCGTGCGGAGCGAGCGTATAGTCGAGACCGACCATCCACTGCATCTGCTTACCCGTCATCACAGGCGCCACGGAAACCTTGAGGTTACTCATGGCGATTTCCTGCATCAGGGCGCCAGCCGCATTGAGTTCGGCGTTGATCATCTGGAAGCCAGCGGAAATACCGAGGCGCTTCCAGTAGCGGGCATAGAGGCCAGCGTTGATGAAGTCCGTCTTGAATTCCGCAGTAGAAAGGGAACGTTCGGCATGCTTGTAGCTACCGCTCAATTCCAGCGGCAGGCTGAATCCGAGCAGGCCAAGAACATCGATCTTGGCGCCACCGCCGAATTCCGTGTAAGAAGCGGCGTCGAGGCCACCCATACCGGCCACCTGATCCATCTTGGTGAACAAGCCCTGGACTTCAACCAGGTTGTCCTTGCCGAAGCCTGCCAGCAGGTTTGCGCGGACACCGGTACGGTTCGTGGTCGCAAGACCGTTGGGCAAAGCCATCTGGATGTTGGCATCGGAGAGTTCGTCGATCAGGGCGAGTTCCTTACGAGTGTAGGTCGCCGTGGTGTATGAGGTCTTGGAGTACGGAGCGATGTTGTAGCTCTTGGTCTGGCCGTTTTCCATACCAGCGTCATCGTTGGTCAGATACTGGGAAACAGGAGCGTGCTTCGGCGTAAAGAAGTAGAGAGCGTCGAAGGTGGAGTACAGCGGAGCGTAAGGACCGTACTTGGTCAGGTCGCCATCCTTATCGGAGTTCATGACGCGAGCCGCGATGAAGGACGGGGACTGAGCCAGGGAGTTGTACCAGCTAGAGTCGTTGCGGACGTAATCCACGGAGACCTTCGCCATCCAGCTATCCGTCTTGTAACCGACATTCAGGTTCGCGTTAATGGCGAGGCCCTTCTCGATTTCGTCTTCGGAGGTAATGGTACGGAGCGTGTCGTAGATGTTTCCGAGATCATCCCTGAAAACAATGGGACCTTCTGCCATGGTGGGATTACCCTCGGCATCGGGAATGACCATGTTGTATTCGTCGTACTGCGGCACCACACCGTAGACTGCAGCAGAAGATTCGGTGTAGATCTTGTCCATCGAGTAGGCGACTTCACCGGTCAGGTCAGCAATCAAGCTCTTGTTGCCCATGAGGCCAGCAATGTCGGCACCGATACGGCCCGCAATAACTTGAGTGGACTGAGGCAGAGAGTCGTGGAAGTTGATCGGCTTCCTGATGTAGGTATACCTGGAGTCAGAACCACCGTTAGAACTGTAAAGGTCGTTCTTGTAATAAGTGTAGGCCTTGGAGTCTTCGTCATCCCAGACATCCAAGAAGGTCACACCGAGCATCAGGTTCTTGTTCAGCGGATACAGTTCCAAGTTTGCGGCCAAGGCATACTTGTCAAAAGTTCCTGCCTGGGAAGCACCCCAGATGTCTTCGCCGGGGAGGAGGTTACCTTCGGCACCGGTCGTATCGAGACGTTCGGCGCGGCGGAGGCGGGCAAAGAAACCTTCGGCACGGAGTTCACCCAAGGTCGGGCCCATGTCCGAACGGAACTGGAGGTTGATACCTTGCAGATTGCGCTGGTTACCTTCGATGAAGGCTTCCTTCTGGGCCATCTCGCGGTTACGTGCGAAAATCGTCGGTTCGTACATGATGTCGACACCGGGCATGTACACGGTCAACGGAGAATACTGCTGACGGAAGTCACCTGCGGTCCAGTGGAAATTCTTGCCGATGTTGCCTTCGAGGTTAATCCAGGGGGCATTCACCATGGTGGCGGAGTTGGCGAAGTAGTCCTGCATGCCTGCACCCAGGCGGAGCACGATGTTCGCACCCACAAAATCCCAAGGACGGAAGTGCATGTCCAGATCCAACTGGACAAATTCAGCGATTTCGCGGTCCGGCAGAGTGTTGAAGCCGTTCACGTCCTGGTCGGATTCGACGTTGGACTTGTTGTAGACGGCACGGACCGTACCGCCGATATCGACACCCTTGCGGGACTCGATGGCATCTACGGTACTATCAATCTTAGCCTGATTGTCGGCAATTGCGGTAGCAGAAGCGATTGCGGAAACAGAGAGCAAACCAAAAATGAGTCTTTGTAACATACTTAACCTCTACTAGAACCACATCTTTGTTTCAACAGCGAAGTAATGGCCCTTCCAATCGTTTTCCGGGAGGAACTCGTCGGAGTTGGTCATCCACTTGTAGCGGAAATGCAAGCCTGCGCGGGGAGTGAAGTCCCAGTCGAGACCGAAACCAAGAGCTGTCTGTGTAATGTTAATCGGAGCTTCTTCGTAAACGAAGGCGCCATTCTTATATGCAGCCGGGTAGGCAGAACCCGTCACCGGCAGGCCAGAATTAACCGTGCGGATGACATAGGCGTTGGGGGCGCAAATCTTTTCGAGACCGAGGATCAGCAAACCGTGAACCGTGGGAGTGATGGCCACGGCCGGTTCAGACTGAATGAACAAGTCCCAAGCGAGCATGTCCTTCTGGTTTGCGCTGTAGGCAAGCGGAGTGAAGGAGGTGGACACGCCGGAAAGTGCCGTGTAGACGGACATCATAATGTTGCGCTGGATTCCGAAGAAGTGACCCACTTCGTAACCGGCATCGAGAACCAAGCTGGCGTTCCACTTGACGTGCTGCGGAGCGTCTTCGGTAGCGGCTTCTTCTGCGGAGTTGTAAGGAACGAAGCCTTCCCAGAGTTCCCAGGTACCACCACGAAGACCACCTTCGAGGTTGTTGAGCTTGTTGGTGGACTTGGCACCCACGCGAGCCACGTTACGGGCCTTGTCGTTACCGTTACCGGAGTCAGCCGTATAGAGGGTCTTGAACTTTGTCCAGGAGTTAGAGGATTCCCACATGGCACGACCGTTCAGGTTGTACTTGAAGTCGATCATGTCGTCGCCCTTTTCAATCTGGCGATGGATGCCGTACTGCACGTCGAAGCGGCCGAGTTCAATCTGCGGTTCCACCTTGATGTTAGCACCGACCATGTTCGGACCGTAGCGGAAGGTACCCGCACCCACGTAGAACTTGTCCTGGCGCCAGGTACGATAGCGAGACGGATCCGTCATGCCGAAGGGAGAATAGAAGTCCGGAGTCAGGTAAACAGCTTCGACCGTGATCGGTTCCCAGTGCTTGTCCTGAGCCTTGATATAGAGGCCGAATGCCGGAGAGGAACTACCACTGGAGTAGTATTCCTTTTCGTTCTTGGCGTAAATTTCGTCGCTTTCGATTTCCTTGAACTTCGTGGAATCATCCCAGCTCAAGGCGAGGTCCATCATCAAGTAGAACTTGGGAGTGAGGTTACCCTTGATGTCGATAGAGGCCACATGGTTGTCGACAACGTAAGCGTTTCCGTCGGCATCCTTGAAGGAGTATTCCGGTTCGTAAATGGCGGAGTTTTCGAAATCAACGCCCAAGTAGTTCGCACCGACCGTCATGTCGGCACCGGCGATTTCGATCTTTTCCTTGGCGATACGGCCGTGGTAGACCATACCGTCAAAGTCGTAGGTACCGGTCATTTCGAGTTCGCCCGGCTGACCACCCAACATTCTGGTACCGTCGCGGGTCGCGATATCGGCATCCATCGGCTGGGACAGCATGAACTGGGCCTTCAAGTTGTACGGCAAGGTGTGCACATCGAGGAAGAGACCACCGAAGGAACGGTTGGTCCAGAATGCACGGCCACCTTCCTTAACCGGGTGGAAGTTCTTTTCTTTATAGTAGGTACTCACGACCTTTTCGTCTTCGAAGGTTTCGTACTGCGAAGCGAAGCGGGCCATGGTTTCGCGTTCCCACATGGTAAGGGGGCTACTGTTCGCCCAGATAACGCCACCGGCCTGGAAAGTCGCACCAAAGCCACCGGCACGGACATCGATACCGGCCAGCATATTTTCGTTGGTGGAAATACCATAGTAGTCGGTCCAGTGGTCAAACGGGACGCGCTGCGCGTGGTTGAATTCACCGGAGTTCGGGGCAGTCGCATTGCTGTTCTCGAAGTAGCCGGAGAAGTCGAACGGCAGGTAGAGGTTAGAGAACACCGTCAAGAAAGAAGACGGGGACACGACGATACCCACGTTCAATGCAGACTGGATCAGCGTACGCTGACGGTCGTTCATCTGCAAGTCGGAAGATTCGTAGTAGTCAAAATGCTTGAGGCGAATGGTCATGTCGCCCGAGATGGCAACCGGACGGTCGTCCTTACCGACAACGGTAGAGGCGGCATATTCCGCCAAGGAGTCCATGCGGGCATCCACACGTTCCAGTTGTTCTTCGGGAGTTTCGACAGCCCATGAAGCAGCGGCCAATAAGCCCAAAGCTAAGCAGCTTATTCTTTTATGCATGAAAATCCTCATTAAAACTCATTGCGGAACGGATAGTTGGCCGGGCCCATGTATTCAGGCATCGTCTTCTTGATCACGATGTCATCCAGCCAAACCTTAAACGCGGTGTTTTCGTCTTTACGGACTTCGATACGGAAGCCCTTGAAGTTTGCCCAGCTGAACGGGAGCATGACTTCGCGGGTGTTCTTGGCATCCCAGTACACACCGGTTTCACCGAAGGTCTTGAGGGGGATGCTGAAGTGTTTCCATTCCTTGGTAATGTCGCCGAAGCTCTTGGAACGGAGCTTCACCTGGAGGGATTCGCCGTTGCTCTTGACGCCGTCGTCCAGAAGCACGAACAGTGCGTTTTCGCCACCTTCGGCGCCCTTGATCCAGAATTCCAGGGCACCATCTTCAAAGTACGGGGTCAGGTCGACAGAACCCGCAATACAGATAGCCACGCCGGAATAGTCGCTGGCAATAAGTTCGACCTGCATTGCCAGATCGCCTTCCATGGCACCGGCGGCATCGGTCATAAACGGTTCGGGGTTTTCACGGGGGTACTGGTAGGTGTATCCACCGCCGCGAGGAATGCCTTCGCGCATCACAATCGAGGCGACATCCTTATTCTGCTGGAACGGCTTGGGTTCCTTGGGAGTAAAGCGCAACACGTCACGGTCGCGGTAGTCACTAAAACTAGCCGAAGCAATGGACACAGATGCCAAAACTGCAGCGATAGCAAAAGATGGTATTCGCATAGAAAATCTCCAATCGTGCGGAAATTTAACTTATTTTCTTGTAAAGTAGTGTTAAATTACGTTTATAAGCTACTTTTTCGCACTTTTAGCCATCGTAAGTATAGATTTTTCAATGAGATATATAACAGCGGCCCCACACATTTGCGTTTACACGGGTAAACCACAAATAAACAGCCGAACGATCCCTCTGTAAAAAAATAAATTTAGATTAACAATATGAATATCAAGAACACATCCCTTACTTTACTGGCGGCGCTCGCATTCTCGCTCAGCGCCTGCAACAGCTCCGATGGCGGCGGCAACTTGACTGCCGCGAACAACAAGGACACGCCCGCAGATCCTACTAGCAGCGGCTCCACTTCGGGCAGTTCCCAGAAACAGGTCATCGACTACACGCTCGGCAAGGCCATGAACGCCCGCATCGGCAAAGGTATCAACATGGGCAACACCTTTGACGCCACCTGCGAAAGCTGCTGGGGCGGAGGTCCTGTTGAACTGAGCCAGGTCCAGGCCATTGCAGCAGCCGGATTCAATTCCATCCGCCTCCCGGTACGCTGGGACCTGGAAGCTGAAAACGAAGCGCCCTACACCATCGCACCCGAATATCTCGCCCGCGTGAAGGAAGTCGTGGGATGGATCAACGCCGCAGGACTCGTGGCCATTATCAACATGCACCACCACCAGTCCTTCCTGAACGACGTCGCTAACCCCGAAGCAGAAGTAAAGAACCAGAAACCCAACCTCGAAAACGCGGAAAAGCACCTCGCGCGCATCGACGCCATCTGGTCACAGATTGCGGCCTACTTCGCCGACGTGCCCAACGAAAAACTCGTCTTTGAACTTTTCAACGAGCCCAGAGGCGGTGTTTCAGCAGACCTTCATAACCAGATGATCGCGAGGACCTACCCCATCATCCGCGCCACGAACCCGGGCAGAACCATTATGTACGGGTGTAACGACTATAACGCCTATACGGGTATCCGTTCCCTGAAGCTCCCTGCCGACGGCAACATCATCTTCACGCCGCATTACTACGTTCCGGCCCAGTACGCCCTGCAAGGCGAAAACTACAACTGTCCCGAAACGATTACGACGTGGGAAGGCACTACCGCAGAAATCAACAGCATGCAGGAAGACTTCGACAAGATGGTAAGACTTGCCGACGAGCTCTATCCGGGCGGACTCCCCATCAATATCGGAGAATTCGGCGCCACGGAATGCGGCGGAATTCCTTCGAGAGTCAAGTGGGTCAAGCAGTTCGTGAAGCAGGCCAAGTCCCACAACATCAGCTGGAACTACTGGGGTTTCACCAACGTGGGCGGCTACGAGATTTTCGACAAGGAACTGGGAACCTGGTCCGACACCGAAACGCTGAACGCACTGCTTAAGTAAGAAAAAATTCTTGTATACATGCACCCCGGCTCGCCGGGGTGTTTTTTTGCGTGGAAAGTTCCCTAAAGTCATCCTAATTGTCTGGAGAAACGCATAAGTGCCCCACTTTCGTCATCCTCGACTGAGCGACGCGAAGGAGGGGATCCAGTGAAGGACGTACTTATGGTTTCCGACGGGGCAGAGACCTTTTGTTGCGAGAATGACTATGCCTGGATCCTCCCCATGCGGGGACCATGCGCACTAAGGCAACACGTTGCCAAATGCTGTCCGCCGATTCTATCCCATTCCTGGATCCCGTCGGTCCTGCGGACCTCCAGGATGACATAAGGGGGAAAGATGATTGCTTCAGTAGGAGAGGAGATCCCGGAACAAGTCCGGGATGACATAAGGGGGGGGCGGGGATGACATGAGGGGGCATAAACAGAGAAGCCCGCACGAGTGCGGGCTTCATCTTAAGTTTTCTAGAGGGTACCGATTAGCGGTTCACGAACCACTGGGACTTGATGGTAGAACCCTGGCGCATGCGCACGATGTAGGTGCCGGCCGGGATGCTCGAAGCATCGAAGCCAACGGTGTGCACACCGGCAGAGAGGTTCTGGTCAAGCAGATTCTTGACACGGAGACCCTTGACGCTGTAGACATCCACTGTAACGCGGCCAGACTTGACGAGGCCCAGGGTCACGTTTTCGCGACCGACCTTGAGGCTGGAAGCGACAGACGGAGCAGCCACCTGCTTGATTGCAACAGGGATATACACATCGGCGGGGATCGTCGTCGGAGCGGCCACGGAAATCGGAGTTCCGCTACCTGTCAGGTTGAATACGGCAGCACCGACCTTGGAATCGGCGGAGCCATCCGTCAGCACGGAGAGGATCGTCACGCTACCCGTATGGGCGCCATCCGGCGTATAGGTAAGCTTGGTCTTGTCCTCGCTCATAGTCAAGGTTCCCGGATAGTTCGGATCCAAGTAGCCAATCTTGAAGGTCACCACATCGCCATCGGCATCGTTTGCACGCATCGTGGTCAGGGTGATATCAATCGGGGCGGTGTTGGGCTTGCTACCCATATTGGCCTTGGCATAAATCGTCGGGGCCATATTGCCGCAAATGAGCTTCACATTGGCAGTTGCAGTTCCCTTTGCATTTTTTGCAGTATAGGTCAAGGTCACTTCACCTTCGCCAGCAGGGGTAAAGGTAAGGGAGTCGCCCTTGAAGGTCACCTGGCCGGCAGTCACCTTGGCTTCGGTCACAGAAAGCGACGATGCCACAGTAGAAAGCGGGTTCTTAGCACCAAGCTTTGCAAGAGTGAACTTGGTAGCACTCTTGTAGCTAACAGCGATCGTCGTGTCCTTAAGGATCGGCTTACGGTCGGTCATGGTCACAATGATACGTTCCTTGACCGTAACATCACCAGAGGTCACGCTATAGTTGATAATCACCTTATCGGGAGAACCATATTCAGCGCTCTGGAAGGTAATGGAGTTGTCCGTCTTGGTTACAGTGCCGGAATTCGTGGTCACTTCGGAAATTGTTCCGCGAAGACCCAGATCAGTAGAGGAGAACGTCTTGGAGGCACCTTCGGCAACGGAAGCCTTGATCGTGTTACCCATCGGATGAGAAGACGGCACGAAGGAGGTCCACTTGTTGGTGCTCATATAGGCGGCAAAAACGCCGGCCGTGGTATTGGTGCCAGAGAAATTGGACAGGGTGGCGTCCAAGTTCGTTGTATTGGTGCCGTAGGGGAACATGGCAGAAGACTGAACCGTTGTTCCATTCTGACCATTTCCATTCGTACCGGCAAACCACATACAGCCGCTCAACTTTTTCTGGTCCATCCAAGAACGCCATCCCGAAGCATCGCTCACAGTGGTCTGATTCTGGCCACCATCAGCAGCGGAGGCACCCCATTCCGTCACGAAAGTCGGCGCATTGTCCGGGATATTGCTCTTATAACCATCATGTGCGCCCGTTCCTGCATAGAAATGCAAGGTATAGGCGATGTTCTTGTATTTGTTGTGCAAACCCTGACCAGCCTGCTGACCAGGCTGAGAAGACCACGACGAAGAACCAACGATAATCAGGTTTTCGCTGCCCGCATTACGGATAGCCGCAGAGACAGATTCTGCATAAGAATTAATCTGGCCTGCACCGGCGCTAACCGGTTCGTTATAGATTTCCCAAATCACGTTCGGAACATCCTTGTATTCCGTGGCCATTTCCTTAAAGAAAGCGACCGCTTCGCTGGTCTCTTGATGAGCATTATGGGAATGCCAGTCCACAATCACGTAGACATCGTTTTCGATAGCGGCATCCACAATTTTCTTGATCAAGTTCTTGGTCAGGGCCTTGTATTCGGTACCCGTAGAAAGGTAACCATAGCTAGTCACACCCTTGTTTCCATCAGATTCAGAAATCGGGTCCTTATTTTCACCATAGTACTTAATGGCCATCGGCGCACGAATAACACCGATATTGAAATTAACCGCGAACCATTCCACGGTAACCGGGTCGAACAAGACAGCCGGATCGCCCGTGGACCAGAAAAGGCTGGGGCCCTTGAGCTGAATGGGAGTGGAAGTACCCGTCTTTTCACCACAGATGTTGGCGCCGCAAGACACCAACTTACCAAAGTGGCTAACCGGACCTGCAAAAGAGCACAAGGATGCCGCCAAAAGGACGCCGGTCATTTTCTTTGCTATGGACATAAAAACCTCTTATAAAAACTTGCCTAGTAAAAATAATCACTTATTCTTTATTTAGGAGGCGTTTTTTGTAAAAACTCTGTTTCTTACTGTGTACACCTAGCCATTTTTCGTTTTCAAAGTGTTCCCAGTGATACAAATCACCGAGCATGTAAATATTTGTTCATCAAAAAGATGCTGATTTTTTAGTAGGATTGCAGCTCTTGGATCCTATCGGGCCTACGGCCCTCCAGGATGACAGAAATGGAAAGGGGAATATCTTTAGTAGGAGAGGAGATATAAGTGGGGATGACAAATGTGGACAAGAAATGGCTACGGACGCACGAGTGTGCCGCCCCAGTGCTCGTCAAAAAATTCGTGGAAAAGGGGCTCCGGGCCGTGCCGAAATTCCTCGATGACTTCGGCGACGGGGCGACCGCTGCGGTAGAGTTCGCGATAGGCGCGGGAAAACGCCTGGACGCGTTCCTCGGGGAAGCTTTCTGGATGAAGGCGCAGGGCATGCAGATTTAGAGCACCGAAGCGGATGGGATTGCCAGAAGCCTTGGCACACGGGGGAACATCACGGTCCACCTTGTGGGTGCCCCCCACGAAAGCGTAGGCGCCAACCTGATTGCGCTGCTGGATAGCGGTGACACCGCCGATAGTCGCATACTCACCGATACGCACATGGCCGCCCAGCTGGCAGCTGTTTGCGATAACGACGCCCGTGCGGATGTCACAGTCATGGGCGACATGCGAATAGGCCATCACAAGCACCTTGTTCGCCACACGGGTACAACCGCCCCCCTGCACCGTGCCGCGGTTTAGCGTGCAATATTCGCGGATGGTGCAGTTTTCGCCAATTTCGAGACGGGTCGGCTCGCCCGCATACTTCAAGTCTTGCGGAGGGCCACCGAGGATTGCACCGTCAAAAACATGCGTATTCTTGCCGATGGAAACCCCTCCGTAAACATGTACGCGGGATTCCAGAACCACGCCTTCGGCAATTTCGGCACCAGCATCGACCAAGCACCAGGGGCCAATAACGGCAGATTCGTGGACTTTGGCCTGCGGATGAACAAATGCGGAAGGATGGATCATACTTATGAATTCAGAATTCGGAGTTCAGAGTTAAAAATTAGAAAATACAATTCCGAATTCCGAAATCCGAATTCCGATTTTTCTAACTTTAAGCACATGGGCGGTATCATCATCACATGCCTCACCGCACTGTACGTGCTCCTGTTCCTATTCTTCATTATAGGAGTTATCCGCACGCACCGTTACAGGGGCCCGAAGGCTACTCCGAGTGTCACGGTCGTGGTGCCGATGCGAAACGAAGAGGAATTCGCGCAGCGCACCCTGGAAGCTCTCGCCGAACAGGATTATGTGGGCGAATGGGAAGTGATCTGCGTCGATGACCGCTCCACCGACTCCACCAAGGAAATTTTGGAAAAGTTCGCGGCGACGCACCCGAAGTTCAGGGTACTGTCACTGCCGCAAGACCTGCCTGTTATCGCAAGCCCCAAAAAACGCGCCCTCGAAAGCGCCTTCAAGATTGCAAAGTACGAAGTGCTTTTAACGATGGATGCCGACTGCATTCCGCGCAAGAGCTGGATTACCGCGATGGCAGGCCGATTTGTGGACGGCATCTGCATTGTACAAGGTCCCAAGCAGAACAACGGCAGCCGTACGATGCCGCACCTATACCAGAAACTGGAAACACTCGGCTACACCGCCATGGAAGCGGCAGGTTTCAGCTGGGGACACCCGATCGTGGCCTCTGCCGCATGCCTCGCCTACAAGAAGGACCTCTTCTTTGCCGTGGGCGGTTTCGGCGACCTGGTGAACCTTTCGAGCGGCGACGACGACATGCTCATCCACAAGATGATGAAAATCCCGGGCACCAAGGTCTGCTACAACCTGGACAAGGACGCCGTCATCGAGACCGCACCGGTGCATACCTGGAAGCAGCTTTTTAACCAGCGCGCCCGCTGGAGCAGCAACGGCACCAACTACGAGAGCAAGGCGTACATTCTGATGCTCACGCTGATTTACACCTACTACATCTGGATGTTCATCAGCCCCTGGTGCGTGCTCTTTTTGGATTGTCCGTGGCAGTGGTGCGTGTTCAGCATCCTGCCGAAGGTGGTCGTGGACTTTGTGTTCCTGATGATTGCTTCTTGGAAGTTGCATTCCAAGCGCAAGATGCTCGCGTTCTTGCCGACCGAAGTGATCCAGATTCCGATGATTGTGTTCGCCGTGCCAGCGGGAATCACCGGAATGTTTAGGTGGAAGTAATCAAACGTTTTTTCTGAAATAAGGTCTCGCGAAGGCACTTTTTGAGGTTTTGTACCTATAAACAAAGCCTTTACGGTCGTTTTATAGGTATGAAAAGAACAAAAAAAGAATGCTTGTCGCGTCATCGAATGGCTAAAGCAATAATGATACCTATAAACGAGGTCCAATGTAGCTGTTTTATAGGTACAAAGAAATTAATTTGTTCACAAAATCAAGAAAACGTACCTATAAAAAGGATTTTTTTCGAAGTTTATAGGTACGCCTAGAAAAAAGAATATTCCGTTTACCTATAAAAGTCTCTTTTCTCCCCTTTTTATAGGTAAATTTGGAGACAGCATTGAGAATGACTAGGCGATAATCTCTTTCGCCCAGGCGAGGGCGGCTTCGGCATTCGCAATCTTGCCGTCGAGCTGCAGTTCGAAACTCGCCTTGATGATGTCACCCATCTGCTTTCCCGGTTTCACGCCCAGGTCCATGAGCATCTTGCCCGTCAAGTAGGGCTGCGGAGCTGCTTCGAGCAGGTCATATTCAGCGGCAGCCTTCCAAAGTTTTTCGGAGAAGTCGCGATTGGCCGCGAAGAATTCACAAGGAGCGCACTGGACCAGCAGACAAAGGAGCTTCAAGCCGCCGAGCTTTACTGCGAGGCGGCGAAGTGCGGGAGCATCGTCCACAATCGCGGGGGCGATTTCACGGAACGCCTTCAGGAGCGGCGGTACAATCTTCAGGAGATGCACCTCGTTCGTGATGCGTTCAAGGAACTTGAGCGAAGTATCGGCGCTGTCCGCAAGAAGCGCCGCAAAGGCGAATTCCATCGTCTGCGCTTCCGAAAGGGAGCAGGGCTTATTTTCCGCGAGGCAGGAGTCACGCAGCGCCGCCATGTTATCGAGGACCGCGCCCAGCGTGTCCCAGGAATTTTCGAACGGACGGATTTCAGGGAAATATTCGTCGAGCTTGATATCCAGAAAAGCGCGGAGACCAAGGGAGGGCTTGCCCGGCTTCAAGAGCCACTTCTTGAATTCCTCGAACAGGCGTTCCACCGAGAGATCATCGAGCGAGAGCGTGCGGCAGAGTTCTACCGTAGAAGGCGCAAGTGTGCAACCGAAGCGACTCGCGAACTGCACCCCGCGCAAGATGCGCAGGGAATCTTCGGCAAAGGCGGGACCCACATGACGCAGCGTATGCGTCTTCAAGTCATCGATACCGCCGTAAGGATCGCAGAGCGTAAGGTCCGGCAGTTCCATGCCCATGGCGTTGATGGTAAAATCGCGGCGGAGGGCCGCTTCCTTGAAGCTGAGTTTTTCGTCGGTATGCACCACGAAGCCGCGGTGTCCATAACCGACCTTGCTTTCGGTACGCGGGAAGGAAAAGTCGAGCGAGAGTCCCTTCATGGCGAGATGAATGACGCCGAAAGCCTTTCCCACTAAATTCGTGCGACCGTACTTTGAGAGAATCGGCACCAGTGCATCTTGCGCCATGTCGTAGACTTCGACGTCGTAGTCGCGGCAGGACTTGCCTAAAAGAGCGTCGCGGACCCAGCCGCCCACCAGATAGGCGCGGCCCCCCGCTTCGCGGATATCGTTTGCAATCTTGAGGAGGCGCCCCGGCAAATCCGGTTCGAACCATTCACCGGCAAGAGTCTGAATTCTAGCCATCTACTCCACCGCCCTACTGGAAGTTCCCGACATCGGCCGCGGAGGTGTCCGCCGGGGTTTCCGCAGAAGAATTTTCAGCCGGGGCATTTTCTGCCGAAGGTTCAACGGACTTGTAGCGGTCATAGATGCTCACCGTCTTTTCGCCCGAGGAATCCTTGAGCGCCTCGGACACAGAGATAGCGCCATTCGCGCCGTCCGAACTTTCGGAAGTTTCCCCATTTGAATTGACAGCAGCATTGCTAGCAGCAGCGGACTTTTCCTTTGAAGAATCCGATGCGGCAAAGCGGTCATAGATGCTCTGGCGCGTCGCGGCACCCGCCGCCTTTTTCTCGGCTTCCTGCTCGCGGCAGACACGCAGCTCTTCTTCGGCGTAGGCGCGCTGGTCCGGCGAATAGGTCATGGTATTCAGACGGTATTCCATCTCGTCGCAAACAAGCCCCTGGCGTTCACCCGCACAGCCAACCAAAGTCGCTACCGCAGCAACAGCGGCAACGGACCTCAAAAATACAAGACGATTCATGAAAGACCTCTTCAAAACTAATGAACGATGATGAACTTGCCCTTCTTCTTTTTGGGGCCGTTATTGACAACGTAATAGTAGACACCCGGAGCCACGAGCTTGCCGCTCTTGTCCTTACCGTTCCACTCAAGACGACCGCCCAGGACGTCATCGCCCTTAAAGGTCCTGATTAGCGCCCCGCCGCGGTTATAGATGCTCACAATTGCATTTTCCGTGAAGCCCTCGATAATAAAGTAGGCATGTTCCTTGGGCCTGAAGGGAACCGGATATGCACGGAACAGTACGCGCGCCGAATCCGACAAGTTCGCACTTGCATCCTTGAGGTCGTTACGCTGGTAATAAGTGATTCCCCTTTCGTGCGCAAACCAGGCGACACCGTCGACGGCATCGATCGCCACATCGGCGACGTTATCACTGAGCAGGCCGTTGCGGGAATTATAGTTGACCACCGAAAGTGTGTCCGGCGAAGACTTCTTTTGCGTCAGGCGGTAAACGCCATGCCCCGTAGTTCCCACCCAGAGATTCCCGTGGACATCCGCATCGATCGAAGTGTACTCGACACCGCGGATACCATTTGTAGATGAGGGAACAATCAAGGTATCGCGATCAGAGTCCAGATACGCAAGGTTCGACATGGACACCATCCAAAGACGTTTCTTTACTGAGTCGTAAACCATATCCAGGGGAGCAGGACTAATTCCCGTGAAAGTCTTGCTGGTCCCATTCGAAAGTTCGCCGCCATTCGACCTTGGTGCGGGGAACACGTGCATATCCACACCGCCGATATCGGCAAGGGCAGTCCCCTGCTTGCTTGCGACATAGATGACCCAGGAACCGTTGTCGTCGACCGTCACATGCATCGGACCGGGCACAGGCTGCTTACCGACATTCTTGGCACAGCGGACATCGCCATTCTTGTTAAAGTAGACGATGCTGTAGCCCGAATTACTTGCCGTCGCCGTCAAGAAACCCGAATTGTCGGGAGCGGGAACCACAAACGGGGAAATGGGAAAGTTATCAAGATAGTTGTCAAAGCAGTACCCGTCGGTCGGATTAAAGGAGTACTCCAGCTCCGTTCCCCAATGGGAATAAATCTGGTAGACAAAGCCCCAAATATGATAGAATACGTACCCGTCCGGAAGGACCGACAGCACCTTCATCCTGGCAGAATAGGCGGAAAAGCCGTTCCCCAGACCGTTAAAGGCATATTCGGGTTCACGCCAGCCCGTCGGTTTCGCATAGCCGATCTTTCCATCGACAGAGGCGGCAAGAACACCACCCATAGGCATGGCCTGAAGTTCATAGGCCTCGCCCAAGGAGTACCGCTCGTATGGCAAATCCACAATTCTCGGAGTTCCCTGGTCGTGCAAGAAAAGAATCGTATAAGGCCCCACCAGGAAATACCCGTCCTTCGAACGTAGGGTCCAACGGACACGGCAACCGTTGTTGTCGAACAAGAACGATTCCGTCAGGACCTCGTCGCCCGCAACAACCTTGGTAGAATCCCACGGTGCAAATTCGGAAACCGTATTTTCTGCAGAGAGAAGGTTCCATGAGGAAGCATCGCCAAGATGGATGTCAGAGGCGAGATTGTCCCAGTCCATGACGCGGGAATAGGAAGCCCGTTCCGTCTTGACATAAAGAGTGTCCCCATGAACTGCCAGTTGCTTGAGCGCATTCATCTGCAGCGAATAGTTGCCAATTCGGTCGACCGTCAGGAGCGATGTCGACTTTAAAATATCGAAAAAGGCAAGGCGATCTTCAAACGCAATGACCAGGATATTCTTCCCGAGAACTGCCCCGCGGGGAACCGCACGGACATTGTTCTTGACATAGGAACGGTTCAGGACACGCCACGTATTGCCATCGCCATTGATAGCCACCACGATGCCGAACTCGGAAACGGCAAAGGTCCCAAGTGTCGAGGAGACGACGGAATAGAAGGCTGAAGTTTCCAGGCCATCTTGCGAAAGGAAAACACGGTCGCCCTCCAGGGTGCGGAAACGAAGCCCGCCATCGGTCGCAAGCATGATACCGTTATCGCCATAGGGCGCAACATCATGGATCGGAAACGGGTCGGAAAAGGCTCCCCAACGGTCAGCGGCGAACAGCTGGACCGCAAATATAAACACGATTGCAATTAGCGAAAATTTCACCCTTTAAAATTACGAAAATTCACTCGCACGCGCGAGCAATTCATCTAATTTTGGGCTTGCAGAATCGCTCTTTTTCAATAACGACAGGTAGATATCGCGCTTCTCGCGCATTTTTTTGAATGCCGACGCCTTCCGCTTGAAGAATGTTCCCTTGTCCGTGCCGCAAAAGAGGCACGCCTCGTCTGCGCGGATTCCGCCAATGCTCGAAAACTCCACCGCCATCCTCTCGGGAGCGGTGAGAGACTTCATCAGGTCGTCCAGCTGGTTGCGCACAAAAAGGAAGCGACGGTTTTCGCATATTTCCTGCTCGATCTTGCCTGCGGAATACTTGGCCCCGGCCTCCATGACTTCCGTAAGGCGCACCATGCGGCGGGTCTTACGATGGAGATCGCGATTCGTGTTCCGTATAACCGTCATAAACCAGGGAAAAATGGGCTTGTCGTGGTCAAGGACGGTCGCCGAACGGCAAAAACGAAGGGCGACTTCTTGAAAAAGATCCTTCGCGTGCTCTGTATCCTTACTCCGGGCGCAACAGAGTTTGTAAATTTGAGAGGCGTTCTTGCGCCACACCTTTTCTACCCAATTGGGAGACTGTTCTGTTAAAATTCTTGATTTGGACATTTCTCAAACCGGAATTTCGACAGCAATCTTTCAGTTAAGAATAAATTTATGAAATTAAAAGATAAAAAACAGAAAAATCGTCATTTTGCAAACAACTGTTTGCAAGAATCTGCCATTTTTTTTATTTTGGGTCTTTTTTGCGTAATTTGTCCGCAATCCGTGCTAGCGGAAGAGTTCAACATGAACTCGATGCCGCCCCCGGAAATGCACATGGAATATAGTGCAGGCGCACTGAAGGACGGAGGAAAAATTACCGTAAGCATTACCGTGCCGGACAAGTGGCACGTGAACGCGAACGAGGTGACCGACGAATTCCTGAAGCCATCGTCTATAGAGGCAAAGGCCGAGGGAATTGAATTTGGCGACGCCGTATGGCCCGCCCCCATCCGGGAATACAACGAGGCGCTGGAACTTGAGATCCTGACATTCCGCGGAACATTCAACGTCGAAATCCCGGTGAAGGGAATCGCCAAGGACAGCGACGGCTCTGAAATGAACTACGACAGCCTCGGAACCGAGGTGACATTCCACTACCAGGCGTGCGACAATTCGATTTGTTTGGCACCGGCAAGCAAGACGATCCGCCTGAACGGCCAACTGGGCGCAACGGGAAATGCAGCCGGAAAGGCGAGCGGAATCGGAGTTGCAAAAAAAAACGAATCTAATGACGGGAGTGCGGCGGAGAACCGCGCGGAGATTGCTGCTGGGGACCGCGACGAAATTGCATCGGAGAGCCGCGCGGGGGGTGCTGCGGATAACAGCGCAGGGTTTGCCGGAGTCATCGCGCTACTGTTCTTCGCTTTTATCGGCGGAATTATCCTGAACCTGATGCCGTGCGTGCTGCCGGTGCTTTCGCTCAAGCTGTTCAGCTTGATTAAGCAGGCAGGCGAAAGTCGCGGACGGCTCCTCGCCTTGGGAGGAGCCACGACGGCGGGCATCTTATGTAGTTTCTGGATCTTGGCCGCCGTCGTCGCCGCCGTCAAAGCCGGCGGCGGGTCCGCGGGCTGGGGCATGCAATTCCAGAGTGCAGGCTTCATCGCCTTCATGGCAGTCATCTTGACCGCATTCGCCATGAGCTTTTTCGGCATCTTTGAAATCTGGCTTCCGTGGAATGCCACCACCAAGATGGATGCCGCAGGACACAAGGCAGGACTCGCTGGAGCCTTCTTTACCGGCGCACTGCTCGTTCTTTTAAGTACGCCCTGTTCGGCGCCCTTCCTCGGAACCGCCATGGGATTCGCATTCACCGCCAGCACCCCGGTGCTGTTCCTGTTCTTTACCGCGGCAGGACTCGG
>LVAE01000063.1 GCA_001603905.1 Fibrobacterales bacterium Fibro_02
AACCGGTAATGAATATGGTTGTTCATGAACCCACTATTAAAAAACCTACAAATCCAATGGACAGTAAAGAAAGTCTCATGGCTTTTCCAGTTGGGTAGTGGAACCACTCCGAAGTCAGGGGATAAACGCTACTATGTTGATGATGGAGGCTATAATTGGCTGCAGACAGGTGATTTAAATGACAGTTTTATTTTGGAAACATCGAAAAAAATTTCAAAAGTTGCTATAGAGGAATGCAATTTGAAAATTTATCCTAAGGGCTCTATGGTTGTTGCTATGTATGGGGCTACAATTGGAAAAACAGGAATTTTGAACATTGATACAGCTGTCAATCAAGCCTGCTGCGTTCTAAAAAAAAGTAAAGATGTTAACGAAATGTTTGCGTTTTACATGTTTCAGGCGGGAAAGCCGTCCTTGCTTCGTGATGCAAATGGCGGTGGTCAGCCGAATATAAGTCAAGAAATTATAGCTGGTAAGAAATTTGCAATTCCACCTTATAAAGAACAGCTGAAAATAGTTGATTATCTTAATAAGAAAAATTATGCAATAGACAACCAAATTTCAAAAATTGAACGTCAGATTGAATTGCTAAAAGAATACAAACAGTCAATTATTACAGAGTGCGTCACGGGTAAACGCAAGGTCTGTTAAAAGTTTTATAAACGAGGTTTTTTATGAAGGGTTTGAATCCGTCGGAAAAAGATTTCCAGCAGCATATTGTTGAGTGCTTGACTGCTGACAAAAATTTCTATATCGAACGCAAGTCTTCGGACTTTAGCCTTAAAGACCTTTGCGACCGCGAAGAACTTCTTCGTTTCTTGCGGGCACAGGCAGAAAATTGGGGCAAGGTTTGCCATAAATTTTCTAATGAACAAGAGGCTCTTGACGCCGTCATTAAGCGTTACAAAGAGCGCCTTGAAAACGAAAGCCTTATCCATATCCTCAATGGTATTGACGATAAGGAATTTAAAATCAAGGGAGTCAAGCTAAAGTTTGTTCAGTATAGGCCGGAGCAGGCTCAAGAAGATAGCGAGTTCGTTAAACTCTATCGGCAAAATCGCTTTGCCGTTGTCCAGGAATTCCATTTCGCAAATACCGGTGACCATGAAAAAGACCGAATCGATCTAGTATTTCTAATCAACGGTATTCCGTTCATGACATGCGAATTGAAGAACGAACTTTCTTCGACGCATTGGAATTATACGGATGCCATAAAGCAGTATAAAGAAGACCGCGACCCCAAAGACGACCACAATGACTTCCTGAAAACATGTTTGGTCCATTTTGCCGTAGATAACAACTATGCCTTTATGACGACGCGCCTTGCAGGGCAAAGTACGCGATTCCTACCCTTCAATCGCGAGACAAAGAATCCGCCTATAGATGGGGAGTATTCTACCGCCTACTTGTGGCAGGATATTTGGCAAGCAGATAGCTTGTTGAATATTTTCGAGCATTTTATCAAGAATTACGATGAAACGGACGAGGACGGGAAAAAGAAGAATGTAACTGTATTCCCGCGGTATCATCAGTTGCGCGCCGTTCGAAAGCTTTTGACATTGTGTAAAACAGAAGGCCCAGGGCATAACTATCTTATCGAACATTCAGCAGGTTCCGGAAAAACAAAATCCATGGCTTGGCTGGCTCATCAGTTGGCAAATGCAATCAAGGCGGACGGGAACAATGTCTTTGATTCCATCATTATGGTCACCGACCGTATTGTATTGAACGCCAATATGGCAGATGATGTGAATAACTTTAACACGGTTAATGGCCTTGTTAAGGACATTCGCAAAGGCTCGAAGAATCTTGCTGATGCTGTCGATGCTGGTGGACGCATCATTGTTTGCACTGTTCAAAAATTTGCGTATGCGCTTGCAAAACTCAAACGCGAAAAAAGCAGAACTTACGCCGTAATCATCGATGAAGCCCACACGGCCGTGGGTGCAGAAAGTGCGAAGGACCTGATTCAGGCACTTTCTACGGATGCAGAAGTAAAGAATGCCCTAGAAAAGAACGAAGCAAATTGCGAGGATTCTGTAGATGCAATGCTTGCCTATATGCAGGCAACACGCCAACAGATGCCGCATATTTCTTTCTTTGCGTTTACTGCAACGCCCAAGGACAAGACATACGCGCAGTTCGGTATAGGTGGAAAGGCGCACGACCTGTATTCTATGCGTCAGGCCATCGACGAAAAATTCATTCTTGATGTTCTGCAAAATTATACGACCTATTCTACACTGTTTGAATATGTGGAGAAGGGGCAAAAAGAAAACGGGGATGGCAAAATCCAACTTACCGATGAAAATGGCGAAGTCGTAAAAATTGTTGACCCGAACGAATACGAGAAGAAAAAATCCGTTCGCCTGATATTAAAGCAACTTGGTCGAGAACCGAAGGTAATGAGAGACAAGGCGGACTTTATTGTCGCCCACTTTATGGAAAATACCTTTGACAAGATTGACCACAAGGCTAAAGCGATGCTCGTGTGCGAATCTCGAGCGGCAGTGGTAGAATATAAACATCTGATAGACGAAATCATAAAAGTCAAGTATAATGGTAAGATAAAGACTCTTGGTGCATTTTCGGGTTCTGTTGAATATAACGGCACAAATGTTACAGAAGAAACGCTCAATGGCACTGGCTTGAAGGACAATGGAATCCGCGTAGCCTTTAAGCAGAATGAATATCGCATTCTGATTGTGGCTGACAAGTTCCAGACTGGCTTTAGTGAAGATTTGTTGCATACCATGTATGTTGATAAGCGCCTTGGGGATATCCAGGCCATTCAGACCTTGAGTCGCTTGAACCGCACTTGCCCCGGGAAAGACGATACGCTTGTCATTGATTTCCGCAATGATAAAGACGAAATCAAAAAGGCGTTTGACAGGTATCATTACGGCTCTAGTCTTGACGGAAACTTTGATCCGGAAAAACTTTACTCCTATAGGTCGGAGCTTCGCGGTTACCATGTTTATACGCAGTCTCAGGTTGACGATGTCGTGAAAATTCTTTTAGGCAAGGAACCCCAAAAATGCATTAGCATCCTTACCGAAATTGTCAACGAGAATGTCGTTAATCTTGACGACGCTACAAAGGACAAGTTCCGTAAAGAAGTAAGCCGCTATATGCGCGGTTACGGTTTTCTTGCCCAATTGATGGATTTTATCGATACGGATCTTGAAAAGGAATTTCTGTTCCTGAAGGCGCTATACGGCTATCTTCCTTATACGAAAGAAGTCTTGCCGATGGAAATCCTTAGCCGTATAGACCTTAATAAAATCAAGGTGGACCACGAGACGTTTACCGGCAAAATAGAAATGGGCGAAGGTGAAGCGCTTAAACCTCGCTACGACAAGATAAAAGAAAAACCGTTAGATGAAAAGGCTCGCCTAAACGAAATTCTGGACATTGTCAATTCTACATCTAGGGATTATTTCGCAGAACATGAAGATGTAATTAAGCCCATTACACTTGATGTTTCTACCGACAGCGAATTGCATGAAGCTTTCCGTGCAGACAACAATTACAATGATCTTATTGACTTGCTCAAAGAAAAGGTGATGAATAAGATTGGAGACGAATCCAACGACCTGCTGGATTTCCTCTCAAAAATTGTGGATAAGAGTTCGCCTATCGGCAAGGATTATATCAATGGGCTCTATAACTACTTGGCGAGTATAACTAGTGATGAAAAGGACGTTCCCTTTGTCTTCAGTGTTCTTTGCCAACGAATTGCGGATGATATCGCACCAGAATTTGAACAGATAAGGTCTTTTGTTCGGGCTCCGAAGGATATCGCTCATGCTCTTTTAGAGACTGTTGCTCAACCAACAATGCCACTACTTGATGGCGCAAACGAGCTAATTCAAGACTCGTTGAATATGATTTATTGCAAAGACAATATGCGCGTCGTAGATCGCCGCAGACATTTCAATTGCCTTATTTCCAAATATGAAGTGTTCTTGAAAAAAGTTTATTGGCTCACAGCTGGACCAGAAAAGAGAAATGCTCCTGATACACCTATTAATGGTGCTTTTATGGATATCAAAAAGGCGTTTCCATTCCTTTGGAACTTGCGAAACAACAGAGATTCCCGTTATTCAAATTTCCAAAAGTATATTGAACAGGTACATGATTGGCGAAATGATGAAGCCCACCTTGCGCCCAATGCTGATGAAAACGAAATAAAGCTTGCAACGCATATTCTAGTCACGATGTACGCGTTTGTGATTTCGAAAGTGTATGATAAGTTGGGATAGAATGAAGAGGTGAAACGCTCTTCTTGAAAGGAATTTTCAAAAATATAGGTTCTAACATATTAGACAACTTTTTATTCAGTGATTTGCTTACAATTGAGGTCCGCTAATGCCCACTCCTAAATTCCCCATATCCCATGTCCTTGTGGACTGCGAAAATGTCGGGCTGAACGGCCTGACCGACCTTGTCGTGAATACGGACGGCTCTCCGCTGAAGTTCGTGCTGTTCCACAATTCCACGAATAAGATAAACCTTTCGCTTACGCAGCTGAAGGATTTCGGCTACGCCCTGAGCGAGGGCCGCATCGAACTTGTGGAACTTGCGATTCCCGAGAAGATGACCAAGAAGCAGGCCGAAAACGCGCTCGACTTCTACATCGCATTTTACATGGGCCAGGTGATGCCCCGCGAACCATTCAACAGCCATTGCGTGATTCTTTCGAAAGATCACGACTACGACCCGCTCGTTCTGCATGTGCAAAAGCAGTTCGGCGAAGACCGCTGCGAACGCGTGGAATCGTACGAGGAACTGGCGAAACGCCTGGGGCTAATCGCGAAGCCACAGGAAGCGAAAAAGGTCGCTGCGCCTAAGAAGCCCGCTCCGCAGCCGGCGAAGCCCACGAAAAAGGCTACGCCACAAAAGGCCTTTGACTTGCAAAAGACTCTCGAAAAGGCGAAGGCGAATCTGAAAGGCATTTCAAAGAATCCGCCCACCACCAAATCAAAATTGCAGAAGACGCTAAAGAACTGGTTCGCCACAGAAAAGCTGACCGACGCAAATATTCAAAGCCTGATTGAAGCCCTCCAAAACACAGGCTTCTTGGAACTCTCGAAAACCAACCAGGTCAAGTATAAATGATTGCCAAACGTTAAAAAAATCAATGGCTCGTTTTTTTTCTAGTCATTTTACGTTAGGAATAGTTCCCTTTGTAAAATTTCCTTAAGCCCCTTGCCAGAATCCCAATATTATCTACATTTCAGTTGCGGTTCCTAATAGTGCAGGCTCCGAAAGGCATTTGATGATTATCAAATGTTTTTCTTTTTTTTAAAGGAGCCACTATGTCTAAAAAGAAACTCGCTTCGTCAAAGAGCAACGCGAACCTCAACGCCGACTTCATAACGGATTTGAATAGCATCGTTTCTACGGCACGGAATATGAGTTTTCGTGCGGCAAATCTGATGCAGGTCGCCTGCAATTGGCTACTGGGCTGGCGAATTGTGGAACAGGAACAGCAGGGAAAGGCGAGGGCTGATTATGGGAAGCGTATCATTGAAGATGCTTCCAAGTTTTTGACAGAAAATTTCGGCAGCGGTTTTTCCGAGACTCAACTTAGAAATTTCAGAAAATTTTATCAAATGTTCGGTTTCCTGCAAATTCAGCAGGCATTGCCTGCTGAATTCAAAAATGAGGTTCTCAAAATTCAGCAGACATTGTCTGCTAAATCAATACAATCGCCACAGCGACAGTCTGATGTGCTCAATCAACAACAAGTAGAGCAGCCGCTGTTGCCTCAATTGTCATGGAGCCATTACGAATGCCTTATGCGTGTCACTGACCTCGAAGCTCGAATGTGGTATATGCAGGAAGCCGCTTCGCAGCAATGGGATTATCGCACCCTAAAGCGTAATATTGCGTCTCAATATTACTATCGGTTAATGCAAACGCCCAAGGCTAAAAGGGCTACCGTTGTCAAGGAAATGAAAAAAATGACGGCCGATTATCAGAAGGAGCGTTCGGAGTTTATCAAGAATCCTTTGATTGCAGAATTTCTTGGAGTAAATCAGGATGCTGCGGTGACTGAGTCAACGTTGGAAAATGCGATTTTGAATCACTTGCAAAAATTCCTGATGGAAATGGGGAAAGGCTATGCTTTTGTTGGTCGTCAGCAACATATTCATACAGAAGATGACGACTATTATATTGACTTGGTGTTTTACAATTACATGCTGAAATGTTTTGTTTTGATAGACTTGAAAACAAGAAAAATATCGTACGAAGATGTCGGGCAAATGGATATGTATCTCAAGCTCTACGACACTTACAAAAAGACCGAAGGAGATAACCCGACAATTGGCATAATTCTCTGTTCAGACACTAATGCCGATGTCGCTCGTTTTTCAACACTTGCAACAAATAAACGCATGTATGCAGCAAAATACCTGACCTACATTCCTTCTAAGGAAATTCTGGCCCGCGAGATTGAAATGCAAAAGGAACAGTTTATTGAGCAATACGGAAAATTAAAGAAAAGAAGTAAAGCAAAGAGCTAAGGTTTCAGAGATTGTCGAGAACCATTTTGCCAACGCCGACAAAATGGTTTTCTTTTTTCAACGAGCCACTATGACAAAATCAGAGGATCTTATAAAGCTCGGAGTTTCCGCTGGTTGCGGAAGATTTGTTGTCGTCGGCAAAAAGGCAATTCTGAAAACATTTTTTTTTATAAATTGCATAAGCTTTACGAGTAATTATGCAGAAAAAAGATGCAACACGACAGTCGGCGCTGGCCGCGTAACGAAGTACTTAAGGAAGGGATTAGCTTTTTTTGTTCTTTTTTCCCAAACTCATAAAAAAGCATGCATCTAGTTCACAGGGCAATATTTGCAGTTCCTTGGAAATCATTTGTAATCCGTTTTCTAAATATTCATATGTGGTGTCATCTTGGAGAGCGGAAGGCCCAGGAACAAAATTACAACCGCAATTTTCTAAAACCTTAATAACTCTACTGTCAATGGGAATTTCATATATAGACAAACCTAGCCATTGTAGAAAATTACGAGATTGTTTTAAACCGAGACCTTTATACTTCCCACTTTTTAAATAGTTTAGAACTTGCTTCTCATCCTCTTGAGAATGATCTTTTTTTAGAAGAGTTAGTTTTTTTTCAAGTGTTTCCCATTCTCCTAATTCCCATTCTTTTATAATAAGAATAAGCCATTCAGCAATTTTATTGTATCTTCGGAGGTTGAATCTTTTTAATTCTTCAGGAATAAAATCATAATTGTTTTTGCAGTAGTTAAAATCAAAGAGCAATGAGTTTGATTTTAGTAATTGGTCTGTTGGAGAGCCTTCTCCAGATTTTTGTTGTGATGTTATTTCACAACCAATTAATACCTTCCAAACATTGTTTTTTGAAAGGTCAATTCCCTTCTTTTCAATGTTTTTGGTTTTTCGTTCCTTTGCGAGTTCAGAATCTTTATTATCGATTATTACTTTTCGGATGTTTTCTAAAACAGTATTGTCGATTGTCCAAATGGATTTCATTTTTATTGTCTCGTTCGATAAAAAAATTACGATATATACCAATATAGTGAATTTAAACCATGTAAACGACTATTATAGCGTCGGCCAAGGATGGGGAGGGTGCAGGGAGGGGCCCGTGCGGCCTTCGCAACTCCGAGCTGGGGCCCTTCCCGCATGTTTTTTGCTAAATTTTCTTTGAACAGAAAAAAGGAAATTTTATGAATATTCTCGTCGTTGGTAGCGGTGGTCGCGAACATGCCATCGCTCTTGCAGTCAAGAAGTCGCCGCTGTGCGACACTCTCGTGTGCGCTCCGGGCAACCCGGGCATGGCAAACCTCGGCAAGTGCGTGCCGGTGGATGTGGCCGACCCGAAGGCAATCGCCGACCTCGCCGTAGCAGAGCATATTGACCTCGCGATTATCGGCCCCGAAATTCCGCTGGTCGCCGGCGTGGTGGATGAATTCCGCCGTCGCGGGCTGCGCGCTTTCGGCCCGACTGCGGCTGCTGCCGCGCTCGAAGGCTCCAAGGCCTTCAGCAAGGATATCATGAAGAAGTACAACGTGCCGACGGCAGCCTTCGAAACCTTCACCGATCTCGCCTCTGCCAAGAAGTTCCTCGCCGAACACCCGGCTCCGATCGTGGTGAAGGCGTCGGGCCTCGCTGCGGGCAAGGGCGCTATCGTCTGCATGACCGACAAGGAAGCGAACGACGCAGTCGAAGAAATGCTCGGCGACAAGGCGGTCTTCGGCGAATCCGGCAAGACGGTCGTGATTGAAGAATTCATGGACGGCGAAGAAGCTTCCATCTTCGTGGTTTGCGACGGCAAGGACTACGTGATTCTCTCTTCGGCCCAGGATCACAAGCGCGTCTTTGACGACGACAAGGGCCCGAACACGGGTGGCATGGGCGCCTACAGCCCGGCTCCGGTGGTGACGGACGCTCTCCTCGACGAAGTCAAGAAGACGATTATCGAACCGACCCTCAAGGGCATGGCCGCCGAAGGCAAGCCCTACACGGGCGTGCTCTACGTGGGCATCATGGTGACTGCGAAGGGCCCGAAGGTCGTGGAATACAACTGCCGCCTCGGCGACCCCGAATGCCAGATTGTGCTCCCGCTCTACGACGGCGACGTGCTCGCGTTGTTCGACGCTGCCGAAAAGGGTGAACTCGCAAAGCTCGGTGCCCCGAAGGCTCCGAAGGGCAGCTCCGCCATCGTGGTGCTTGCAAGCGCTGGCTATCCGGGCTCTTACGAAAAGGGCAAGGTTGTGACGGGTATCGAAGAAGCCGAAAAGAACGGCGCCCAGGTGCTCCATGCCGGCACCAAGATGGTGGACGGCAAGCTGGTCACGAACGGTGGCCGCGTGTTCGGCGTGGTGGGCCATGGCGAAACGCTCCAGGCCGCTCTCGACATCGCTTACGAAGCCGCCGAGAAGGTTCAGTTCGAAGGCAAATTCTACCGCAAGGACATCGGCAAGAAGGGTTTGGCCCGACTGGCGAAAAAGTAAGAAAATCCCCAAACGTGTCATCCTGAGCGAAACGAAGTGAAGTCGAAGGATCTCTTGCTTAAGGACGTTTTGCTTATCGAAAGCGCTCTGTTGTATGATTTGAACAAGGAAATAAAAATGCAGATTAATGAAGTTCCAAATGCAAAGGTCGGTATTGTTGCGGGTAGCAAGTCCGACCAGGAAACTGTAGATAAAATCACCGCGGTGCTCGATAGCTTCGGCATCGTGTGGGAATACAACATTCTCTCCGCGCACCGCACCCCGAATGCGACCGCGAAGTATGCTCGCGAAGCTGCTGGGCGAGGCCTCCAGGTCCTCATCGGTGTCGCTGGCCTCGCTGCAGCCCTCCCGGGCGTGCTCGCAGGGCACACCATCCTTCCCGTTATCGGCTTGCCCTGCGCCGGCGGCCCGCTCAACGGCGTCGATGCCCTGCACTCTATCGTGCAGATGCCCCCGGGAATCCCGGTGGCCACGGTCGGCATCGGCAACGGCAAGAATGCCGGTTACCTCGCCGCCCACATCGTCGCCATCGCAGACCCTGCAGTTCGCGAAAAGCTCGTCGCTTACCGCAAGGGCCTCGGAGACATCGAAGGCTAATTCGTTCGATGTTTAGGGAGTGTGTCAAGTTCAGCTTCAAGATCGCCGCGCTCGTGGCGGTCTTTGTCGCTATTTCTTTTGCCGGTGAACCCAACAACCTGCCCGAGGTCAAGGCTCCCTGGATGAAGGGAGAAAAGCTGACCTTCAGCCTTGGTTGGGGGTTCATTACGGCAGGTACTGCGACTCTTGAGGTCAAGCCGATTGCTGGCGGCAAGACGGAGTTCTTGACACATGCGACGGGCAACAAGACCATCAATCGAATCTACCCGGTAAACGATACGGTGTACACCCGCGTGCGCAACAAGGGCCTCATGACCGAAGTTTTCCGCAAGCGCCTGCACGAGGGCACGTTCCACAACACGTCTGTCATCCGCTTTGACCGCAAGGGCGAAAAGGCCTGGCTCTCGGATACGGTCTTTACCGACATGAAAACCCGCAAGACCAAGCGCTCCGCCGATACTGCGGTCGCCATCCAGGGCATGGAGCACAGCATCATGTCGGCGTTCTACTACGTGCGCACGATGCCCCTCACGGTCGGCGATACGAGCCGTTTTTCGGCGGTGAGCGGCAAGAAGCGTTATGAGCTTAAGGTGCTGGTCCATGGCAAGGAAAAGGTCGAGAGTGTGCTTGGCAAGGTCCAGTGCATCAAGGTGGAACCCGTGCTCGACGGTGACGGTATTTTTGCGTCCAAGGGCCGCATCTTCATCTGGCTTACCGATGACGATCGCCGGATTCCGGTGCTGATGGAATGCGAAATTGCGCTCGGAAGCATCAAGGCGAAATTGTTGGAGGTCAAATAACGGGAGTTTTGTGGACTTTTGCTTACAAATAATCTTAAATGGGAGCATTTTTTGCTTTTTTTACAAATAGTTTTTTGCAAAACGTCCGCTTAAAAGTTATATTCGCAAATGCGATTATATAATCTGAGGCTTTAATGTTTAAGAAAGTACTTTTGGCTTTGAGTTTGACCGCCTTCATGTCCTGGGCTCAGGACGACTTTGATGACGATGACGAAGGCTTCGTATCCGCTCCTGCCGCATCTTCTGAACAAGAGGATGACGATGATGGTTTTGTTTCGGCGTCCGATGGTGGCGGTTCGCATGCTGCGATGGCCTCTTCCGAAGACGAAGAAGAAGATTTCTCCGATGCTGGTATGTCTGCTTCCCAGCGCCGCGAGATGGCCGAACGCAAGAAGTTTGAAGAAGAGCAGCGTCTCGATGAATACGCTAACTCCGAACGCCGCCGTGACTGGCTCCGTAACCGTCTGATTTTCCAGATTGGTATGGGTTCCCGTTACCCGATCATGGGTGAAACCGGTATGGGTATGGGCATCGGTGCTGGTCTCGAATATATCTTGCCTTTCCACTTCGCCCTTTTTGGTTCCTACGGCTTCCTTCCCAAGGGTACCGACAATGACTTCGACGAATGGGAACTCGAAGGTGGCACGGGCTGGAAAGCGGGTATTAACTATTATCTCTTCCCCAAGAACCCGCTGCACTTGGGCCTGTCTGTTTCCTACGGTACGGTTTATTTCGACCACGACATCAAGCCGGAAGACAACGTACGTGCTTTGATCAAGGTGAACGGTTTCCAGTTTGATGCGCTCATTACTTACCTGACCAACGAATGGTACTACCTGCAGTTCTCTATCGGTATGTATTACGCACCGAAGCTTGCCAGCACCCCGAATACAGGTGACGAAAGCACGGACAACCCGAGTTTCCGCAAGAAGGAAATCGAAGGAATGTGGAACGGCGAATGGGGCTCCAAGGTCGTGAACAAAGACGGCATGAGCAAGACGGGCATCGTGTTCGGCATTGCGATTGGCTATGCCTTGCCAGAACTCTTCCCGGATGACACCGAAAAGCGTCGCCGTGAACGTGAAAAGGCCAGGGAACGCGAAGGTCGCTAAAACGATTTTTCAAGAGAAAAGGTCGGCTTAAAGCCGACCTTTCTTTTATACCCTTGATGCGATTGCCCCCAAACCTTCGGTTTGAGGGCCTGCCCTTCGGCTCGGTCCTATATTTAAAAAGGACGAAAATCACCCCTTCATTAGTCTATTTTTAGAAAT
>LVAE01000105.1 GCA_001603905.1 Fibrobacterales bacterium Fibro_02
CGCGTCCGCGGAACTCAGGCTGACAATGGTAGTGGAGGAATGATGCGGGACAAGGGCGACGCCGTAGTTCTGTCCGGCGTACCATTTCTTCGCGAGGGCGGTGACGTCCAGGGAGGTCCAGGCATAACTTCCCTGGGGGATGAGCCAGCCGTCCTGGTAAACAGAGGCGAGGGAGGGTTGGTTCGCATAGGTAATGGTGGACGGCTGCCAGTCGCCGAGGGGTTCCTTTGCGAGGAGGAACATGCCGTCCGCGGCTGTCGGCGCCATAACGGGCTTAAAGCGCATGGTCGCCCCGGTAATGAAATGGTCCGAACCGATGGACGGCAGGGATGTGACCTTAACGTATGAAACACGGTTCCCGTAGTTGGTATTATTGGTAACCCAGAGACGGTCAGAGGAACTGTTATTCGTTGTCTGCCCTTCCTTCACGTAGGTATCGGCGATTCCGGAGCTCTCGGACGTCTGGACGACGGGATCGAGGGTAACGGGATAAACAGCGGAAGCCGTGAAGTCCGGATCCGGAGAGTAAGAAAGAGAAAAGCCTGTATCCGTGGTTTCAAATTCCACAGACACAGGCCCATTCATACCGTCCGCGTCGATGAGGGAAGGCGGAAGGATGGTAAAAGCGCTTTCCCCGGAGGAATCCCGGAGGAAGATCCGGCCGTCAGGATTCCATTCAGGAGTAAGCTTTGTTTCGATGCGGAAAGTGACAGGACGAACAGATTCGGCGGACGAGAACACAAAGGAATCCTCAAAGCGGGAATCCGTATGGCAGTACATATCGACACCGGGAAAGATTTCCGGATAGGAAACATCTCCCTGTGCCATTAACAAAGCCTCCAGGAAGAGGGCTTCGGCATTGTCCCCGGTTTCCGGTTCTTCCGGTTTAGGCGTTTCCGGGACGACGGGCTTTTGCTCTTTGGCATCCGCGATCCCCCAGGAAAGAGTACGGCCTTTCCCGTCGGCAACTGACAAAAAAGCCTGCAGGCCGGAAGGCCTGCAGGCAGTGGTAAAGCGTGAACCGTGGCTGGTGAGGATACCGGATTCGGGATCCGGGAGGAAACGCGCGTCGCAGGGAAGCCATTCGTCTCCCAAATAAACATGCAGCGGCACAGGGCTGGTAAACGCCTTGTACTGGCCCGGGCCAACGGAATATGTTTTCGTATATTCACCGCGAAGGGCGGGCTGTTCGGTTGCGTGGAACAGGGCGGGTTTCATGCGGGTCTCCTCCTTCTCTGTTTGTCGGTGAGGGAAAAGTGTGTTCACCTATATAACGCGGGATGAGGGAGGTTCGTTCCCGGAAAGGAAAAAATATTTAATGCAAAAAAGCTCGGAACAGTAAACCGAGCTCATTTCTGCTATGAGAATATGCATACCATTGAGATTAATACCAGATTGATAGATACTGCGGATCAGAAACCGACGATCAGGCCGTGGCGCTCGGCATAAAAGCTGTCGAGGCCGCGGGTGGCCATGATGCCGACCCGGATACCTTCGAAACGTTCCTCCAGCGCCTTCTTCAGGAGCTGGGCACTGCCGATGTTCATGCAGTGGCTGATGAGGATTTCCTTTCCGGCCAGGCCGACTTTGGAAATTTCATCCACCAGGAACCGGACCATGGACTTCTCGCCCCGGGCTTTGCCGCGGATGACAATCTCTCCCTCATCGGAGCCGATGCCGATACCCCAGAAACCGAGATGCCCGGCAATGAAGCCGATGAGGCGGTTGACACGGCCGGCCTTGATCAGGTTGTGGTAGGAGGACAGGGCGAATACTGTATGGATCTTTGCCGCTGCCTGGTTCAGGGCGGATTCAATTTCCGCAAAGGGCGTACCGGCCAGGATAAGATCCCGCGCCTTCAGGATGAGCATTGCTTCTTCCGGGCCGGTGGCCTTGCTGTCAATCACGGCGATCTGCTTGTTGGGATCTTCTTCCAGGATCATATCCCGGGCGATGCAGGCGCTGTTGTAGGTACCGGAAAGGGCACTGGAAATCGTGAACGCGATGACGGGACCGGGAGCGCGGAACTTCTCGCCGAACTCCTCGGGGGAGGGACAGGAGGTCTGCGCCTGCTCGGCGTGGTTTTCGTTCGCCGTCAGCATTTCATCGATATTGATGTTTTCATCATCCGTGTATTCCTTGCCGCCGATGCGGATGGAGAAGGGAATGGTGGCATAGTCGAAGACGCCTTCGCCGCCTTCAACCGTGTAGAGATCACTGCTGGT
>LVAE01000064.1 GCA_001603905.1 Fibrobacterales bacterium Fibro_02
AAGTACTGCGAATTGCACCGCGACATCAAGCAGCGCCAGAAGCAGAAGAAGGACGTGGACAACATCGAGTCCAAGAACATCATCTTCCGCCACAACTACACCGAGTCGATGGACCTCACCTTCAAGTGCTGCCTCGAAGGCTGCAACGAGACGTTCACCATCCGCGTGTTCCCGAAACAGTACATCTACCCCCGTTTTTGCGACGAACACCGCAACGACTTCAAGCGCGCAAACTTCCTGCGCATCATGTCGAAGCTCAAAAACGACTAAAATTTCGACTTTTTCGTAAAAATTTGGATGCCACCCTTGAAATTTGGGGTGGCTTTTTTATATTTGGGCTCACAATCATGGTGGGTGTAGCTCAATTGGTTAGAGTCCCAGATTGTGATTCTGGATGTTGTCGGTTCGAGTCCGGTCACCCACCCTTAAAAAAGACCTCGCGAAAGCGGGGTCTTTTTTTATTCCTTTTTCGTTTGTGTGGGGGAAACGGGGCTTCAAACGCCAGCCCCGTAACGCCCCGGCTAGTTCTTGATGCAACGGACCGGCGAGAATATTCCGCCATCGGCCTCCCCGAGAGACGCGTCATACGCATCGAAAAACCAAAGTACAGGTCCATCGCTTGTCGAATCGGCAGTCCAGAAATCAGCCGCAACCGCATAGGAATAGTACTTGCCCGAATCATAAGATGTTCCGAGCACAGAGAACCCGTAATCATCCGTACTTTCCCTGAAACCGGAACCCAGCACGAGGGTCGCCTCGGCGGCACCTCCGACCGATTCTAGCAACAGTTCCACATCGGCACGGTCCGGCAGACGCCACCCTTCGGGACAGACATTCTTCGCAACCGACCACGTGTATCCTCGGCCCAAATTGCAAGTCGTGTCATAGCAAGCCGGATTGTATCCGCTACAGGAGAACGTAGAAAGAGCACGATGCAGGCAAGACGTTTCTACGGAGTCGCCAAGATCATAATTCAGGTTTTCCGCAAACCACACCTGATTTCCAAGAGTTATCGTCCTATAGGTCCTTTCATCGCGCGAATCTACAAAGGTTCCCTGAACCACATCATTGGGAGAAACAGCTTGGTTCGAATCAGGAACATCCTCGACACACCGCACCAAAGCCCCCTGCGTCATCAGCGACTGTTCATACGAGCTCGACGCATCAGCAAAGGACAATCCGACCGAAAGAGAATCCTTTCTGCTCAAAGTCAACCATTCGTAGGCATAAATAAGAACCGGCGTTGCCGAAAGGTTCCTGTAGGAGGAACTCCAATAATGAGCATCTTCGTCAAGCGCCCCCGTGGTCGCGTTCCATCCTGCTTTCGCGAGCAAATCCGCGAAACCATCCGCAGAAGTACTTTGCAACAAACGATAAAAATCCTTGTGCGTCGGCACTCGCCAGCCCTCGGGGCAAACACTCAAGAAATCGCCCGTATAAAGGAATCCGCCGTTTTTGCAATCGTCGCGGAAGCACTCAATACTGCCGTTATCGTACCGGAGGTCATCCCCCATCCAGTTCACGCCGCCGATATCAACGACTCGGTACACATGTCCATCGCGGGAATCCTTGACGGTACGGCAAGTGTCACAGCCAACCGCGCGCCCACCCACATTCGCAACCCAGGTTCCCCCTTCGCCACAGGTGAACTCCAGTCCATCGAAGCGACTGGCCGCATACTTAACCCTTTTACCTTGCCCCGCATTCGAGACATCACATTTCCCGAGTCCGTATAGGTCTTCCCAGAAACGATTCACATACGGTTCAAACGCAGGCACATTACCGATTTTCCACGCCGCAATATTCGAGCGAATCTCCGAGAGACGCCCCGCAAGGCTCACCTCGCAAGCAAAGTCAGCCACCTCGGCCTTGAGCAGAGAATCGTTCCACACACCGTCGGCGGCCAGGTCTTCGCCCAGCTTCGCAAACCGCTCCATAAAATCCGCTTCGGAATCATCCCCCAACAGAAGGACATTGATTGCCAAGAGCGCCGCGTCACCTTCGCCATTCCCGAAAATATTCAAATGTTCTACATTGTCGTAGTCGCCATCGTCGTAGAACGCAGCGAATATTTCACGGTCCGCCTCGCGTTTCGCCTGCGCAATGGAAAGTTCCTTCTGTTCCATCAACGCCTGCACACGCTCGTATTCCAGGTGTGTGAGCAAGTTAATGTTCACCCGCGGCTCTCCTTTGATATCGGCGAGTGCCTTCATAAACACAGGACCATTCGATTTATTGCCGGTGACCTCGTTACGGAAATACCCGTTGACCTCCAGCAAAACGTACGGGGATTCAAGGTTTACATCCTCGATCGAGAACTCTCCCTTGTCGTTCAGAACCGATCCCTTGAAACTTTTCCCTGTCTGCAAGAGACTTTTACCGTCCAGTTCCTGAAGCGTAACCGAAGAGCCGACTAGCACCGGTCCCTTCTGCGAAACACCTTCGATGCTTCCCCCAAAGGATTTCTGAGCTCCCGACGGATCGTCCGTCGAGCACGCCGCCAGAAACAGCCCCAAGGCAAGCGATAATGACAATTCAACTTTTTTCATAAGTTATCCTCCTAATTCTCATTCCTAACGCAGCGAACCGAAAGCCGGGCTCGCTTATTGTTCCATTGACCCGATGCCGAATACCCCCCGTCCATTTCCATCATATACCCGACTTCAAGCGTATCATTTGGCATATTGAATTCCACATAATCGGAAATAATCCTAACCGAATCGGAACTACCCCAAAAAGCGGCTACACCACCATCAAAATAGGAACCTGTCCCATCCATCATATAATAAAACTCGCCAACTGGTTTAACCGTAAAATCGTAAACATCATTCGAATCCGGCAGTAGATAATCGCCCTCGTACCAATCTTTTAAATCACTCAACTTAAAATTGATATCGTAGTAGTGGATATAATCAGCATCACCCTCAATACGTCCTGCCACCAAAGAGAGTAGTTCACTCCACTCCTCCCGACTGGGCAAGTGCCAGCCTTCAGGGCAGACACCGCCAACAGAATCAGAACCTACAGCGTCGTTCCACGTATAGAAGCATTCACCATCTTGCAACAGGCACGGCTCATGCGACGAATCTCCCTTGTAGTGCATATTTTCGGCAAGCCAGGCCTTGCCCGCAATTTCGGTAAAACGGTAAGAGGCGTTATCGCGAGGGTCAATCATATACTTGTCAGCACTATACACCTTCGTCTTTTCCTGATTAGGCTCGTCAACAACGCAGCGGACATAAGCAGAGGCTCCGGGAGCACTCCTAACTTCTGCAACCGTAGAATCAATCCACAGGACATTCCATCCAGTAGGATAATCCTGCGTCGAAATCCATATCGCGACACCCTTATTCATATCCGTATAACCGGCATCATCTTCCCAAGCAAACCAGTTCGCCCTAACCGCATATCCGCCAAGTTGCGCGCCGAAGCCATCCATCGACATCAATCTATCGGCAGCTTCTTTCCCAGCTCCGCCATATTGCTGCAACAGATTCATTACTTCGTTATACGTCGGCAAGCGAAATCCATCGGGACAAGCCTTCAGGGCCGATTCATAATCATACAGCATTCCATAAGCCTTGCAATTAAGTTCCTCGTCGTCATAGCATAGACTCTTGTTTCTGGTATTTGTCACGGGAAACTTGTACCTTAAATTTTCTGTCATCCAGCTGACATCCCCGATACGCAAGACTTTATAGACGGCATCATTTCGCGCATCAGTCACCCCGTAATAATCGACACCTTGCAATTCCCGACGACCCGCCAAAATCCAGCGACCCCTATCTTCGTCACAAACAAACTTTGTTCCATAAAGTTTGCTCAAGGGATTTGTATTCTCGCGCACTTCATAGAAATTTCCTTCGTCACAGTTACCAAGATTATATTCAGCCGTCCAGAACTTATAGACATACGCTTCAAACGGCGGCGCCTCAACACCGGACATCCAGAGTTCCACATTTTGGCGGACACGGTTCAACAAGCTTTTTTCATTCGAATTTTCCGAATAATCGTTTTCGACAAGGAAAGCCCAGTCCGCAACCTCGGTCTTGTCCGCCCCCAGCCAGGTACCGCTATCCGCAATCGAAATCGACGCTCGGGCAACCCGTTCCGAAAGATCCGCCGCGGAACCATCCCCCTGCATCAAAACACTCAATGCTATCAGAATCGCACCACCCTTACCCGTAAACAGGTCCAAGTCCTCGGTACTTTCCAGGTCATCCGCAATATTAAATGCCGCAAGGACTTCCCGTTGCGCCTGCGCCTTGGCATCGGCAAAAGACAAGCCCGCTTCTTGAACCAAAGCCAGCACGCGCCCCGCTTCCAGATGCGTGAGCAGGTTCACGTTCACATGGCTACGGTCCGATAAGTCCGTCACCGCACGCAAGGCAAGCATTCCCTCTGATTTTTCTCCGGTCACTTCGTTGCGGTAATAGCCATTGACTTCGAGCAGGGCATATTGCGAAGCAAGATTCACTCCCTTTACGACAAAGTCACCCTGGTCACTCTTGACACTAGCCCTGAAACTATTTCCCGTCTGAACAAAAGTGCGTCCATCCATTTCCTGAACGGTCACCGAAGAGCCCACCAAAAACGGTCCCTTCTGCGACACGCCCGCGACTTCCTTGTTCGTAATCGCAACAATACCCGCATCGTCCGAAGTACCCCCAGCGACGTCTTTATCATCAGAGCATGCAACAAGCCCAAGAAACAGACAAAGGCCCGTCAACGTCCAAAGCAACCGTTTTTCAGTCTTATCAAACAAATTACTTTTCATTTTTTTCCTCCCGGCCCATTTTGGCTCCACGTCCCTTTTTCAATTTTTCACTCATCGGAAACAGCTGTATGTTCATACGATACACCTGTTCCGTGTCTTCGTCTTCAGACGCAATCGCGATAACGCGGCGTCGAAAATCTGCGATTTCTTTTCGGATGCGGTCGTAGGCGCGTTGCGTAAGCCCCATGGTAATGCCCGACATGTCGCGTTCCGAAAGCGGCAGGTTCAGCGACTTAATCGCAAACTCCCCCATCTGGCGCTGCATATCGCGGGCCGCCACGGGGACTGCATCTACGGAGCCCATCGAAATTGACCGATCCGTCTGCCGGTAGTTTCCATTACGATCCTTTTTCAGGAGCTTTGCACGCACCAAAAAGTCGAGTGTCTCGGAGACTTCCGCCGCCGTAATTTTCGGCCTGCAGGCATGAGCCATTTCTAGCGGCTTTGCACCGGGCATGTGCGGCGCCAACTCGCGAAGCACCGGATTCTTCCACGACTTGAAATAGTTGAACTCCTCGTTCCCCAGCACGCGTATCTTATGGGCATGCGCCAGCGCACAGCGCTCCTCGAACGCGGCACGTTTCGTCTCGTCGCTCTTCGCATGCGCATAGGACACCAGCAATACAAAGTAAGTCTGCTCGAAACCGACCAGCCCCATGGCCGCAGCAACCGACCCTGCGGCGCCAATGCTCAAGTTCTTCTTTCCTTCGCAAACATACTTGAGATAAACCGCCGACGAAAAGCCGGCATCCCGCGCAAAGTCGCGCCAGGTAAACGCCGACGTCCGCTTGCGTTCATCGTAGTAATCCTGGATGAACTTGCGATAATCCGTGTATTCAATGATCTCTATCATGTCTACAAATATAGGTTTTCAAGCCATTTTAGAACACAAAATTTGCATTTTCTCGCAAATTTTACCATTTTCAGTAAATTTTTAAAATTTTAAGCAATTTAGAATACATCCCGTGTATTCCAGGAATACAAGCACAGGTGAGCAACAAGCCACAAGCGTTAAGCTGTGGCGGTTGCGAGAGCGAGGCGAAAGAGCAAGAACCTACTTAATTGGAGCCGAGCGGTTATAAAAGGCCCCACCAGCAAAAGCTGGCGGGGTCTTCTCCTAACCATCCTCCCGCCTGCAAAAGCGCAGGCGCAAACCGGAGGAGTAAATTTCTTTAGCCTAGTTCTTTAGGCAACGCACATATGCCTTGGGAGCTTTTGACACTCCGAACGTCCGATTCCCACGAACAGTGATTTCAAGGGCGCTAAAGTGCGAGTTTTCAATAGGGTAATCCGCATCGAAGAATCCGTACATCGGCTCTTTCCACGGGTCATTTTCGTCAAATGCCGGAGCATCGTACGACAGGACAGACTCGTCAAGAGTATAGGCGTGGTAATAGGTCTCCAGGTACTTGGGATCCATAATGGAGAGGTTGAAGTCAAACCTGTTGAAGAACACTCCGATAAGGTCCTTTGCAAAGGCCGTTTCAATGTCCGACGCCCTCCATCTCTCGTCTAGCAGGTTCTCCGGATTTTCGACATATTCAAAGAGAGCAGTCCATTCCTCGCTGGTCGAAATATGCCAGCCGTCGGGACAGATTCCCTGGTGAAGAGTATCCAGCAGATCAGCCTTGACGGGCCCCTTCATGTACTTGTCGTCAATCTGCATGGCAGTCGTCCAGCTATAACTTCCGACAAGGCGCTTGTTCATGTCGGCACCCTTGGAATACGTAACCGTGGCATCGGTGTATTGGAGATCTTCCGCCATCCACACATAGGTTTTACCCTTGTGTTCAAAGCTTACCGTCTTGTACGTTTTTCCGTCACGCTCGTCCGTCATGGTGCCGTTCTCGTGTTCAATTTTCAGGAGGAGCGAATCGAGATGTTCCTTCGTCGTAAGTTCCCAGCTGAACCCATTGCAAAGGAGGTAGCCCCCTTGCTGCACTTCTCTTTCCCAGCTGTCCAATACGATAGGCTTATCGAATTCCCGGTATTGTCCCCAAAGGTCTTCCGTACAGGCTTCAATATCTACATAATGCAGGAACACGCGCTTGCTGAATTCGTATTCTCTCTTCAGCTTCCTTAAATAATGATCCTTGCGTTCATCTGCATCATGTTTCTCCTTGTCCTCGATATCACGCTCGGTCGTAAATTCCATCGCGGCATGCGCACTCGTATAGTAGTAGGCGTATCCCGCGACATCCTGCAAAACGCTATCGCTGAGCACCCCGTCGTCGGCGAAGTCGTCGGTGAAGGAGTCAAGATACTGTTGCAGCTTTTCGCAGCCTTCCTGTTCCTCATCAAGCCAATCGTTCCATTCGGGGCGACCATCGACAAGAGAACTGAGGTTGTACAGGATCAAGTCCGCATCAGAAGTATGGTAGATGTTCAAATCTTCAGACGCACTGACTTCGACAGAGAATCCAAACGCCTCGAAGACTTCCCTGGCGGCCTGCTTCTTGGCCTCGACAAAGGACTTTCCCTCCTTCACCAGATTCAGGACTCGCTTGTATTCAAAATGAGTCAGAAGGTTAATGTTCACCGTCTCGCGCTTTTGCAGATTCGAGACAGCATCAAGCCGGATGGAACATTCGGAAGGTTCATCGTCACTTTCACGGATGTAGTTGCCCTGTGCAGAAAGGAGCACGAACTGGCTTTCCAGATGGAGTCCCTTGAATTCGAAATCGCCATTGTCGCTAACGGTCGTAGTCGAGAATTCCTTGCCCGTAGGCGTAAAGCTACCGTCCGCCGAAGTCTCCTTCAGAACGACATTGGAGCCCTTCACGAGAGGTCCCTTCTGCGAGACACCCACAATTCGCTTGTCCGAAAGAGCGACCGCTCCCTCGATTTCTTCGCTCGTGCCAGCGGTATCCATTGAACAGGCACAAAACAGCGCCCCAATCGTAAGAGCAGGCAAAAGCCATTTTTTCATATTTAAATTTTCTTGTTTAGACATTCTTTTGTTTTCCTTTACCCAAATCAGTCGGGTCACAATTTAAATTTTCAGTGAGCGGGAAAAGCTGCATATTCAAGCGGCAAACTTTTTCAATCTTTTTGTCGGCCGAAACAATCGACACGATCCGCTTGCGACACGCCGCCAGTTCCTCGACCACCTTCGCGTAACTTTCGGCAGTCACGCCCATGGTAATCCCGCTGAAGTGCCGTTCCGAAATCGGCAACTTGTCAAGCGCATCGAGCGCAAATTCGCCCATCTGGCGCAGCAGCGAATGCACCGCCACGGCAACCACGTTCAGGCGCCCCGTAGAAAGCGAGCGATTCGTCTGATGGTAATCACCCTTGATGTCGCGCGTAAGGAGCCCCGCCTTCAAGAGAAAGTTCAGGCTAGCACTTACATCGGCAGCAGAAATCGCGGGCCTGCAGGCCTTCGCAATCTCGTGCGGTTTCGCGCCAGGCATCGCAACCGCAAGTTCACGGACCACGGAATGTTTCCATGTCTCGTAGAACGTGTACAAGTCGCTTCCGAGAATCTTGACATGATGCGCCTCGCTCAATGCCTGCATTTCCTCGAAGCACTTTTTCTTCTGCTGTTCCGTCTTCGCGTTTTCGTAGCGTACCATCAGGACAAAGTAGTCGTACTCAAAGCCGAGCATTCCCATGGCAAGCGCCGTTTGCTTTGCGCCTTCCTCCATTAGGCGCGTTTTTCCGTCGCATACCAGCTTCAAGTACGATCCCGAGGCAAACCCCGCAAGTTTCGCGAATTCGCGCCAGGTAAACGCAGAACTACGCTTGCGTTCGTCGTAGTAGTCCTGAATGTACTGGCGATAGTCTTTGTATTCAACAATTGATTTCATGATGACTATAAGATAGATATTTAAAGTCACCTATGCAACATTTTCTAAAAAACAGAATTTGCGAAATTTTACAAATTTCGCCATTTTTATTTGTAATTTAAAGAAATTTTGATTTCATAAAACAAAATAGGCAAATCTATAAAACAAAAAGACTCCCCAAAAAAGAAATCCCCGCCGATGGCAGGGATTACATTCGCAAAAAAGCTAAAGGAGTTCGCTAGTCCTCGATGCAGCGAATATAGGCGGCATATTCAGTATCGTCCTCCTGGAAATTGTTGCTAAACCAGCTGTAACCGAACTTGGTTTCTTCCTTCGTCCAGAACCAGGTTTCGTTAAACACACTCCCTTCGTCGTATCTTGTGCCGATTGCAGAGAACCCGAGACGGTTTGTCGCGCCGGCGCGTTCCCACAAGCCGTTCGTCGCCAACAAGTCGCCAGGAGCTTCCGTTTCCTTCAACAGGTCATTCCACTCCGTAATCGAGGGAATATGCCAACCAGCCGGGCAAGGATTGACCGCACCACTATCGGGAGAAATTTCATCCAGACTGTAGGCCCTTCCAATAACGACGGCGCGAAGAGAATCTTCAAAAGTGCGATCGCTCGTATAAACCCACACCGAAACATTCTCGTCTTCGCGGGCAGGCGGATTATAACGCAGGTTCTCGGCCATCCAACGGTGTTGTCCGATAACGATCGTCCCATATTCGTTACCGTCGCGGGCATCCACGAAATTCTTGTAGTGCAGATCCGAGTTGAAATAGGCCTTGGCGCCGTCCTTCAACTTTTTCTGTCTGGCCGCCTCGGCGGCTTCGGCTTCAGCCCTGGCCTTCAGCACGCTTTCCTTCGACTTTTGATAAGTTTCAAACTCCGCCACGGAATCGACACTTCCCTGCACACAATGCAGATAGAGCAAACTGGAGCGCCCCGCAAACACCGGATACAGGTAATCGCTGCCACCAGCAGGCTTTTCCGCATACAGGACAAACGAGACCGCATTGTAGTCGTTGCTTTCGATTCGCGTTCCACCGGTCGGTGTCGTGAGGCTAACCCCGCGAGAAGGCGTCGAAGTCCAGAACGCCCCCGGTTCCCAGCCCTGCTTTTCCTTCAGGCATTTTCCAGCCGTATCGCAAGATTGACTCAGCGAAGATTTCAGTTCTTCGAACTCGCTCATGTTGGGGACGTGCCAACCCGGCGGACAAATACCCAATTCCAAGGTATCATCAGGATACTCACGCCCTTCCAGCGCAGCCTTCCAGCTATAACCGCAGCCCAGCACCTTACCGCTCACGCTATCCACATCGCATTCCGTATAGCCCGCCATCGAGCTGTAGGTAACGGAATCGACAAAACGCAACGGTTCCACGAACCAGGTCAAATCGCCGATTTTCTTGACGGTATAGACCTGCTCGTCACGCGGGTCCACAATGGTAGATGCACCGGCAACCAGCTTGCCCCCATTCACCGAAGAGCCGCCCGAGCCGCCTTCCGAATCTTCCGCCGCCGTACTCGAGCTTTCATTACAGGCAGAAAGACATAAACCGATCGCAATCGGCAATGCGAACAAGAACTTTTTCATAGATCCTCCTAAAAACAAACAGTTTCAAGCCAACCGCGTTCAATACAAATTTAACAAAAAAAAGCCGACCACCTACCAAGCTAGGGACTACAAATTAAAAAGGAACCCCCGGCGCACTGCCGAGGGTTTCCCTTGATTTGCTTTTGTCGCGCGGCTTTCGCCTTGCTCCAGGATGACACGTTAGCGACTAGCTCAAACGGCTAATCATGTAACCGGCGCAAACTGCAGTACCGATCACGCCAGCCACGTTCGGGCCCATGGCGTGCATCAAGAGGAAGTTCTGCGGGTCATACTTGGCACCTTCCACCTGAGACACGCGAGCAGCCATCGGCACGGCGGACACGCCAGCAGAACCGATGAGCGGGTTCACAGGGTTGTTGGGAGTGCACTTGTTCATGATCTTAGCAAGGAAGAGGCCTGCTGCGGTCGAGAAACCGAAGGCAACCACACCCATAGCGATAATCATGAGGGTCTGCGGACGGAGGAAGATGTCAGCAGACATCGTGAGGCCCACGGAAGTACCGAGGAAGATCGTCACGATGTTCATGAGTTCGTTGGAGGAGGTCTTCACCAAGCGTTCGACAACGCCGGCTTCCTTGAAGATGTTACCAAGCATGAGCATGATGATAAGAGCAGAAGCATCGGGCACCACGAGGATGCACACAATCATCACCATCACGGCAAACACAATGCGTTCGGCCTTGGACACCTTGCGCAGAGCCTTCATACGGATCTTGCGTTCCTTGTCGTTGGTCATGAGGCGCATGATAGGCGGCTGAATCAGCGGAACGAGGGCCATGTAAGTGTAAGCTGCCACGGCGATAGGTCCGATGAGGTGCTTTGCTAGTTTGTTTGCAGTAAAGATGGAGGTCGGACCGTCGGCACCGCCGATGATACCGATAGAGGCTGCTTCACCGAGAGTAAAGCCACCGAAAGCCACGGCGCAGAACATGGTCGCAAACACGCCGAACTGAGCGCCACCGCCGAGGAGCAGTGTACGCGGGTTAGCGATAAGCGGTCCGAAGTCCGTCATGGCACCCACACCCAAGAAGATGATGGGCGGGAAGAGTTCCAGGTGGATACCCTGGCTGATATAGTAATAGAGGCCAGCCGTCGGGGTAAACATACCTTCGATGCTCCAGCCACCATCGTAGAATCCCGCACTCGGGATGTTCACCGCCAGTGCGCCGAGAGAAATCGGCAAGAGCAGCAGCGGCTCGTACTTTTTGACAATCGCCAAGTACATCAGGACG
>LVAE01000106.1 GCA_001603905.1 Fibrobacterales bacterium Fibro_02
AAGGGACGACGCTTGAGGGCGTCCACTACCCGGAAATTCCGGCAAGGCCCTTCCTGCGTTTTGCCATGGAACGGTTTCGCGCCATCATGCCGAAACTTGAACGCAAGTATCTCCCGCAGATAATCAACGGCGAAATGACCGTCCAGACGATGTGCGAGGAACTGGGGATGCGCTTGAAGGACTGCATCACGCTCGCGATGCGCGACAGCGAAAAGTACGAGCCGCTGCGCGATGCTACCGTGCAGGCGAGAATCAGGCAGGGACGGCCCAGTGCTACTCCGCTTATCGACACGCATCAGCTTATAGACTCCGTGACATTCGAGGTCAAGTGAGTTTTGAAGGCGCCGCTTGAGAAAAGCGTACGCGTGACCATGTTGCAGTTCTTCGCACCCCTTGCCGTCACGCAGGCGTGTTTCGCCTCGATACGAACTTCTACGTCCTTGCTTCCAGTCGCAAGCATGATTACCTCGGCAATGTCGCTGCCGATTTTCTCCTGAAGCTGCAAACGCTTTCCAACCATTTCGGAAATCCTTGCAAACTTGGAAAGCCCGAGAACTTTCCCGTGCGGGATATAGCGGATTGAAACCTTCATGTCGTACATGAGGGCAAGATGGTGTTCGCAGTGGCTAAAAATCGTTATGTCGTCAACGGAAACGATTTGGCCGTCCGCATCCTGCTTGAAGCACTTGCCGAACTTTTTTGCAAGCTGTGCGTTCGTGTAGTTTTGACCTTCGAACATTTCAGCGTAGTATTTCGCGACACGGCGCGGCGTGTCCCTTAAACCTTCTCGGTCGGGGTTGTCATTCAGCGCCTCAAGAAGCTGCCGTACAAGTTGTTCAATCTTCTTCGTCTTTATCATATTGCGCCAGGTTCCCCTCGCTTTCCTGAATAACGACCTTGTGGCAGAACGGCACCTGGTCGCAAATCCATTTCGCCATATTCTCGGCGGTCGGGTTGAAATCCACCACGTCGTTGATGTAGGCGTGGTCGAACTTTTCCATGATTATCTTCTTGATGTGGGTGAAGTCGATAACCATTCCGTCCTTGTCGAGCGTCTTGCTCTTGCAGAAAATGGTCACAAGCCAGTTATGGCCGTGAAGGTTGCTGCACTTGCTCGGATAAGGGAGTTCCAGACGGTGCGCTCCCGAAATTTCCAGTCTCTTGCATACTCGATACATTGCTTTCTCCTATGGGAATGGGCAGGAAGAATCCCGCCCTTGAAACGAAACAGGCTACTCGATACCGATGAACTTGTGCCATTGAAGCGAGAGAAGCCAGCTGGGATTTTCCTGCACCAGCTTTATGCAGTGATAGAGGTTTTCCTTGACGAGGTTGTCCCCGTCGAAGCATGGGCTAAGGCACATGCGTTTCGCTGTCTTACACGGAGTAGGCAGCGGGTCGCCAGCCTTTATGACGAAACGTAGTTCGTCGATATTGTCCGGCTCGATGCGCGAAGTCTTGGGACTACAGACGATGTAGTCGATGCCCTGCGGAACCTTGTGCGTTCCGTTTGTCTCGATGGACTTGTACCAGCCATCAAAAGCCTTTATGAGTTCGTCGTCCAGCTGCAAGGTGGGTTCACCTCCGCAGAAGGAAACGCTCCTGCAATTTCCCGCGATGGAAAGACAGGTCTGAATAATCTGTTCGGCGGTCATTTCGTCGAAGGGTTCATGGTTTGTGTCGCAGAAGGGACACTTCATGTTGCATCCGCTGAAACGCACGAATACCTGCGGCGTTCCCACGCGCTTTCCTTCGCCCTGGATGCTAAAGAATATCTTGTTTATTCTGTAGATTTTCTGCATGGCTATTTGCCTCCCTGTGCCAAGGCGCGTTCACGCTGCTTGCAGCTGTCGCACTTGCCACAATGTGTCGAGCCGTTCTTGTAGCAGCTCCATGTGTTCCGTTCGTAGTCTATTCCCAGCTTGCGGCCAATCTTGACGATTTCTGCTTTGCTTACTGTCGAGAACGGGGCGTGAATCCTTACCTTGAAATTCGGGGACGTACCGACGTTTGCAGCTTTCTCGAACGACTTGATGAATGCGAGTGTGTCGTCGTAATACTGGCCGCTTGCAAGCCCGTTGAAGCCACCGTAAATGTCGTTTATGCCGTTGACCTCCGCGAACATGACCGCGTAGGAAAGCAGGATGCCGTTTCTGAACTCCACATAGCTTGTGGGAGTCGCGGAATCAATCTGCTCGAAGCTGCGGTTTTCGCTTATCCTGGACTTGGAAATGAGAGAACACTTGCTTCCCGTAAATCCGAGGTCGATGGAAACGATTTTGTAGGGCTGTTTCAGCCGCTTCGCGTTGGATGCCGCCACCGCGATTTCCTTGTGCAGACTCTGCTTGTAGTCGAAGATAAGGCAGAAAACCTTCTTGCCCTGCTTCGTCAGCTGTTCCAGAACAGTCGTGCTGTCGATGCCGCCCGAAAGCAGCAGGATTGCATCACATCTTGATTTTTGCATATTGCATTGCCTTGAACCATTGTTGTTTGTTATGGAAGCCAAGAGTTTTCTTGTTCTTCTTGAATTTCTTGGGGAGCGAGACGACCTTCATTACGCCATCCTGGAACACGAAACACGTCCCGTATCTTTCGCCGAGGCTCCATGTGCTTGAGTCGCTGCTGTAGAAATGGAACTTGCGCAGAAGCCCCCAGTTCGTGCATCCGAGTGCGTGAACCTTGGAGCCGTTTTCTGCTGCCGTGTCGAGGAAGTAGTGAAGCGGTTTCCAGTCGTTCGCCTTGAGCCATTTGCTCGATGCTGTAAATCCGCTAAGCGAGAGCGCGACATAGGGGTAGTTCTTCACCATGTCAAGCCATCCTTCCTTCTTGCGGCCTAGATGCCAAACGGGGATGCTTTGCTTTCCCGTTGCACGTTCTATGCGGTTTCGGATTTGCTTGACCTTATCTATGCCGACAATTTCGTCAATGTCCATTTCGATGAAATGGTCGATGTGTGCGCCCTTTATCCATTCGATGTAGCTGTCGATATAGCTGTCGTCAATCTTCTTGCCGCTTGCCATCGCCGTGAATGCGCCGCTGTCCGCGATAAAGTGATTGAACTCGCGAACATCGTTTCCCATCAACGAGCTTTTATATTCAAAGGACGTAAGGATATTGAGTTCCTTCTTCGGGAACTTTGTGTAGAAATCTCCTACGAGTCCATCTGTCGCCATGTGTAGAAGCATTATTTCTCGAAGGTCTTTCCGCAGTGGGGGCAGGTGATGGTCTTGGGTTTCTTCTGTGGATTTTCTTCATCCGTCAGGAAACTGTCGAAATCCACGTTCTCGTTCGGCAGGAATCCGAACTGTTCCAGGTCAAAGGCCGCTTCTCCGAGGAACGAAAGTTCCTCGTTGAGCTTCTGGAAATCCCAGCCGCTAAATTCCGAGACTTTGTTGTCAGCGAGGCGGAATGCCTTAATTTGATTCGGGGTCAGGTCGTCAGCGACGATGCAGGGGACTTTTTGCAGTTCCAGCTTCTGCGCGGCGAGATAGCGTGTGTGTCCCGCGACGATTACGTTTTCCCTGTCGATGATGATGGGAACCTTGAAACCGAACTCGGAAATGCTCGCGGCCACCTTGTCAACTGCCGCCTCGTTGTTGCGCGGGTTATTCTCGTATGGCTTCAAAAGCCCGATTTCGACTTCCCGAATTTCCATAAAATTGAATCCTATGCAAAAGAATTGAATAGAATTTAATACTTTTTTGAATAAAATGCAATAAAATTTGCATACAATTCAATTTTTCTTTGATTATGCCTTTACAAAATCGGCAAATAAACCTATCTTGATTAGGTAAAACGGGAGATTCCTATGCCAGCAAGGTGTCCGCATTGCGGAAAAATTCTTACGGACGCGGAAGTGCGTTCAATCCATTCGCAGATGATTGGGAGCCGTCCCAAGCCCACCAGCGCCGAGAACGGCAAGAAGGGCGGAAGGCCCAAGGGCGCAAAAAATAAACCCAAGGAAAAAGAATAAGAAGCTATTTCTGCGCTTCCATCTTTCCCCTGATAAACGAAACATCGCTCTTTATGTCGGAAAGAGTCCCCTTGAGGATTTCCGATTCCCGTTCCACTTTTGATGTTCGCTGTTCAATAAGCTCGATGCGCGTTTCCATCTTGGCCATGGAAACGGCGTTCCTTTCCGAGCCCTCGCTTACTTCGCTGTGGCTTTTGACATAGGCTGTAGTCGCCGAAGCAAGCGCGATGAGAGCAAGGATGAGGGGCTTCAACATTTCGCGCCATTTGGCGCTGTCCTTTCTAGTTGTCATGCCGTTCTACCTAATTCAAGGAAGTCCACACGGGATAATTGTTCGAGTCCTTACCCCTGTAGATAAATTGTTTGCTGTTTCCGGGCTCAATCGATGCGATATGATGCGACCGCGTTGTATCGCTTGCCTGATAGACGATGATAGGGTGGTTTACGGGTGTTCCGCCTCCGTACTTGCCTGTATTGGTGACAAGTACGACTTCGCCGACTTCATGGCTGGTTGAGTTTAGCGTGAAATCATCGTTTCCTTCGTAGCCGTATGTTCCAGGGCAAACGGCAGTATAGTATTCAGACGGTATGCCGGATGTGCAGTGGCTTTCGCAGTTTGTCATGGAACGATACTGTCCCTGGCTTGCGTCTCCGTCGGACTGTTCCAGCGGCGTGAAATTGAGAATAAGCTGGTCTGTGGAGAGCTTCTTTATAGTTGCCTGTCCGCTTATGGACAAGACCTGGGCGGAGATATACTGCGTCGTGAGCGCTATCATCGTAATCTTCGTCGTTCCGCCCGGTCCCTTGATTTCGAGGCCACTTGGCCCAAGCTCCGATGTATAGAGATTGTGCGTTGCGGTGCTTCCACTTTTGGCGATAAATTTTCCGCTAGAGGTAATATCTCCATCAAGATTGATGGAATGGTCTATCACAAGCTCGTTCGTGGAAGCATTGACGGAAAGTGTGACTGTATGATTGGAGTTCCTAAGCGTGAGCGAATAGGCGGAAAGAAAGGTCGTTGTCACCGCCTGTTTCCCTATTTCTGTAGAGCCACCCATGCCGGAAACAGTCACGCCGGAGGGAGTAATGGTTGTAGTGTCGGGGTGGTTTCCTATGCCGACGACGGTGATGTTCTTAAAAACGCTTTGCAGAAAGTCGCGCAGTTTTTCAAGCGATAGTTTCCTGTCCCTGTCGGAGTTCAGGCCCTGCACGATGTAGAGAAGGTCGTTGAGGGTAAGATTGTCCGCTTCTTCAAGCAGCGGTACCGTGGTTATGTTTTCTTCCAGTTCCATGAAACGCTCCTTGAATTAGACAGTGCTTGCGCCGAACGAGACGAAAGGAATCTTGCTCGCTGTGTTGAAAATGCCGTTCAGCGGGTCAACGAAATAAATCTTGTTGCCGACTGTCGTTTCCAGGTTCTGACGCAGCGTGTAGTCATACTGGTAGTTGTAATTGGTTCTGTCCTTGGCGGCAAGCTGGACTCCTACAGACCAAACTTGAACGATATATCGCGTATTCCGCTTTATCGTCAAGGCGCCCTGCCTCATTTCAGTCATGTCGAAAGTGCAGAGTTCCGTCGAGCTGTCGAAATCGACGCCGTAGTGACGCAGCCCCGTGTGTCCGAGCAGGTTTCCTTCCGTGTCAAAAACGCCGATGCAGAGGCATGCGTTGTTCGATGCAAGTGTTCCTGCAAGCGCGATGGTGCATTTTGAAATGGAACCCTGGGCGTCCGATATTCTCATGCTCTGGTATATCTTGGCGTTGCAGTAGTCGAAGGTATCGCCCTCAACGTCGCCCCAGACAAGTTCTTCCGCGCCCTGCTTGAGCTGGTATGAACCGTAGTTGCTCGTTTCGCTGTCTATGTCCGATTCCGGCAGCGTCGCAAGCTTCGGGTCGCTTTCTCCCGTCAAGTTCACGCCTATTCGCAAAGTGCCGTTTAGGGGCGTGAGAGTGATGGCGTCCCCGTCGGGAACGAGAACATTGGCGAGAAATCCCGCCTCGTCGCCCTGCTGGACGCAGACCTTGTGGTCACTTGCTCCGACTCCTTCCAGTTCACTCAAGGCAACCTTGTAGGTATGGCCAAGGATGCTTACGGCAAAGTACCCGCCCTGTTTGAGGGCTTCGAACGTGCTTGTGTCCAGCTCTAGGATGGTGGTATTTTCTTCTGCCATGGATTCTCCTATAAGACGATGTACTTGCCGTCTTCGGTCATTATCCGTTGCCCAGTTTCTGTCGTGAGATAGTTGTTCTCGATTACGCTTTCCTCAAGCGCGACGGTCACAATCTTCTTTTGCGGATGCTGCACCGTCGCGAGGAACCTATTTGAACCAGCCAGCTTCAATCCCGCAGCAGGGAGCGCGAGAACGCCAGCAGGCGCCAGCATTTGAAGTACGCGGCGTCGAAGCTGCCTGCCTCGCGGCGTATAGACGAAAAAGATGGCGGGACATTCGTCAAGGAAATGCGGGTTAGGGTCGCCCGAAAGGTCACGGGCGTTTTCAATGATATTGTTCGGCGTTCCTGCGGAGTTTTTCTTGAAGGAAATCTTGAGACGCGCCTTATACATTTCATCCGTCTCGCCGGGTTGTCGCGGAATGTTGCGGAACTTTCCGATAAGGTCTAGCCATTCACCTTCCGCCTCGTCGATGTTCGCGAAGTTGGAAAGCCTGAACGCACTATCTTCCAAATCCTGAAAACTGGAAAAGACTTTCCTCAAGAGCGAGAGAAGGTTTGTGGAGTCCCTGTACTGCGTGATTACAAGGTGCTGGATATGCTGCCATAAGTCCGTGATGTGCTGCATGGCGATTTCCTAGCTTACGAGCGTGACCGTGATGTTTTCTGCCGTGATGGAAACAATCTTGTCTTCGTCTATGGGGACGCGTTCGTCTGTCCAGTGGCGTGGATTGTCCACGCTTGCGACCGTGACCGTGATGGACTCGATGCCCGGAACATTGCTGTAGATGGGGGCGCTGATTCTTTGCGGTATTAAGTCCTTTCCCGAAGTGTATTCCTTCTTGGCCCATTCGCAGACGACATTCTTTATGACCTGTTCATAGTCCGATGGCAAGGTTTCTTCGTCATAGACAGTAAAGTCGATGCGAACGAGGTAGGAAACGCCCTGGATGAAGCTGAACTGGACCTGTTGCAAGAAGCCGCTTACGTCGCGAGCCTCGCCGCTGTTGTTTCCGTAGCTCTGAATGCCTGCGGGCTTGCAGTTCCAAATCTTTTGTGCGATGAAATTCTGGACGGTGTGGGCGCGTGTGCTGTCGTCGAGAATTGCCTGCCAGTCCTTATCGGACGGGTCAATGTCCTCGGTGCTAAAAGTGACCGGAACGAACACCACGAAAGAATGGGCGGGGATTCCGCTGACGGTCTCGTTCTTCGTGTTTTCCTTGAAGGTGATGCCGTCTGTGATGTTCTCTTTCAGGTAGGTCGTCATTCCGTCGGGAGTCGCCAGGCCGTCGAAAGTCGCCGTCTCTATGCGCTGTCTTAGGGATTCGTCCGTTTCTCCCTCGTTTCGTGCAAGTCCCGCGATAGAGGCGAGCATATCCAGGAATGTTCCCGTCGCCGTCGAAACGTCGATGTTCGCGCCTACTGTTTGTATCACCTGTGCAAGCTCCGTGTACATGTATGCAAGCAGGTCAACGAACATGCCGTCGGGAGAGGATGGCTCCAGGTTGATAGAGGCGCCAAACACCTCCGTAAAGCTGGTGGCGATGGCTTGACGGATTTCGCGATAGCTCTTGATGGAGATACCCGATATAGAGTCCACAATGACTGCGTTTATCGCCATCGCTAGAAGTCCCCGTTGATGGTTCTGCCGTCGATGCTCTGGACGCTGAATTTTCCAGTAAGGTTTCTTCCGTCTGTCGCGAGGTCTATCGCGATTACGGATTTTACTCCCTTGACCGCTTCGATTTTCTCACGTATGATGCGCTGGGCTACGTCAAGGTGTGAAATGGGTAAACCGGCTATCTTTTCAAGCCAGGGAACGCCGTGTTCGATGTTGGTGAACGCTTCCCCTTCTTCCGTCTTTAACAGACAGAGAACAGCCTGACGAACCTTTTTGGCGATGTTGCCGATACGGCAGATATGGTCGCCGTCAAGGAAAATGTCGTGGGAATTGTCAAGGGCCATTTCATTCATCAGCCCGTAAACTAGATACGAAAAAGGCGTTGCAGCTTGCAACGCCTAATTATCGCAAAAGACACCAAAAATTATGTCCAACTTTTATCTTTGAGAAGTTCGGCAATCTGCTCTACTGTAGGCATTTCTTCTAGTGATAGAACTTGTGACAGGTCAAAAATTCGTGACCCCATAGGAGGTCGTTTAGTTATCTTTCTATAGTCTGTTTCGATGAATTTCTCTACAAAGAAATAGCGATGCTTAATTGTGTGCAAGTTATAACCATGAGTGTCACCATCAATTATGCAATCCTTAATCAATTTCATACGCTCATCGGTAATATCTCCAAATTCTGCTTCGTAATGAATTGTTCCAGAGTCATCTTCGACAGCAAGGATTCGTGCGCAAATTTTTCCGATAGCCCTGATGCTTTTATTCTTGTACAATCCGAGATAGTCGTGTGCTCTAAAACCACGTTCAGCCTTATCGTAATAGACTTTGTTTGCCGTGTTGAAGTCAAATGTTGTTCCAGCAAGTTGCATCCTAAGATATTTCCAGGAATCACTTTTCGCTATTAAACCATCATGGAGGCAATAATCAATATAATCGTTTAGCACATTCTGCATTTCATAATCTTTGTCGTCAATATAGTCACCTATTGCTTCAGCTAACTGTTCAAAAGTTGTGTTCTTATGAATGATGTGCTTACTGTTTTCTGCATTGTAAGCCGCTAATGTGGAATCAAAATGGTCTTTTTTGGATTTGTAGGTTTTTTAATAGTGGGTTCATGAACAACCATATTCATTACCGGTTAA
>LVAE01000065.1 GCA_001603905.1 Fibrobacterales bacterium Fibro_02
ATACCTTGGAAGGAGACGATATGGTATTTTCCGAGGGTACGGAAAAGCACTCGCGCAGCGTAGGCCGAATTACACTCAAATACCAGATGAAAGACTTTGGTGGCGAGTACTATTGGATGACAGAAGCTGGAAGCGTTTCAGACATCACCACATATGTTTCTCTCCATGCCGGTAGTGATGTTGGAGCAAAGGAGCTATATAAGTGGAATGGATACGACTGGCACGCAGGAAAAACAGTTTGGTACGCCGTGATATTCCTTACCGAAAAAAGCGATGCAGATGACAGAATGCCCGACACCACCAAACATACAGCAAGTATTGACAGCGAAGGCCTGTACCTGAACTTCAAGACTATAGCTGACAGAAATGGCTATACCAAAACCGCTATACAGGGAATCCGTTGGGAATATTCCAAAATGGCGGATGTCCTGAAGAAGGGTGGCACTGGAACCGGTAAAGACGGTGACGCCCCCAAAAAAGGCGTGACAAAATACATTGTTGGGCAGAGCGGCATTGAGTACGATGGCTCAAACGACGAATGCCCACAAACCACCTGCGGCGATGCCCCCCATACCGGTTACAAATTCTGGTTTGACTACAACTGGGTAGACGACAACGATACCTATTAAACCGTTTCAATAAATTCAGGAAGCCCCTCCACACTGGGGGCTTTTTTTGAGGTTAGAATGATCCATGGACACATTGTTCCAGGAGTTGTTTTGGGATTACTTTGGGGATTCGCTTTTGCAACGAATTTTCCCTCGGCGGTAGACAACTCTGCAACACCTTATTTTTTCCGGGGTTACGACCAGGGTGAATCCGGTGCGTGCGCATCGGTTTCCCGCATCACCATGTCACTCGGATATGAACGGAACGCCTACTACAGAGTCCCTGCGGATTCCTCGAACCTTTTGCCGGCATATTTTACGTGGCAAGTCGTAGCATCCGGGCACGCATCCGAGGCCCTGCTTGCGCAAAAGGTAGGGGTTCCCGATGCTGCAACTTATGGCGGAATTCTTTATTCCAACACCTACGGAAAATCTTCGAGCAATGTCGCCGAAGATTACGGCTGGATGCAAGGGTATTCGCGTTGGTACGCCGCCATGCACAATCGAATCGACAGTGTGACTTTTGTTTCACTTGCAACCTCCGAAGGGCGCGATTCACTCAAGGGATGGCTCTACAACCATTGGGACGATACAACTTTTGCTGCAGGCGGAGTTGCCGCAGCAAGTTTCGATATCGATTCCTGGACACTGGATACAATCAAGGTCAAGGATGAGCCCTGGATTGTCGCCACGTCGCTCCCAGGAGCAACAAACCACTCGGTGACGATTGTAGGTTACGACGACAGCATTTGCCTCGGTGAAAATTGCGGGGTATGGATTGTTCAGAACAGTTGGGGCCTTTCCTTCGGGAATGAGGGACGATTCCTCGTGCCGTACAGCGTCTATGCGGAAAGCCGCTCCCCTGTCGTAGAAGTTCTGCATTTACGCAAAGACTATACTCCAAAACGTACCATAAAAGTCCGCATGTCTTACGGGAATCGTTCAAAAATCAAGCTCTCTATAGGCGTTTCACAGGATACATCTGCAAATACACCATCGAAAACGGAATATCTGTATCATTTCCGAAACGACGGATTTAAGGGGCCGATGCTTGGGACATGGAAAGATGGAGTGCATTCAGAAGAAATGGAATTCGGCTATGACCTTACGGATATTTCTTCGGGCTACGACTTGAGAAAACCGTTGAAGTATTTCTTTAGCATTCAAAGGGACGATTACGAAGACGAAGGGACACTTTCTTTCTTAAGCATCAAGGATTATGTCCATAATAGCCTGGTGCAGGAACTTGTCGTTAACGACGATACCGTGAAGCTTTCGGACCAAGGGCGTTATGAATGGGCTTTTGTCATGCCGGGAAATCCAGATGCAGCCGTGGACTATGTTTTGAGCGGTTCCTACACTTTTGAAGACCTTCCCTCTACAGATTCCAAAAGTTCAATTCAAAATCTCCGCGACGGGAATCCTTCTACCGTTTGGAAATCTACAAACGTCAACTCTTTCCCGACAGAATTTTTAGTTTCAACCGAAACAGAAACCTTCGGGCTCATGTACCAAGGTGACGAGATGTCTGACGGATTCCTGCACAACTTTACGATTTCGGGAACAACCGACGGTGAAGAATTCCAGGAGCTTGCTACGGGAGCATTTAAGGAAGACGAGGCTCCGCAGTATGTGTTTTGGAAGCAGGGAAAATACACCCTGCTCAAGATAGAGATCGATGACTTGTGGCCGTCATCGGATAACTCCATACATATTGCAGAACTGATGTTGGTCGTGCCGCCGGATTCCACTCCGTTCGAGACAATCACAATGGATGGACTTGTCGCAGGCGGTCTCCCGGATGCAAATTATCCGCTTTTGCCCCTTGACTCCGATTCAACTGGTGCTGGAAAATCAAGCTTCACAAATTTTGGGGATAAACGCCGAGGAAACACTAGGCAAAGCACGGCGAAAGTATTCATTCGCAACCACGAAGTTCTGATTTACAAGGATGACAAAATATTCCGCACAAACGGAGTTCAATAAAAAAAGGCCGCGATTGAATCGCGGTCTTTTTTAATGGCGCGTAGCGCGTGATTACTTCACAGAAGCCGTCAGCAACTTCGTAATCGCGGACACATATTCAGCCGGGTTCGGGAGCGGAGAGCCTTCGGCAAGCAGAGCCTGGCCGTAGAGGGCCTTCGGCCAGTCACCCAGGTCTTCCTTCGCTTCGACCTTCTTCTTGAGCATTTCGCAAATCGGGTGCGTCGGGTTGATTTCCAGAATGCGCTTACTCTTCGGCAAGTTCTTCTGGCCCATCGCCTTCATCATGCGTTCCATCTGGGCGCTCATGGCGTCTTCGCTGGTCACGAGGCAGCAGGGGCTATCTTTGAGGCGGCTTGACACTCGGACTTCCTTGATGTCTTCGTCCAAGACCTTCTGCAGGTTTTCGCAGAGTCCCTTGAAGATACCCTTGTTGGCTTCTTCGGCCTTTTTTTCGTCTTCGGTCTTTTCGAAGTCCACGTCACCGCGGGCGATGTCGTGGAATTTCTTGTCGCCGAATTCGGTGAGGCTAGACATCATGAATTCGTCGATGCCGTCGCTCATGAGCAACACTTCGTAGCCCTTGGCCTTGAAGGCTTCGAGCATCGGGTTAGACTTCACGGCGTTCTTGTCGCCAATGAGGTAGTAAATTTCCTTCTGGCCTTCGGGCATGCGCTTCACGTATTCGTCGAGGCCCACGAGAGCGTCGCCTTCGGTCTTGGTGCTTTCGAAACGGAGCAACTTCTTGAGTTCGTCAAGATGTTCCCAGTTCATGTAGAAGCCTTCCTTCAGCACCATGCCGAGTTCGCGCCACCAGGCGTTGTACTTGGCGGCATCCTTGTCGGCCATATTCTGCAGGGTGTCGAGCACCTTCTTGATCACGTGCTTACGAATGTTGGTGATAATCTTGTTGTTCTGCAAGATTTCACGGGACACGTTCAGCGGCAAGTCTTCGCTATCCACCACGCCGCGCACAAAGCGGAGCCAAGGCGGCAGCAAGTCCTTGCAGTCGTCCATAATAAAGACTTTCTTCACGTAGAGCTTGAGGCCGTGCAAGGCGTCGTTGTGCCAAATGTTGAACGGGGCCTTCGACGGAATGTACACGAGGCTCCAGAATTCCTGGGAACCTTCGGCGTGGCTGTGACTCCAGGCAGCCGGTTCGTCAGCTTCGTGGCTGATGACGTTGTAGAAATCCTTGTACTGTTCTTCGGTGACTTCCTTTTCGCTCTGGCGCCACAATGCCTGCTTCTCGTTCAAACGTTCTTCGGGCTTTTCTTCGAGTTCGCCCTTGTCGTTCTTGGTCGGCTCCGGATGGAAGTAGATGCCATAGCTCACGAAGCCGCTGTACTTCTGAACGATGTCCTTGATTTTCCATTCGCTTGCGAAGTCGACCGCATCTTCGTCGTCCTTCAGGTACAAAGTAATCTTGGTGCCCACCTTGTCGCGCGGGGCTTCAGAAATTTCAAATTCACCCGTGCCTTCGGAAGACCACAGGTAACCCTGAGTTTCGCCGGCCTTAAGGGTCAACACTTCAACCTTCTTTGCGACCATGAACACGGAGTAGAAACCCACACCGAACTGGCCAATCAAATCGACGCTGCCCTTGTCGCCTTCCTTCAAATTCTTGATAAAGTTCTTGGTACCGCTACGAGCGATGGTGCCGAGGCAGTTGATCAAGTCTTCCTTGTTCATGCCGATACCGTTGTCTTCGACAACGATGCGCTTGCCTTCCTTGTTCACCGAGATATCGATGCGGAGCTGCGTGCCCTGCGGAAGCAAGTCTGCGTTCGAGAGCGAGAGGAAACGGCGCTTGTCGAGTGCGTCCGCCGCGTTCGAGACGAGCTCGCGGAGGAAGATTTCCTTGTTGCTGTAAAGAGAGTTGATCATCAAGTTCAGCATGTCGCGAACTTCGGTCTGGAATTCCATCTTCTCTGTTGCCATATAGATCTCCTATTTGGGTCGCACTTCGTGCTTTGAGGTCGCTGCGCTTTGAGGTCGGGGCTTTGCCCCTTTGAGGTTTGGGCAGCGAAATGCTCTATTCGCGAAGGCTTGATGTTTAATTTTCGAGCGGTCTAGGCCACCATAACGTTTCAAAATGAAACAATTTAGCAGTCTTGCCTTGTTTTCGCTATAGAAAATGCAAGAACCGTGCCAATAAAAGACCGTTCGGCTCTACCGAATAAACAAGAATACGATATCGCCTCACTCTCGCAACCACGCCTCGTTAATACGAGGCGCTTGTCGCTCACAAAAGACCGTTCGGCTCTACCGAATAAACAAGATTACGATATCGCCTCACTCCCACCTAAAGGTGGCCATGTACACTAAGGCCTAAAAAGGCCAAGTGTCCAAAGGTCGCAACCACGCCTCGTTAATACGAGGCGCTTGTCGCTCACAAAAGACCGTTCGGCATAAAAGAAAAAGGGGCTCGATTTGAGCCCCGACATCCAAATCGCTTTCGCAATCTTACTTGATAAAGATCAATCCGAAGATACCCACGGCCCACACGTACCAGGCGAAGTGCTGGAACTTGCCCTTCTGCAAGAAGGTCATAAGCCACTTGAGGGCGATAATGCCAAAGATAAAGGACACGACCATGCCCACCAGAAGTTCGGGGGTAAAGCCACCTGCAGTAGCGCACTTCATCGCCTTTTCAGAAATGGCCTGCGCCTGTTCCGGTGTCGCCGCATTGTCTAGCGCAAGCTTAACACTTTCACCAGTCATCGACTGGCATTTGATCCACTTGATGCAGTCGAGGAGTGCGGCACCTCCCACGGCAGGGATACTCATCAAGAAGCTGAATTCACCCGCGTACTTGCGGTTCACGCCCATGAACATCATCGCGCTAATGGTAGAGCCGCTGCGGCTGATGCCCGGGATGCACGCAATGCCCTGAACAACGCCCGTCACCAACGCGCGCCACCAGTTCATCTTGACACCTTCGTTTTCCGGATGCTTTGCACCGGTCGCACCCCACTGCGAACTAAACAGGAGTATGCCCGTAAAGAGCTCCGCCACGCACACGGCACGCGGATTTTCAAACAGGCCTTCAAGCAAGTCCTTGAAGCCGAGGCCGATGAGCGCCGTCGGGATGCTCGCGAGAATGATGTAGCCCGCTTCGCGGAGCTGTTCAGGATTCCTGCGGATACAGCCCACGATGATGTCGGTAATCTTCTTGTGGAACACAACGAAGATGGACAGCAAGGTGCCCGCGTGGAGCATGATGTCGAAGAACATGCCCGCTTCGTTCATGCCTAAAAGTTCGTGTCCGATAACGAGGTGACCGGAACTGGAGATGGGAAGAAATTCGGCGAGGCCCTGCAAGAGGCCGAGAATAATAGATTCAATCATAGTAGGGTAAATGTAGTAAATAGGTAACGGGCTCGGGCTACGCCCTCTGAGGTTTGAGCACGGCACTTCGTGCCTTTGAGGCTTTAATAATCGCGCCTTTGGCGCCAATTCATAGCTCAAAGCGAGTTTACGAGCGACCTCATGCCTCATACCTCACAACCTTTTACTATTTTCCATAGCATGGCTCGTAAATTTCTTCTCTGCTTTCACGATTTCAGCGTCTGGAATTACCAGAAGGTGACCCCGATCCTTGAAACACTCAAGGACCTTGCCGGAGCGCCGTTCAGCATACTGGTCATCCCCGATACCGAGACCGCCCCTTCGAACACCGTCCGGGATTTCCGAGCCACACTCGCCCAGCTAAAATCGGAAGGGTTCGAGCTCGCGCTCCACGGCTATAAGCACAAGGCGGAATTCAGCCAGGGCCGCAGCTACGTCGGACTCATCGCCATGAACCTCACCCAAGGCGAAGCGGAATTCGCGGGCCTCAGCGAGTTCGAATCCAGCAGGCTCCTGCACGCAGGACTTGACGCCTGGGAAAAGCTTTTTGACAAACCCGAAAAGCCCGCCGCATTCATTCCGCCAACCTGGTACAGCAACAAATTCCTGCCCACGCAAGTCCATGCAGAAAAGATGCTCTACGAAGACAGGTTCACGCTCGTGACCTCTCGTGGCAAGCGCTACGCCTCGCCCGTCGCAAGCTTTGCAGGCATCCCCGATTTCATGACGAAGGCCGCCTTCAAGTTCGGCGACATCGTCCTAAAAATTCCCGTAGGACTCCCCCGCATCGCCCTACATCCGGTGGACTTTCCCCAGCACGAAGTTCAAATCAAGAACCTCATCCGCACAGCCCTCGGTTGCGGAAGAAGGCTCACGCAATACAAGGACCTGTAATCAAGGACTTTATCAGCAAATAGAAAAACCGGCTGCGTAAGCAACCGGTTTTCAAATTTCAAGCGAGACTTGATTACTTCACCAGGAAGTAGTAGGTCTGCAGGGTCTTGCCATCCTGGGAAAGCTGGATAATCTGCTTGCCCTTCGGGAGGTTGCCTGTCACCTGGAACAGGTTTTCGGCCTTGTATTCCACGTTCAGAGTCGTGCCCTTGGCCTTGTCCACAAAGAGACCGGTCTTTTCGTCGGCACCGAAGCCCTGGCAGTCAGCATGGTCAGCCACCTTGCCTTCGACAGCAGGATAGGTCGTAGCAACGAGCGGAGAAGTCACGGAGCTTGCATTCACGAAGAACACGTTGAACGCTGCGTCCACAGCCAGCGGAGCCGGGAGATTAGAAACCTTGGCGGCACCCTTAGCAGCCTTCTTCTTCTTATCGGCCTTCTTGCCCGGAACCTTGCCAGCATCGGTATTGATGGGCATGGTCAAACGGTAACCGGCAACAGATTCGCTGCAGCTCGTGGAGTACACGACCCACTGGTTATCGATCTTTTCAGGACCTTCAGTCGTACCGCTCTTGTAGAGACCCGGCTTGACCTGGTCGCTGTATTCGTACAAAGTCACAGAGAGGTTCGGGTTCTGTTCATCGGTCGAAATCTTCTGCTGACCGAGAATGTACTTGGAGCGGCGAGCCTTGATCAGGTAGTTGCCAACGGGAACCTTTTCGAACTTGAACTTACCCTGCTGGAGATCAGCCTTGTACGGGTACTTCGGGTTCTGCGTTCCGAAGACGGTAGAATCCATCCAGACGGTCGGCATTTCAACGGCCTTGCCCGTAAACGGATCAAGGACGACACCTTCGATGGTGCCGGTCTTCTGGCAACCGGTCATAGCCATGGCCACGAGAGCGGCTGCACCAATAAAGAGTTGCTTCTTCATGAGAATCCTTTTGAAAAAAAAGGCCCCCTTCACTTAAGCAGGGAGCCCCATTTGAATTTAATTATTCGGCGTCTTCAGCCTTGGCCGGCGCAGCCTTGCGGGTCTTGCGCTTTGCACCAGTGATGTTGCCAGCGAAACGCTTGTTGAAGCGATCGATACGGCCAGCCGTATCCACGCGATGCTGCTTGCCCGTCCAGAACGGATGGGTATCAGCCGTAATTTCAAGAGAAATTACGCTATATTCAACACCATCGATAGTCTTCTTTTCGGCGGAAGACTTCGTGGAGCGGGTGATGTATTCTTTACCCGTATTCGCATCGACGAACACGACCGGTTGATAGTTAGGGTGGATACCTTCTTTCATTTTTAAACTTCCTGTGAAGTAGTTGATTTTGAGAGCCTAAATTTAGAAGAATTTGGCCATTTTGGCAAGGGAAATAGTATTTTTGGGAGCATGAAGACATTGTGGACGGCACTTTTTATTGGAATTCCAGCGATTTTCACCGCCTGCGGGAACGATGCACCCGTGGCTAAAATCATCGTGACGGACCAAAAGATGCCGCTTACCGAATGGCCCGACAGCGCCTACGTCGCAGGTCTCGACTCGATTCTCGCGCTGGAGCCCATCAAGAAGAACGCCGAGGCAGAAGCGAACATCAACATGAACGTTTTCGAGGTACCCGTCTTCAAACTACCAGGGTCGGTCACCGGCAAAAAAGAAGCTTCCACGAAGGCGAACCACGCAGGGAAGTCTGCGGGCGCAAAACAGGCTGCGACACCAAAAGCAGACAACTCCGCCGAAGCATTTGCTGACAAATTTGCCACAGCACTTTCCAAGTTGCAGTCTGACCCGAGCAACGCTAGCTTATACAAAACGGTCACCGCAAACGAAGGCGACGACCTGTTCAAGTTGCTGAAGCGCACCTACGGAGCCGGAGTCCAAGGACTCCCTCGCTTCTACGTTCTCTCGGCCCTACAATCAGTAAACGCCGGCGTCGTGCTGGAGCACTTGAACGCCGGCGATAAAGTCAGGGTACCGAAGATTTAATTATTACAGCACGCCCTTGCTGCTGGGAATGCCCTTCACGTTGCGGCTCGGGGCAATCGCCATTGCGACCGCACGGGCAAACGCCTTGAAGATGCTTTCGAGGCAATGATGGTTGTCGTTGCCGTAGAAGAGTTCCACGTGCAAGTTCATGCGGGCGTTTTCGCAAAGGCTCTTGAAGAAGTGTTCGAACATCGAAGCTTCGATACCGCCAGCCATGGCCGCCGGGAGCTTCACGTTCCACACAAAACCGATACGGTTGCTAAAGTCGATGCACACGCGGCTCAAGGCTTCGTCCATCGGAACGAAGTAGAAACCGTAACGTTCGATTCCCTTCTTGTCGCCAAGGCATTCCACTAAAGCCTGGCCGAGCACAATCGCGATGTCTTCCATGCTATGGTGCATATCGACATGCACATCGCCCTTGCAAGTCAAATCCAGGTGAATTCCTCCGTGAATTTGGAACAAGTTAAGCATATGATCCAGGAATCCGTTGCCGGAGCTGATCTGCCCAGGCGTAGAATCATCCAGATTCAAGGACAACGTAATGTCGGTTTCGCCGGTCTTACGAGAAATCGTCGAACTGCGCATAAACAAGGACCTCAATTATTTAACGATACGGCCACCGAACACGCGGAAACGCGTCACACGGCCAAACTTCATTTCGGGAAGCGGAGTTTCGACTCCGTTCAGGTACATTTTAGCAATCGCCTTGGGTTCGCCGATGGTCACGCACAAAGTATCGTTCGTGTTGTACACCATCTTGACGCCCGCCTTAGAGATATTCGCTTCCTTAAGGAAGGAATTCGAATCTTCGTGGCGCTTGAGTCCCACCCAGGAAAGAGCTTCGCCCGAACCAACCAGCAAGAAATTTGTCTTCTTGGTCTTCGGAGCTTCTTCAACAGCAACAGAATCCTTCTTGGAATCCGAAGAAATGAAAATCGTTGCAGATGCAGGCAAATCAGACTTTTTCACCGCTTCGTCTACCACCGCCTGGCTCACCGTCGCATTGACATCAAAACGGTTTGCAGAGGAATCCTTGGCCACAGAATCGCTCGCCACAGAATCGGCAGGAACCGCTTCGGCACCATCAGGAATTTCCTGAGTCATCGAATCTTCGACTGCGGCCGGAACATTTTCAGAGGGCTGCTGCTCGCTAGTCTGCTTCGTCGTCAAAGATTCCAAATCAAGGAAGTGAGACGCAACTAGGAATGCCAGTACGAGAAGCACGAGCACCACGGGCACAACCAGGTTCTTTTTCTTGCTTTCGCCTTCATTGAGGGGAGCAAGCTTCTGGTCATTCGAGACATCTTCAAAATCATTGTCAACAGGGGCACCGCTTTCGGCGACATAGGCCTTGAGCACCTGCTGCTGATTCAAATTCAACTTGTTACTAATGGAATGCAGATAACCGCGAACGTACGCCGCTACCGGGAAGGCCTTCCAGTCCCCGGCTTCAATGGACTTGATATAAGCGACAGACACCTTGGTCGCCGCAGAAAGTTCTTCGACACTCATGCCGCGTTCTTCGCGGACTCTTGCAATAAACGCGCCCAGCTTTTCATCGGGGCTTTTTTCTGCCGGATTCGACATTATACCTCTACCTTCAAATCATTCAACATCTGGAGCATCCTCGCCACAGGGAGCCCAACAACGTTGTAATAACACCCCCGAATTGCCTTGATAAGCCTTGCGCCTCCAGTCTGAATTCCGTAGGCGCCAGCCTTATCCATCGGGTCCCTAGAATTTACATATTTTTCGAGTTCCTGATCGGAACAGTTTCTAAAAATGACCTCTGTTTCCTCGCATTCCGCCTTGAGAATTTGCCCTCCATGAGCTACAGCGACACCGGTAATTACTTTGTGCGAACGATTGTTCAACTTTCGTAGCATCCCCAGCGCCTCCGCCTCGGAGTGAGGCTTTCCGAGGGGCTCTCCATCCAGAAACACGAGCGTATCAAAGCCGAGAACAATTTCAGCGGGCATCTTGCGCGAAACGGCAAGCGCCTTGATCGACGCATTTTCTTTCGGAAAATCGAGGGGATTCGTCGAAGTCGGCTTTTCTTCTTCGTTCGAAACCACCACCTCAAAATCAACGCCAATCAACTGCAAAATTTCCTTGCGTCGCGGCGACCCACTCGCTAAAATCACTTTCGTTTTTCCCATCATAGCATCCTTTTTTACTCAGAGGGAGCTTTCTGCGACCGCCCTCACTACTCAAAGCACCGCAGGTGCACCCTCATCGCTAATTCGTCTCCGTACTACCCGCGTTCAGCTTGATATCCGGCAAATCCCTCACGTAAATCGAGAAACTCCAGCCCGCGGCAGGCCCCGTAGGCGTCCAACTAAAGTCAAGCTGCCAGCAATGCAGCGTTCGGTTAAAGGTAAAGCTATGCGTCACGAAGCGGCCTTCGTTATAGTTGTAGCGAGTGCTATAAGTCATTTCCCAGTTGCGTGTCGGCTGCAGGCTCGCGCTGATTCCCGTCGAATGCGTCACACGATCCTGGAACAAGTCCTTCGCTACGCGGGTACTGCTAAAGCTATAGCTGTAATCAAAACCGAAGGTCCACTTAAGCATTTCGTACTTGCCCATCTGCGACGGAAGGCCTCCGTTGAAATCACCACTCCAACTAAAGCGTTTCGAAAAATCGTAGCCCCAGTAAATCAGTTCAGGCATCTGCACCTTGTTCGGTTCGTCCGTGAATTTATGGTAAACGCTATGCCGCGTATTAATCGTAAACAGGTAATCGGGCAGAATCTGAAAACCGAACGAAGAGGTAATATCGGAAAACTGCAGGGAATCTGCCGCGAAGTTATACGAGACGTTATGGCGAGTGGTGAGCAAGCGACGAGTCCCATACTGGTCTTCAACCGCCTTCGCCGTATCGCCCTTGGTGGTATCGGCCGCATGCCCCACGACCTTCAGGTACTTGATGTCGAAATCATTATTGAGGCCAAAGCCGACGGTTTTCTGTTCAATCTGGTAAGGAGTCTGTCCCAAGAGAGGATGCGGAGCGAACTTTTTCACCGTATCAATTTCAGGCGCATACGTATAGGACACGCTCGGCGAAAGCACATGTCGTGCCCCGGTAAACCGTCCGATTTCAGGGACCCAAATACCGTAAAGCTTTGTATCCGCCGTGATGCTGTAATTATGGTTGTAGGCCACCTGGCCATATTCATCGTGTTCAGGGTCCAGGCTCATGTATCGCTTGCGGTACTTCAGCGAATCCTCGGGATTGATCCACCCCGTTCCCGTCCAGTAGCCCGTAAAGCTTGCACGCGGCGTAATGTTGATGACATCGAAAAGCGAACCCGAATAATCCAAGGAATATGTTCCCGTGTAGCCCACATATTCAGCCGTCGTATCGACCGCATTCACCGTGTCGCGCGCCCGCTTGGTGTAATAGTTGAAACGGTTGTTGAAGCTATAGTTGAACTTTTCCATGTAGCTGATAAACGAACCGTCCTCGTAGGCTTCCTCGTCCTCGTCGACCTCGAAGGTAAAAAGCTGACCGCTCATACGGTACTGGATATCAGGAATTTCGCGTTCCATCATGTCGGTCACCAGGTTGTGGCTCTGCCGCGCCTTAATCGTCAGGCTCTTGTTAGTACCGAACTTTCCAGAATAAGTCAGCTGAGCGTTCGCCTGCTGGTTCAGGATGGTTTCCGCATCAAGCGCCTTGTCCTTACGGATACTCTGGCTCGAAACGAACGAGCCCGAACCGCTCAAGGTCTGCTTGCCGTCGGGAGTCAAGTTCTGGTTATGCGTAAAGCGGATGTCGTACCCACTATTTCCCAGATCAAACTCTTCAAGATACGCCGTATAGGAGAGGTTTCCATCGAGCACGTAGCGTTTCTTGTAGCGGACTTCACCCGTGAGTGTCGAACGTTCAAAGCGAGCTTCGTCACCTTCAATAATGTCACCCTTGACCGTCGCATCCCAGTAGTCGTTCGGTGCATAATAGAAGCCGATATTACTCATGTAGTAACCCTGCTTCTGGTCACCACCGAACTTAGGTGTCAAAAGACCCGACTTGCGGCCGCTCTTCAAGGGAGCAACAATCATCGGGAGCACCGCCACGGGCACATCGGCAATGTTCAACACCACCGGACGCGCGGTAATGGTTTCCTTGGGCTTCACCACCATACGGCGGCCGTAAAAATAAAAGTGCTGGTGCGTCGAGTCGTTACAGGTACTAAAGTCACCGCGCGCAATTTGAATTCGCTGGTCCGGAAGCCTGCGCACTTCCATGCCGTTCAGCTGCTGGTTGTCCTGATAAGTGGTCGCATAATAGATTTCACCGATGCGACTTTTCATGTTGTACTTAAGTCGCATGCCCGAAAGCGACGGATTCTTGGTTTCGCGAAGGACCGGATCACCGCTCGCCGCCAAGATGCTGTTCTCCTGGTCAAACATAATCGTATCGGCATCCAGGGTCGCCGTGCGGTACTTGAGCTGAGCGCTATTGTTCAAGTTAAAGGTCGACTTGTCCACATCGTAAACGAGGTCCACCGCACGGTACTCGATCGTGTCGACACCGGTCGTGTCATTCATCCAGTCGACCTCGGTCGTGTCCTCTTCTTCCTGCACCCGTTCTTCGAGTTCAAAGCGGGTCATCTCCTGGCCGAAGGCGGTCGGAGCGGCGATGGACACAATCCATAATGCCAAAAAGGCCCACAGAATACGATGGGTTCCAGATAAAATCACGTTGCGGCATAATGTAGCAAATAGGAAACCATTAAAAACAACAAAAAACACTTTGTTCCCTAAGAAAGAGCTTCTTGGAGGCCTCCAAAAGGGCATTTTTCCAACATCGTACCTATAAACGCAGCCAAATGACAGCATTTATAGGTACGATGTTACTTTGTACAAACTCGCCATGAGCATTGCGTCATCTTTTTTTACCTATAAACAGCTCAAGATTCCGGTTTTTATAGGTACAACATTTCATTTCCTTTACAATAGGGCTTACAAAGAGTTGTTAGTTTATTCAAAAATTCTAAAAATGTACCTATAAAACTCCGTGGTCAGACCGATTTATAGGTACACCCCGCCAAAAACAGGTCTTTTATTTTCCAAAAAGCCCCTCCAACAACACCATCCCAGCAGTTCGTACAAAAATGAGGCCCCCGACTTCGTCGGGAGCCTACATCAATAGCGACTAATCAGCAAGTAAAGGCGATCAACTACTTCAGAACGGCGTTCTTGCCAGAGACAGAGCCGTTGTGGTCGATGCGAACCAGGTAGCGACCGCTCGGGACATTTTCACCGTTCCAGCGGAGTGTGTTGAAGCCCGGCTGGGCGTTGTCGGCGCGGAGGGTAGCCACTTCAGCACCATCGGAGTTCAAGATCGTAATGACAGCATTGCCTGCAGAAGACAGGTTGAAGCTGATCGACTTGCGGTTGAAGCCCTTGAGCGAGGAAGAGGCTGGCTTATTCAGCTGCTTGCTCGCCTTGGGAGCGAATTCATTCGCGCGTTCCACATAAATGCCGTTCAGGTTTGTGGCATCCACCTTCTTGTCGGTAGCGACCAGCGAGCCCTGCTGGAGCACGGCGACGAGCTGCTTGCTATTGCTTTCGGTAGCGGCAGCATAGGTTTCAAGTTCCTGAGCGTTGAACTCGGACTTCTTGTACCAGGATTCCACCTTTTCGCTTTCCAGGTCCTTCACGGTAATCTGGGCGCGGCGGATGACCGTCGTATAAGATTCACCTTCGCTCGTATAAGTAATTTCGAGCGGCTTGTTCACCTGACCGCGGAGCATGGACTTGGACTGTTCGATGTCGTTGCCCTTGAGGCTCACACCGTCGACGGCAGTAATCACGTCGCCGGCCTGAAGTTTGGTTTCGGCGGCGGGAGTGCCCGGAATAACTTCCGCCACCTTGACACCGTCGCGAGTCTGGTAAATTGTCACGCCGATACCGCCGAATTCTTCGTCGGCCATGATCGGGGCAGCAAGCATTGCAGCAACAAGAGAAGCCTTAATAAACTTGTTCATAAATTCTCCTTGAAAATCCATTCAACCTAAATATATATTATTTAATCGTTTCGGCAACTCCATTTGTCAAGAAAACATTCCAAAACGGCGAACAGTTGACAAAAACGCCAAAATTTACTATATATGGAGTATGGTCGCGCACCGAAATTGCGCATTTATCAATTTTCAATAAAAATTTTCCATAAAATTCTTTGAGACCCCACGAAAAAATTTTTGGGGATATTGTACCCTCTCGAAACCGGGTATGAGTTTCCAAATTTTTTTTTCAAAAAAGGTAACTCATGAATAAGAAAAACTATTTCCAAAACATCGCCCAACAACTCAACCGCAAAGTAGCCCCCGCAGAAAGCGAGGGGCCGAGTTTCGCTCTGCTCAAAATTATGGAGTACTGGGTCCGTTTTTTGCAGGCGGATTCCGACTATCTGAATATCGAGCCGATCGTCACTCTTATGAATTTTGAGACGCAGACCGAACTCGTCTACGCACTCGCCAAGATCGAAGAGGAAAATCTGCGATTACCCGCCGCCGTCGCATCCAGGGTAAATTACTGCGGTCCCCACGGTCGTCAGTTTTTAAAGAAGTACCCGAATGCGGACTATCACTTCGAGGTGAAGCACTGCATCAACAACATTAAGAATCTCACCCACGACGTATTCTCGGAAGCAGAATGGAAAAAATTCAAGAACACCGTCATTCCGCTGTTCCTGAAATTCGCGTGGAACGAGCTCAACAAGGGTGTCGCCGAAAACGACGCCACAATGGCCCGAATCGAAAAATTGCAGAATTTGTCTCACCTGCAGGATGACGAAATCGAGGTCATCCTATATCTCTGGCTGCAGGAATACGACGAAATGGACGTCTCCTCTAAAAAGAAGGGCCCCTCCACGGGAAACCGCAGCCGCTATATGGAAAAGGACTTCGATTTGATTTCTGTCGCGACCGGACTCTCCAAGCAGAGAGTGTCCGATTTGCTCAACGGCGAATCGCTCCTCGCAAAGCTCGGTCTCATTAACGAAGAAGTCGATCTCGAACGCGACATCATTTTCCATTTGAATGGACAAAGCGAAATCACTAGGATTAGCAACGTCGAAATGGCCGAAGCCCCCAAGATTCCGTTCAAGACACTCGCCAAGGATCGCCCCGAAGCAGAAACACTCGTGTATCTGCTCAAGAATCACGACTACAAGAAGCCTCTCAACATTCTATTCTACGGTCGTGCAGGTACAGGAAAATCGGAACTCGCGAAAGCGCTCGCCCAGGAAGTCGGGCTTCCGATGTATGTCACCAAGACAAGCGACAAGAGCGAACGTTACGGAAACGATCTCACCAATCTTTCCGACACCATACTCCGTCGCCGTGTGCGCGCTATCCGTTTCATTGCCATCAACAACGAAAATGCGAAAACCATCATCTTGGTCGACGAAGCGGACCAGATGCTGAACAGTTTTGAAAAGGGTGCGCTCAATATGCTCATGGAAGACGTCCACACCCCGATCATCTGGATTTCAAACTCCATGGACCATGTCGAAGAAAGCACCTGTCGCCGTTTTGACTATTCGATGGAATTCCAGAATTTCACGGCAGATAAGCGCGCCGTACAGTTGCAATCGGTGCTGGAAACATTCCATGTTCCCCATCTGATCAGCGAAGAAGAAGTGAAGTCCATTGCCGCGGAATACCCCGTGACCGTAGGCGGCTACACCAAGGCCGTCCAGAACGCCATTCCCGCGGCAAAGCAGAAAAAAGTCAATCCCGTAGACATTATCCGCAGGACGCTCGACGCCCACGCCAATCTGCTGAACATCTCCTGCGACAACACCCGCGACAAGACAACACACGCCCCCGCATACACACTCTCCGGACTCAACATTGACCAAAATATCGATGACATTTTGGAAATCGCCACGAATTTTAACGGAATCTGGGACCATCTCGACGGGAGTTCCGCCGCACAGTCGCTAAACATTCTCCTGTATGGCGCTCCGGGTACCGGCAAGACCGAGTTCGTACGCTATCTCGCCCGCAGTCTGAACAGGAATCTGGTCATCAAGCGAGCAAGCGATCTGCTCGGAAAGTACGTCGGCGAAACTGAAGCAAACATCAAGGCAGCATTCAGCGAAGCAGAAGAAAGCAAGGCGATACTCTTCTTCGACGAAGCGGACAGTTTTCTCAGCGACCGCAACAATGCCGAGCGCAATTTCGAAGTGCAGCAGGTCAACGAACTACTGACGCAGATGGAAAATTTCAACGGCATTTTCATTGCCGCAACAAATTTCAACGGACGTCTCGATAACGCATCCCGTCGCCGGTTCGCCATCAAGGTCAAGTTCGACTATCTCACCCGCGAAGGTATCGAAACTGTTTGGGATTCATTCTTCCCGAAGCTCGAATGCCCCGAGTACGTCAAACGCATGACGAATCTCGCTCCGGGCGACTTCGGCGCCGTATACAACCAGTTGCGTTACATGCCAGCGCAAAAGCTCACCGCCGACCGCATCGCAAAAGCTCTCGAACGTGAAATCGACGCGAAGGAAGGAGTAGAAAATAAAAGAAGGATGGGATTCTAAAATGTTCGGACATAGCATAAAAGCCGCCGGCATTTTCGCCGACGGCTTTTTTCGTATTCCAATTTCACCCGCAACTTGTGCGAGCATCATCCTTTAATATGGCTGATTTTTTCTTCAGTTCGAAGTCCCTGGTAATCGCCATCGAACTTTTTGCCACCCACATTCTTCTTGGAGAAAAAGACCGAATCGTTTCGGTTCATTTCAGCCATATCGCTCGCGTGATACCCCTGAAGAGCGGAATCATGCTGCAACACAAACTCCACCTTCTCCTGGTAAGTATACATATTCGTAAACTTTTCCGGATTACACAGATGCAGAAGCCCATTGCGAACCTGCGCCGATGAATCTTTCCTGACTTTCAAAACGAAATTGACCAAGGCCGCTTTCACTTCGGCCACCGTGTTGAACTTCGGGCGTTTCGGCCAAGACAAGATACGTTCAAAAGTGGAATAAATCAACTTCAAGTCCTTCCGCATTCCAAGCACCTGAACTTTCCACAACCCCATATCAGGGTAAGCAGGAGTCTCAAGTTCCATCAACTTTCCATACGGACCACAACCGACAGCAACATTATTCGCCCCTAAAGACCAAAGCCAATAAAGATGGAACGCAATCATCAAATAGACCTTGTTCTTTTCGATGAACGAATTATGCCATTCCTGATAGGCCGTCAACTTTTCCGGATACTGCGCAGCAAGCTTCTCATACTCCTTCAGACGGGAGCCGTGGCGCTCCATGTATTCGTTATACCTCTTTTCAAAATTTTCCATACGAACCCGATTCTTTTCATCGCGTTCTTTGACATCCTGCTCATATTTGAGCATTTTTGCCTGGAATTCTTCGTCCGTATCCTTCTTTTTGCGCTTGGGAACCTTGATTTCCTTATAGTCCCCCGGCCTTTCCGGCGGATTCAAATCTCTCGGCTTAGTCGGCTCCTCCGGCTTTTCAAGCAACGGTTCGTCCAGAAATTCGTACACAGAGGCAACCGGTTGCCCCAAAATCAACTGCGAAAAAGACGGAAGCGAGGCACCATCGTCAGCATTCAAAGCTTCAAATTCAACAGAGCCATCGTCATGTTCAATGGGCGGTTTCGAGAAGTCAATCAGACGATCTTCCAAAACGGTCTTCGACAAAAAAGCATCGAACAGCTTATAGACCATCTCCTGCCCCGGAACAGCAAATCGTCCCAACATTATAGCATTAATATTGTTTGAATCGTCCATTTTGACCTCTCATTTGAAACATATATAATTTTTTCGAGAAAAAACAAGAGAAAAAGGGGCGGCTACCCCATTTCCACACCGCAGAGTCGATCCATAATGTAACGGATCTTGTCCTCGGTACGCTCCGCACGGTAGACAATATTTTCGTCCGCGCGACCAATGCGCTTAGAATAGTAGACACTATCCTGTTCCTGCAGCATACTGAATTCGCTCGACTTATAATAGCGCAGCAACGAAGAATGATGCTCAATCCATTCCATTTTCATTTCGTAATCATAGATATTGATATACTTGTCAGGATCGCACAGATGCAGCATGCCGTTTCGAACCGGTGCGTTCAAATCAATTCGCGTTTTGAAGACGAAGTCAACCATAGCGGACTTGATTTCGTCTACATTCTTGAATTCCGGCTTATTCGGCCAAGTCATAAAACGATGCAGAATAGAATAGACCAGCAGCAGCTCCTTTTTCAGGCCCATCGCAGAAACATGAGCATACCACAGGCCATCCTCCAAATTATAGGCATTCAGAGCGCCCGTCCAGTCCTCCTTAATATCGGCATACTTGCCAAACTTACCGCAAGACGTCTTGACCCCAGACAATCCCAGAGACCACAGCCAGTGCAGATGAGCGACCAAAACGAGCTCTCCCTTATGAGCGGCCTTCCAATCGGCATTCTTGAGGAGTTCCCTCAGATCGGCTGCCGGAGCATTGATGATATACTCGACGCACTTTTTATAGTCGCCATCGCCCTTTTTACCGCAGAGCAGTTCCGAAAACAAAATCGGCTGACCGTTTTCGTCTTCGAGTGTAGCGAACTCAACCTGACCATAGTAGTCAACAGCGTATTTCGAGAAATCTATAGCCTTACCTTCGAGAATGGTCTTTGCAATAAACGCATCGAACAGGTTGTAGACGATTTCCCTGTCTTCGTCGAAGAAGCGCTGAAAAGAACGGTTGATAGTGGTGTTTGTCATTTCCATAATGGATCTCCTTAAAAAAACTTTTTTTGAAAAAATTTTTGAGAATTTTAAGGGGTTTTGAGTAGATATAGTGGTAAAACCCCGAAATTTTCAAATTTCAGATAAATTAAAAAGCGGAAATTTTTATTAAAAAATTAAAATACCAAACCCATAAGCTAGATAAATATAGTAAAAATTGCCATATTTGTAAAGGGGGCTAATTGTCAGGAATTGTCATTTAGACAAAATCTCCATTTATAACGATATAGAAAAAAAATGGAGATTATTATGGATTCATGTACAGTCATCTTTTCTAACATGGGCGACACAGACACTCTGGTTCTCAAGCACATCTGGGAAGGTCTCCCGAATGTGAAAGTCGTTGAGGTCAACAACCACAACGGTCCCTGGGCCAAAAAAGTAGATTCCGCCATTCTCGCCGAAAAAGACACACTTATATTATGTGGCCACGGCTACCCCAGCGGACTTCTGTCACCGCAAATGCACGGCGAACAATTTCTCGTTTCCGAAAGGAACGTACGCTACATTAAGGCGAAACGCGTCATCGGAATCTGGTGTTACGCATCATCGTTCGCCAGGAGTGTCAACCTCAACGGATTTTTCTCGTCGATGTTCATCAGCAACCCCATCGAAGCGCACATCAACGACTGCACCCGCTCCGACGCGGCAACCATCACCCGCGAAGAAATTCTATTCGGCCAGCGCCTGAACCAACTCATCGCAAGTGACACCCCCATGAGTGAATGGAAGGACAAGCTGATCGACCAGGCCGATATGAACATCGATATCGTGAAGTTCAATTACAAGGGACTGACATACTTGGGGTAAAACTCCCCTGCAACATCCCGGCCTGAACAGCCGGAATAAAAAAAGCCCGCTGGTACGAATGAACGCCAGCGGGCTTTTAGTATTATATATAGTGTTAGTTAAAAATCATAATCACTGCCGAACATATACTCTTTACTAACCACTTTCGACATATTCCACCTGCTGATGTTTCCGTTAAATGGAGAGTTGGCAAACATAAAGTCCATATTTTTCACACGCGACACATTCCAACTGCTGATGTCTCCGTTGAATTGAGAACGAGAAAACATTGAATTCATATTTTTCACATTAGATACATTCCAACGGCCAATGTTTCCATTGAAACGAGAGTCATAAAACATGCAGCACATATCCGTCACATGCGACACATTCCAACCACTGATATTACCGTTAAATTGGGACCCGCTAAACATAGAGCACATATCCGTTACATTAGACACATTCCATTGGCTGATGTCGCCGTTAAACGGAGTTTTTCTAAACATAGCTCTCATACTTGTAACGTTAGACACATCCCATCTGCTGACATCACCATTGAATTGAGATTCATTAAACATCAAACTCATATCTGTCACATGCGATACATCCCAATTACAGATATCACCGTTAAATGAAGATTCGCTAAACATACGCTCCATATCTCTCACGTTCGACACATTCCACTGGCTAATATCACCATTGAATTGTGAGCGTTGAAACATAAAACTCATATCCTCTACATTCGACACGTTCCATCTGCTGATGTCGCCATTGAATGGAGTCTTGCGAAACATAGCGCACGTAAC